>CAZLTT010000028.1:0-21098 GCA_964562515.1 uncultured Micavibrio sp.
CATCGCCGACAAAAATAATCCCGTGCACGGGAATTTCACGACTCCATAAGGCTTCAAGCGATAGCAGCGTATGGTTAATCGTACCCAAGCCCGTGCGCGCCACAAGAATCACCGGAACCTGCCAGCTTTTGAACAAATTGATCAGCAGGTTCTTGCGCGTCAACGGCACCATTAAACCACCTGCACCTTCAATGATAAGGCGCTGATCCGTCTCGGGGAGTTGCAAGGAATCAACGTCCACTTCGGTATGGTCCAATTCCGCCGCACGGTGCGGGGAAAGCGGCTCGGTAAATACATATTGTTCGGGCAAAAACCGTTCATTCGGCAAACCCGTCATCTTCTGCACGGCCTTGGTATCAACGCCGCCCTCGATCCCCGACTGGATCGGTTTCCAATATGTCGCACCCAATGCCTGCGTCAACATCGCCGCGACAACGGTCTTACCGATATTTGTATCCGTACCGCTGATAATAAAATGGCTCATGCCGCCCTCTTTTTCTGAATATCAAAATAGCTCTGCGCAAAATCATCAAGCGTGCCTTCATCCAAAGCCGCACTCAGCGATAAACGCAAACGCGCGCTGCCTTCGGGCACTGTCGGGGGACGGATTGCACGAATATCAAATCCATCTTTCTGCAAATGTTCGGCCACATTCACGCACGTTTCATCATCGCCAATAATAATCGGCACAATATGCGTACCTGCGCCATCAAACAGGCTTTGCGCTTTTTTATTCAGGCTCTGCAATTTAACGCGGGCTTCATGCCCCTCGATCGAGTCCACCAATTCAAGTGACTTTTGCACCAGAAACGCCTGCAACGGCATCGGCGCTGTCGAATAAATAAATGCCCGTGCGGAGTTAACCAACATATCGACAATCTCCGCTTCCGCACACAACAAACCACCGGCAACGCCGATCGCCTTCCCGCATGTATGCAACGTAACGATACGCTCATAGCCGTTTTCCGCGATCAACTCTTCCGATAAACCGCGCCCTGTTGGCCCGCAAACACCGCTGCCATGCGCCTCGTCGACAATCAATATCGCATCGTAGATTTCAGCCAGATCGTAGAGCTCTTTCAAAGGCGCGGCATCCCCATCCATCGAATAGATACTCTCAACCGCAATCCAGATTTGCGCGCGCTCCGACGCTTTTGCTTCCTTCAAAGCATTCTCGAAACTAACCAGATCATTGTGCTCGGCCTTAATTCTGCGCGCATGTGAATTCTGAATGGCCTCACGCGCACTCGCATGTACCAACTCATCAAAAATGATCGTATCGTGCCGCGAGGGCAAAGCCTGAAAAATCGCGCTATTGGCCTGAAAGCCTGATGAGAAATACAGCGTTTTAGGGGCGGCAAAAAAGTAAGCCGCGAAATCTTCTAACGCCTGATGAGCCGCCGTATGCCCACGTAAAAGACGCGATCCGCCCGCGCCGACACCTGTTTCCTTTTGCAAAAACGTAATCGCCGCCTCTTTTAATTTCGGATGGTTGGCAAAGCCCAGATAATCGTTGGAAGTCAGATCAATACCGCACGGCAATCTTAAGGACCGCAAACGGTTCTGCGCCTCTAACTGCGCGAGCTTCATCTTGAAATTATGCATTCCCTAGCATTAAAGCATTCTGCCGATGCAGACAATATCTCCGTAAGCCGCCTAAGGCTACTCTACGCGTTTATCACGAACCGACCGTGACGGTTTTTTCATTCCGATAGAATAAGATTTTGTTCGTCGCTGATATGCCTTTACCCGCAAGGAATAGGCAGAGGGATTATATTGTGGTTTCGGCTTTTGCTTTTCTGGTTTTAAACAACCGCTCAGTAATTCACGCGGGTCAGTACAATCCCAAACATCCCCCAAAGACAGCATCGAATTTCCTGTAACACCCGCCTGTGCCGAATTCGGTATAGACACAAAACTCAGGCTAAAAACAAAAACACTAACGACTAAAAATCTGATCTTCATACGCAGCTCCATTTATTGAACATTGTTCAATTACCATTACACCATATATCACAAGAATCGTCAAAAATTCGAAATTTTTACTGAAATTACAGTACCTTGACTAGATCAGGCTGCTTCCTGCGCAGCGCAGCCACAGCCACCTGGCTTGCCACATCCGCCCTGCGCCGCAACCGCATTACCCGTATTTGACCCGTCTTTGTAAGGCTCTCTGGGTTTCATACCCAACTCACCCAAAAGCTCATAATCGAAATCTTTTTCAGGGTTCGGCGTCGTCAACAACTTCTCGCCGGTAAAGATCGCATTTGCTCCGGCCATGAAAGCCATGGCTTGTGCTTCTTTCGAAATTTCCAAACGCCCTGCGCTTAAACGCACCATCGATTTCGGCATCAAAATACGCGCAACGGCGATACAACGGATCCATTCAAAAATATCGAGCATCTCGACATTCTCAAGCGGCGTCCCTTTGACAGGAACCAACATATTGATCGGCACCGATTCGGGCTGCGGATCGAGATTCGATAAAGTATGAAGCAATTTGATACGGTCATCTTCCGTCTCACCCATACCCAGAATACCACCGCAACATGCGGAGATTCCAGCTTTCGCCACATTGGCGAGCGTATCAAGACGGTCCTGATATGTACGGGTAGAGATAATCTTCTCGTAATATTCTTCTGAGGTATCCAGGTTGTGGTTATACGCTGTCAGACCCGCTTCCTTAAGCTTCACGGCCTGCTCCTCGGTCAGCATACCAAGCGTGCAACACGCTTCCATACCCATGTCCGAAACGCCCTTAACCATGTCACAAACACGGTCAAACGCACGCCCATCCAAAACACGCGGCCACGCAGCGCCCATACAAAAACGGGTCGATCCCGCTTCTTTGGCTTTGCGCGCCTGCTCCAAAACCTCATCGGTTTTCATCAGGATTTCTTTTTCCAGATCCGCATTGTTATGAATCGACTGACTACAATATTTGCAATCTTCCATGCACCCGCCTGTCTTGATCGACAGCAACGTACACATCTGCATTTCGTAATGGTCGTGATTCGCCCGATGAACCGTTGCCGCATCGTAAATCAAATCCAACAAGGGTTTCTTATAAAGGTCTTTAACGTCTTCTAAATTCATGATGATCGACTATAGCAGCGGCTTTTTAGCTTTCAAATCTTTTCGTTACGCTTTTTACGCCGCTTCTCCATTTTTTCTCTTAAACGTTCCATAGCGTCAGGCGCTTCCCGCGCTTCCTCCATCGAAAGCTTTACCGGCTCTTGCGTCATGTACCACCGTTCCATCGCCTTCACGAACGCGGCTGACCGTGGCTTCACACCAGAAAAATCAACATGCACAGCGCTATCTTCGCCCAACTTCACTGTATCCATATTCCATCGCGAACCAACTTTGGTTTTGCGCTCGCCCTCCTCCTGCAACCGCCTTTTCAACTCTTCCACTTCCAAACGCTTGACCTGAAACTCAACAAATTTACGGTATGTATATTCATTAGACCCGCTTTTTTCCCAATAACGAATCTCTCTGATGCCCGAGATCAAAGCTGCCGGAAGAAACATCACCGTTTCATCATTCGGGCTGAAGTCCTGATTCATGAAAGGACGGAATTGAATAAAAATTCCTTTCGACATGGCTTTCACACGCCAGCCCCGCTTTTTAAGCGACTTTTTGAACATCGCCCGCGCCATCAAAACAAAAATCAGCATGAAGAAACCGATCCATATAGCCAGATACGGGGCTTCACCACTCAGATCTTCAAACCATTCCGTAACAAACGAAGGAACAGAGGGCGGGAACATCTCGTGATAATGATACCCCGCATAAACACCGACGCACGACCAAAACACAATCAAGAAAATCCCATACCAAACGAGATGATACAGCCACGGCGTCCGGACCGTCACGACCTCCTGCCCGGCCGTAAGCCCATCAACATCACCCTCTTTTAAATAGAAAAAATCCCGTAAATTCATGGCATTAAGGATAACATTGAAAACAAAAAAATGCGCACCCAAAAATGCGGACTTTAACGCTGCGGTCGTACCGATAACTATCTGCACACAAAAAAGAAGGGTTCTTAACAGTGACTGCGTATCATTGAATAATAAGCTGCTCAAAGTGAATTTTTAAAGGAGAGAACCACATGAGAAAATTATATTTAATCCCATTAATGGCTGGTGCGTTTTTCATTACCGACGCGGCATTGTCGGTAGCAGATGCACAACCACGAAAAAATCTTCGTGACCGCGCAGAAGACGTTCGTGACAAAAGAGAAGATGTGAGAGATCGCCGTGAAGATGTACGTGATCACCGCGAAAATGTCCGTGACCGTAGAGAAAATGTACGCGACCGCCGTGAGGATGTAAGAGACAAACGCGAAGACGTGCGCGATCACAGAGAAGATATCCGCGACGAGCGTGAAGACATTCGTGATGCCATGCATGATGGTGGACGCCGCGACAAAATCGAAGACCGAATCGACGCGCGTGAAGATATTCGTGACGAGCGCGAAGACATCAGAGACGCGCGTGAAGATGTTCGCGATAGAGCCGAGGACGTATACGATCGCCGTGAAAACGTACGTGACCGCAGAGAAAATGTGAGAGATCGCCGCGAAGATATACGCGACAGACGCGAAGATATTCGCGATAACCTGAACGAATAATCCGTTCCAAAACCCGCTCATTAAAAAACGCGAGGGGAAAGGAGAAACCCTCGCGTTTTTTCTTTGGCAGAAGCCTTATAATTCTTTGAATATCAGCCTGTCAGTGCGCGGCGGATTACATCTACATCCTGTGCGATCTGTGCATCGTCTTCCATCAACTCCTCAACTTTACGCACAGCATGCATAACAGTTGTGTGATCACGGCCACCGAACTTACGTCCGATTTCAGGCAACGAACGCGCCGTTAATTGCTTCGCCAGATACATCGCAACCTGACGTGGGCGTGCAACATTACGCGCACGACGTGCGGAATGCATATCGGCCATACGCAAATTGTAATGCTCGGCAACTTTGCGCTGAATTTCATCAATTGTGATGCGGCGATCATGTGCACGAAGAAGGTCTTGCAACACTTCCTGTGTGTTTTCCAGAGTGATCTCCTGGCGTGAAACGTCAGCGTGAGCAACGATTCTGTTCAATGCGCCTTCAAGCTCACGGATGTTGCTTGTGACTTTAAGAGCCAAGAATTCAAGCACGCTATCAGGCACTTCGGCACCGAGCAATTCGCGCTTTGTTTGCAAAATGCCAAGACGAAGATCGTAAGTTGTCGGGTGAATGTCGGCAACCAAGCCCCATGCAAGACGGGAACGAAGACGCTCATCCAGACCGTTCAGATCGCCCGGCGCTTTGTCAGCGGAAATGATGATCTGTTTGTTCTGGTCAACCAACGCATTAAACGTATGGAAGAATTCTTCCTGAGTAGATTCCTTACCGGCGATGAACTGGATGTCATCAATCATCAACACATCAACGCTGCGGAACTGTTCCTTGAATGTCATCGTGCTGTCATTACGGAGTGCTTTGACGAATTGGTACATGAACTTCTCTGCTGACAGATACATCACTGTCTTTTCTGGAGTCTGTTCCTCGATCGCATGCGCGATTGCATGCATCAAGTGTGTCTTACCAAGACCAACGCCGCCATAGATAAAAAGAGGATTGAACGGGATAGCCGCACTTTCAACGACTCGGCGTGCAGCCGCATGAGCCAACGCGTTCGGCTTACCAACAACAAATGTATCAAAGGTAAAACGTTCATCAAGAGGAGAGGAAATGTCGGAAACATCGATCTTTTGATTCTGGTTGGCCTTTGTCGGCGCTTCTTGATCAGGTTCGTCATCAAGAATTGCATTTTGAACAACGACAATCTGTAGACGCTTTACTTCTTCGTCACCATTCGCACTTTCTTCGACACACATTGCCAAAATTCTCTCAGCGTAGTGATTCTGAATCCAGTCACGCATAAAACGGGTCGGTACGGACACTTCCATAGTGCCGTGATAAAACGCCTGCAATTTTAACGGTTTTAACCAACTGCGGAAAATCGCCTCACCAAATTCGTTACGCATGTCATTATGAACCTTCTTCCACACCTTCATGATGCTTGCGCTTGGTTCCAATGACGCTTCTTGATACTCGGCGTTCCCCCGGATAAGGGCGACTGACTTTCCTCCAGTTTCTGACATTTTTTGTTCTCTCCAACAAATTAAGTGTTACAAATTTTTAAAACAATTCGCTTAGAAAAAGGCCGCAAAAAAGGGTTTGCGAGCAAGGCTCACAATGCGTTTTTCATAGCTATTTGAGTATTAACCACCGTGCAGAATGCGATTTATTCTAACTCGAATTCTCGGTTGAGGCAGTTATCCCCCCGTCGCAGATAAACGATGCCCCGGAGCATTAATACGGAAATTAATGCCCTTACATCGAACACATTGGAATGTTCCCTGTGATGTCTGCGATAAAATTGAGACTACACTAAAAAAAATATCGATTGCAACGCGAACAAAACATGAAAATGCAAAAAAGAAATTTTTCTAAAGTGCTGTTTTTTAAGAAGAATTTTTGTCCCTCTCGCTTTTGCGGAAGGACTATAAAGAGTTAAATTTTCATAGGTTTTGAAGGCTACTAAGTTTTCGCGCTTCAGGTTTTAGGCAGCGTTCTTTGCAGCCTTGATTCGAGATGACAATCTCGAAATTTTGCGGGATGCCGTATTCTTATGCAGAACCCCTTTAGAAACACCGCGGTGAATTTCCGGTTGAGCATTTTTCAGCGCTTCTTCAGCAGCTTTAGTGTCACCACCTTCGATGGCAAGCTCGATCTTTTTAATAAATGTACGAATGCGGCTCATACGTGCTCCGTTAATCTCGGCACGGCGCGCATTTCTGCGAATTCTTTTCTTTGAAGACTTATGATTAGCCATTATTCAACCTTCTTTTTAAGTCGTCTTATAAGCGGGCCTCATGCCCTGCATTTAATGATCGAAGAGATATACGCTTCTATCCACATCTTTGTCAAGCAAACAATCAAATTTTCTGCTCCCCCAAAGCTTTACCCTACTTATTCACAAAACCGCGGATTCTCTAGCTTTATGAGCGAGGAGCTATGGAGAGGGTCAAAACTTTTTGATCGCGATGGGTATCGATTCGGATACTAAGTATTTCTTTTCCCCTGACAAATTCATCTGCCCCCGAAAAAGCCCATCCGAAAACCGGTAGGGACTCATTATAAAAACGGCGCACATCCTCCTCAGAAACTTGATGCAGAATAGCCACCGATTCGATAACGCGCCCTTGCGGAGAATCATAAACAAAACCTGCCTGCTGATCTTCAACCAACCCGTCCATAATCGGCACATCCGACGCCGCTACAAAAAAACGCGCCGGCTCGGCTTGCGCATGCACAACAGGCACAGCCAATAAAAGCGTAGCTATAATAAGTGTTGTTATCTTGTGCATTGGTTAACTCTGTTGATACGGACAATAAAAAGTCGACCGCCCTTGCTGTGTTATTCTTAGCACACCCTGATCCGTATGGCATGGACAATCCTGCTTTATGCAAGGCTGCCCCTCCCGGTCGTAAACCGTAAAATGATGCTGAAAGTACCCGAGATTACCGTCTGTATGCTTATAATCCTTCAAAGACGAACCACCCTTATCAATTGCCTTTTGCAAAACCTCTTTGATAGATCGCGCCAAGCGCTCGCACTCATAGTCGCTTAAAGTGCCAGAGGCCCTTTGGGGGGCAATCCCGGAATCATATAACGCCTCACATGCATATATATTGCCGACCCCGGCAACAACACGCTGATCAAGTAAGGCGGTTTTTATGGGTGTTTTTTTACCGGATAAAGCACGGTGCAAAACCTCACCATTAAAGGCATTTCCCAATGGCTCGGGGCCCATTTGGCTAAACGGCGCTATATCAGTCCAACTATCAGCGTTCACGCCCTGCACGAAACCGAACCGCCGTGCATCATTCAAAACCACCCGCACACCATTATCGAGCCCCCAAACAACATGATCATGCTTTTTTTCGGTTTGTTCATCGGGTTGTTCAATGCGAATAACACCGGACATACCCAAATGAAGAACAAAACCATGACCATTGGGTGCAAATGCCAGAATGTACTTCCCGCGTCTCTGAACAGATGACAGTTTTTGCCCCTCTAATAGAGCGGGTAAATCAACGGGCAAATCAAACCGCAAATTCTTGCGGTTATAGGTCAAGGAAGTGACCGTATTCTCGATCAAAACGGGCTCAATTGCCCTTTTAACAATTTCAACTTCTGGAAGCTCTGGCATAATTTGAAGATAAGGGTTTCAACGCCGGATACAAGATGCCGCCACCCCTTAAAAAACCATATACAGCATCTATTACAGAAATCATGTATAAAGGTCGTAGAGAAAATACATATTTTATAGCGTGAAATCCCCTTAAAAGCGATTTTTTGCATATTTAAGTAATAAAGTGCGAAAAAATATAGCATTTTTAATTTTACATATAAAAAAAATACTGGACATTCCCGTATAGAGTCAATATAAGACACCAATTGCGTAACTGATTTTAGTTTTTCAGACCACAAGAGGGACACATACACATGCCCACTATTGAACAAATCCGCGCTGCCAGAGCCCTTTTGGGCTGGAATCAGCATGACCTGGCTAACAAGGCCGGTCTGTCGCAAACAGGTATCGCACGCATCGAGAACGGAACAAACCAGCCAAACTCAAAAACGATCGAGAAAATTTCCAAAGCTTTTGACTTGGCAGGCATAGAATTTATAGGGCGCACAGGCGTTCAGAAAAGAAGCTCGGACGTAACCGTCTATAACGGTACGGAAGGCTTCAGACAATTTATGGACGAAGTTTACTTATCTGCCAAAAACCATGGCGGCGAATTTCGACTTCATAACGCGAAGAACCTGAACTGGTACAAATGGTTGGGTAAAGACTGGTACGAAGCCCATGCCAAAAGAATGTCAGAACTAACAAATATTAATTTCAAGATCACGGCGGAAGAAGGTGACCACAACTTTATCGGCAACTCTTTTGCAGAATATAAATGGTGGCCACGCGACCTGTTTGACGAACGTTCTTTTTACGTCTTCGGGGACAAACTGGCTTTCCTGAACTTCATGGAAGACGACATAGAAGTAACCGTCCTCCACAATTCTGAATTCAGCAAAGGCTTCAGAATTTTATTCGATATCGCATGGGATCACGTAACGAAAGTACCAAGCGAAGCAGCGTAACTGAGTATAAACGGCCACAGGCTTAACTAATGAGTACGAGTACAGACATCAAGCGCGGCGACCGCACGATTTTTAGTGTTGGTGCGGGCCCGAGAGCGACGTATTTTCTGCGTCAGGCCGTTCTGCAAGAACGCCAGGCACGCGCGCAGCTTCAGGCGAAGCTTCAAAACCCTGCGCAATTTCGTAACACCCTCATTACGCATGCCTCATTAGAAGAAGACAACGCCGACCCGGCGATCAAAAAAGACGATGCCTTCCGTCTCGGTATCAAGCGCATATTCAACCTGCGCGGTGGTGCGGACTTACAGCACATCAAAGACGAAAAGCTTCAATTAACGCCTGAAGAAATAGAAACTGCCACTGGTAAACTCACCCTGCACTTCGCAGATCCTGAAATGTTTGGGGCCGGTGCTGTATGGTCCATCCTGAAAAACCCCGACCACCTTTACGCAAACACGCCCGCAAGACAGCTCACAGCATGTGCCGACAGCAATGTTGAAGGCGCGGTTCACGACAATGGGCCTAATTTAGGCGAATGGCTCGAGCGCGATTTCGAAAATGTTTTAGACCGTCATTTTGAATTTTGGAAACAACACAGATTCGCAGAAGGCGGCGCAGACCTCGACAGCATCGACCCACGCATGGTCGAAATTTATGAATGGTTTGAAGCGCAGCTATCTCCCGTTCTTGAGGGATACGAAGAAGCCGAATATGCAGACGCCGTCTACTCTTCATGGAAAGACGAGAAATTCGACAAGTGGTTTAATGAAAAGGCCTACAAAGACCCGGCACTGGAATGCTACAAACGTGACCGCTCAATTCAACTGCACGAAGACTACTACCCGCCGCGCCTGATTTACGGGTTCTACCTTCACGATATGGCCATGGAAGCATGCGAACTTGCAGAAGAATTAAACGGCGACCTCGACGTTGTTTACCAAAAAGCGCGTGTTAAAAAAGTTGAGCCCAGACACACCGAAGAGGGACAACAGCGCGCGGTCATAAAATTCGAAGGTGAGCCCGCCCCTGCAAATATTGAAGCAGATGACGTCACGCTATGTATCGGGCTAACAAAAACCGAACCGCGCGAAAGCGAAAAGCGACTGGCAATCCACGCAACAGAACACCCGCAAACAACGCGCTACTATCCGTCGTCCTTTAAAGGAAGCGCTATCACGAACCTGTTTGAATCCGGATATACGGACGGTAGTGAACTGAACATCGCCCTTATCGGTCAGGGCCTGCACGGTATCGATGTCGTTCACGATGCTATCGCCGTTTACGGACCCAAAGACGGCAACCCATTCTATAGAGAAGAAAATGGCGAGCTCGCTTATAGAGCAACCGGTCGTGAGCCTTCTATTATCCTCACGTCGCTGTCTGCCACACCGCACGCAGGCAAACCTTTAAACGTAAGACAAGAAGCCTATGAACCTGTCTTCTTTACGCGCGACCGAATCGACGATGCCAGAAAAGCACAGTTCCAGAAACTGGTTCGAAGATACACACGAGAGCACCTCTCCGAAAAACAAATTGAAGAGCGTTCAACACAGCTTCGCATTCTGACTAAAGATGCCCGCGGTAAAAAATACGACCCGCGTTTTGAAAAAGCGGAAATCTTCCCCGACATCGATCCTGAAACAGGGATTATGAATTTAAACGACAAGGAAGATGGTATCTTCACCGACCTATTCCGCGAAATGGAATATGTGTATTACAGCACCGTTCTCGGTCAGGAGCACGGAGACGAATACAAAAGGATTGCTCGCGATGAAGGCAAAAGGGTTTCATTCTTGAAAAGCCTGCCGCCTGAAAAACGCTTGAACATGGGTGCCTTGATTGACCCTGTAAACACATTGCGCCCGGACAGCGCCATCGTCTTTAACTCCGAGCAAGGTAAATATATTTATCGGGACTCCGGCGAAGTCGTAAATGGCGACACCCCACGACAATTCTCTTCTCAAGAAGAGTTTCAGGACTTCATTCTTGATCTTTTGAGAAAAGATATCGATGAAAGCAAGCTCGGCGATGCCGTCGGCGTGGGAGCGGTGCGCGACTCACTCCGCGAATTAAAAGATAACATCAGATACCTGACAGAATTTGGCGGGATCACAGTTGAATCTGCGGAAAAACTTCCGCTCTTCCTGCGTTTCATGAACAAGCTTTCAGGCGGACCGCCAACTTTCAGAAACGAAGAAATGATGGCATTGGCCAAAGCTGGCGTCGTTAAATTTGCAGGTCCGGGCACGCAAGTACTCGCCCCTGAGCACTCTGACCAATACATCGTACAAAGTCAGGCCGTAGCCGCGGGTGACGGTACCAACAGACCGTTCAGACAAGAAGTAAGTGTCGTAATTAACTCCTTTGGTGGTGGTACTGATATTCGCAGATCCCAAATGACGTTGATCAAAAAGATGCTTGAGAACGGAACACTCACACCATTCTCTATTGAAGACCGCTTGAAGACCACAGGCCAAACACATATCGAACTCGGTGGAGCAAACATTGACGAACGCTATCGCTTGATCAATGCGGAAGGCGAGATCGTCAACAACATCTACGCTTTCGGTCTGTTAAGCGACCGAGGAGCGATTACAATGGGCGAAAATGCTGCGCGCCCTAACTTGCCTCACGGCTCTGCATCAATTACAGCAGGCACTCTGGCGCTCAACAACATGCTTGAAAACCGCATGAAAGAAACACTAAAGATTGCCGCTGAGATAGCCGCATCAAAAGAAGACGAACCGGAAGGCCCTGCGAACGCATCTGCACCATCAGGAGGTGGTGGCGGTGGCGGAGGACGCAGCAGAATAACAGCCATCCGTAGAGCCGAAGAATTTGATCTTGATGGATCAAACGACTTAGGTTGGGACGAAGACGGCTTTTCAAATCGCCGCGGTGGATGGCACCTCGACATCTAAAGAACACAAATTAACGCAGCAAAAAAGGCCGCCCATTTCGAGCGGCCTTTAATTTTGTTTACTAGGCGTAACAGCTATCAGCGTTATGGCCGGGCGAGGCGCTAGGAGCGAAGCGTATAAAAATTAATACGCGAACGACGCAGCAACAACGCCCGGACGAAACGATGGACGCTGTCCTACATCATGCCGGGCATTCCGCCCATACCACCCATACCGCCCATAGGATCACCGCCGGCTGCGCCGCCTTTGTCTTCCTGTGGTGCTTCTGTGATGATGGCTTCTGTCGTGATCAACAATGAAGATACGGATGCCGCATCTTGCAATGCTGTACGGACAACCTTCACTGGGTCGATGATACCGGCTTTAACAAGATCAGTGAACTTGCCCGCTTGTGCATCGAAACCATAGTTGGTGTCTTTTTGCTCAAGCAACTTACCGACAATAACGGAACCTTCTTCACCAGCGTTTTCAGCAATCTGACGAATAGGAGCCTGCAACGCACGACGGATGATTTCGATACCAACATTCTGGTCATCATTTTCACCTTCGAGTTTGGCAAGAGCTTTTGTTGAGTAAAGAAGAGCAGTACCACCACCGGCGATAATACCTTCTTCAACAGCTGCGCGCGTAGCATGCAGAGCATCGTCAACACGGTCTTTACGCTCTTTCACTTCAACTTCTGTGGCACCGCCGACGCGAAGAACAGCAACACCACCGGCCAGTTTAGCCAAGCGCTCTTGCAGCTTCTCTTTGTCGTAGTCAGAATCTGTAGCTTCAACCTGCTTACGGATTTGTGAGCAGCGTGCTTCGATGTCTTTCTTCTTACCGGCACCGTCAACAACAGTTGTGTCGTCTTTAGTGATCGTCACTTTTTTGGCTTGGCCGAGCATGCCGATTTCAACATTCTCAAGCTTGATACCGAGGTCTTCGGAAATAACCTGACCACCTGTAAGGATCGCCATGTCTTCCAGCATCGCCTTACGACGGTCACCGAAACCAGGTGCCTTAACAGCAGCAATCTTCAGACCACCGCGCAACTTGTTGACAACCAATGTTGCCAAAGCTTCGCCTTCAACATCTTCCGCTACGATCAGTAAAGGACGTGATGACTGCACAACAGCTTCCAGAATTGGAACCAAAGCTTGCAGGTTAGACAACTTGCCTTCGTTCAACAGGATGTATGGATTTTCCAGTTCAGCCTGCATCTTGTCAGCATCTGTGATGAAGTATGGTGACAGGTAACCACGGTCAAATTGCATACCTTCAACAACTTCGAGTTCGTTGTCCAAAGATTTGGCTTCTTCAACGGTGATAACGCCTTCGTTACCGACTTTGTCCATCGCTTCGGCGAGCAATTCACCGATGGATGTTTCGCCGTTAGCGGAAATTGTACCAACCTGTTTGATCTCATCATTACCTTTAACGTTCTTTGAACGCTTTTTCAGGTCTTCAACAACTTTGGCAACAGCCATATCGATACCGCGCTTCAAGTCCATCGGGTTACGACCGGCGGAAACTGCTTTCGCACCTTCGTTCGCGATGCTTTGCGCTAGTACTGTTGCAGTTGTGGTACCGTCACCGGCATGGTCGTTTGCTTTAGAAGCAACTTCCTTGATCAACTGCGCACCTGTGTTCTGGCGCTTGTTTGTCAGTTCGATTTCTTTAGCAACAGTTACACCGTCTTTTGTTGTACGAGGTGCGCCGAAGCTTTTCTCGATAACAACGTTACGGCCTTTAGGACCGAGCGTAACTTTAACAGCGTTGGCGAGGGTATTGATACCGGCCAACATATCTTCACGGGCGTCTTGGCCCAGTTTTACATCTTTTGCAGACATTATAATAAACTCCTTATTGTCTTGCGTTTAAATTAAGCAGCAATGATTCCGATAATGTCGGACTCTTTCATCACCATCAGCTCTTCGCCATCAATCGTGACTTCAGTTCCGGCCCATTTCGAGAACACGACTTTGTCGCCTTCTTTAACGTCCAGTGGGCGTACATCGCCGTTATCGTTTACGTGGCCTTTACCGGCTGCAACGATTTCACCTTCCATTGGCTTTTCGGAAGCTGTGTCAGGGATGATGATCCCACCAGCTGTCTTGGTGTCTGCTTCAACGCGGCGGACAAGAACGCGGTCATGTAGAGGACGAAATTTGACTTTCTTTGCCATTTCGACTTTCTCCTAAGTTTATGGTTGAACAAGCAGGCTTTTTTGCCCCATATAATGCGGACATCAAAGCCCCTTCCAAACTCACTTTGAAAGCGCTGTTAGCACTCTCAATTAGTGAGTGCCAAACAGATAGTACAGACTCCAAAAACTTTCAAGATATTTCGAAGAAAAATTACACGGCCAACTTATAGGGCGAACCTGCTGAAACTGTTGATAGTTAAGGGTTTTGCAAGAATTTCCATATATTATTGTAGTGTGATGACGTAGAATAATGTCATCAGAGAGCAGTGCTCCGCCACGGTTTATAACTGGACCCAAGAACAGGGTAAGGAGGATTAAATGGCTGATTTAACTAAACAATTAGGCGATTACCGCCTGACAACTGCGCAAATCTACTACCACATGCCCGATGTGGAGGATTTATTGCAGGAATTCATCTGGCAAGATTACGATCTGGCGCCGCAATTCCCACAATTACAGAAATTTTTGGATTTTTGGACGCGTGAAATCGATGGCAAATTGCACTCGGTTTATGTCGCCAAACGGGAAATCATTACCACATCGGATTACCGCAACGCCGACTGGCTCGGCACTATGCAGTAGGCCCGAGACGGACTTTTAATCCATCATATTCTTCAGACATAATGAGCTGACATGATAAGCGTGAGTTATCCTGTAAGTCGAACGCTTCGTCGAGCATCTCTTCCTCGTCCTCACGCATCTCCGGCAATTTGTCGAGCCAATCTTCATCGACGTAAACATGACAGGTCGCACACGCGCAGCACCCCCCACACTCCGCTTTAATTGGTAAACCATGCTCGCGGATAATTTCCATGACACGCCACCCCTCGATCGCTTCGAGTGTGTGCTCTTTGCCTTCCATATCCGTCACGAAAATCTTCATCAAAACTCACCAGATTTCGGTCTTTTTATTTTCATCATTAAAAACCGAGAATATTCCAAACCCGATCGCCAGACTGGATAACAGCGCCAGAAGATAATCTACAAAAGCCTGAACAACCGCTATGCCAATCTGAAAGGCGGTATCATTATCCTGAAGTGACAATAAGGTCAAACTGCCTGCCAATATCTCCGTCATAAACAACATCAAAATCGCCGCCGGAACAAAACAAAGCAGCCAAACGCCTAACAAATAGAAAGACGATGAAAACGCGCGGAAACGCAGCAGATAATCCAACGGCGTCTTACCGAATATGATCGGGATATACAGCCAGAAGAAACGGAATGTCCAGATCATCATCCCGATCAACAGCAACACAAAAATAAAAGCCGGACCGCTCGCTTCGCTTGCCGGAGTCTGGTTCGGCGCATCCGGATCATAACCATGCATCGCCATACCGATCACAAACGCCATCGCCAGTTTCGTCAGCGTGTAAATAATCGCCGATGCTTTCGTGAAACGAATAATATCCTGCGGCGCGGGCAAAATACTCTTTTGCGCGGCTGCTTCATTAACACCCGGCACCACTTTTGGCTTGTGCTCCACCTGCAAGGCCATAAGCACAAGTTGCGCAATCGCCCACCCCTCGAGGAAGAAAACCGGCAACAGAAAAATGCCCTGCCGCAGATAATTGTCATCCATCCCAAGCAGGATAAACGTCGTAAAACCAAGGATTTTCAGCAAAATGACATAGAACGACAATCGCACAACATACGCGCGATATTCCCACATAAATTTGTAGGACTGGCTCGTACATTCAATAATGTCAAAACTGGCCATGGCGCTCGTCTGTTCTAAATCAACTCATATGATGTTTGACACATAATACAAATCAAGCATAGTGCAACGGTTTAAAAAAATAGGAAAGAAGTCGGAACTGATGACGACACAGGCCTTAACAGACACCGCAAAAAGCGCACCCCGCCCATCAATACTGGGTGAGCACGGCGCTGTGACTGTATGGTTATTTATATGTGCGTTTATGGTTTTTGCGATGATGGTCATCGGGGCCATTACCCGCCTGACGGAATCCGGCCTATCAATGGTCGAATGGCGACCGCTTATCGGTGCACTTCCGCCACTATCTCAGGAAGAGTGGCAACGGGTCTTCGAGCTTTACCAAGCCACGCCGGAATACCAGAAAAAGAATTTCTGGATGGAGCTAGACGAATTCAAAACGATTTTCTTCTGGGAATGGTTTCACCGCCTATGGGGGCGCACGATCGGTCTGGTCTTCGCATTGCCACTTCTCGTTTTCTGGATAAAAGGCATGGTCCCGCAAGGCTATAAAGGAAAATTCCTGTTCTTACTTTTGCTCGGCGGTGCACAAGGGTTTATGGGATGGTACATGGTCCAGAGCGGCCTTATCGATCAACCCGCAGTCAGCCATTACCGCCTCGCCGCACATCTGGGACTGGCCTTTATCATTTTCGGCGTTCTGCTTTGGCATGCCTTCACACTTTCATCCTTCGCCCGTTATAAAACCGATACGGTATTCCGTATACATCTGCACAGCTCCGCACTGTTTATAGCAATCACAATCGCATGGGGGGCATTCGTCGCGGGCCTTGATGCGGGCCTGCTTTATAATGACAGCTTCCCGCTCATGGGCGGCCAAATCGTTCCGCCGGATTTCTGGCAACATGAAACACTGTTCGGAAACCTGCTCGAAAACCATAGCGCGGTACAATTCGCCCATCGATGGCTCGCGATGTTTTCTGTCTTATATATCATCAGCGTATGGGCACATGGCATGGCCAAAGGATACAAGGCCAATGCCCTGAACCTGCTCGCTTTGATGGCGTTTTTGCAAATGGGCTTGGGGATCGCGACAATATTCAGCGGCGTAAATATCGCAATCGCCGCCATGCATCAGGCAGGCGCGGCAATTCTGGTCCTGTTGTTGATTTTAACTATCCGTCAAACAAGCAAAGCGGCTTAATTAAGCCTGACCGCCTTCATCCTTCGGAACATCATCTTGCGAACCTTCCGGCAATTCGGGTTTTTTCGCTTGTTGATCCTTTGAGGAAACAAACTTCATGCCAACCGGTTTTTGTGTCAAACCGCCTTCTGGTGGCTGAGCAGGCGCATCCGCAGGAGGAGGAGAAACAGGAGCACTCGGCGCAGCCGCCTCTGTCTGAAGAGGTTCGGCAGGCGGCGCGGAAGGTGGTGTCGCATCTTGTGGCGGAGCAGTCGGTGGCTCTGCGGCGGGTGCTGGTGGCGGCGTTGCTGCCGCAGGCTGTCCCCACGGCGGAGATTGGTCAACAACAGACTTCACCATATCCTCCGGCGCAGGCGGGGGTAAATCATCATCTGCAATCGGTGTAACGGGAAGTTCACTCGCAGGAACAGGCGCAGCCTCTTCAGGTTGTTGTGGCGGGGGTTCGGGCGTCAATGGCGGTGCCGGTTGCTGTGCTTGCTCTTGCGGCGCTTCCGGTGTCAAAGCTTGCGGGTTTTCAGCCATCTGTTGTTGCTGTTCGAGCGGGTCTGCGGTTTCCTCCGCCAGTGTTGGTGCGACAGGGGCAACAACATCCGGCTTTTCAACAACGGCGGGAGGCACTTCAGCCTCAGGCGGAACAGACGGCGGCGTTTCAGGTACAATTTCGGCAGGCTCAGGATCAGCATTTACTGTCGGCTGCTCTTCATAATCAATCGGCTTCACATCATCCATAGGATCAACATGAATCTTAGGCGCGCCACTCGCATCTCCACTCACAGCGCCTCCCACATCGGGTGATAAGCTCTCTTCATCAGGAGTTACGGGTGGCTGTGATGCATCCGCTGCAATGTCTGCGCTTGCGCTAGCTTCATCAACCTGAGTTTCCCCGACGTCAGCAGCAGCCACAGCACCGGCAGCGGCACTTTCTGCATCAGCAGGCGTTGTATCGGTTTGTTCTGCACTCTCTTCTTGCTGTTTTAATTCCTCCGGAGAAGGCGGAAGGAAACGGTCAACCAGTTGCTGGCCGTATACAAGCAAAGACAAATCGCGCCCAAGCTTACCCATAGCTTCCTTAACATACTCTACCTGCAAAGCACCCTTATCGACGCTTTTATCTTCCAGAGTATCCATAAACTCCAACAAGGCTAAACGACGAGCCTCAGCCTCTTGCTCAAGATCAGCGCGGTCTTCCTTATCTTCTTCTGTCGTCGCTCCGTCCCTGTCATAGAGCATCAAATCTTTTCCGAGAACAAAGTCAGCCGCAGCAGGCCAATTTTGCGCAAATTGAATACGCGCGCTCAGGTTTGCAATAACATATAGCACCTCAAGCGCTTCTTTAAATTCATCAAACTGATTACTCGTCAGCTTGTTTTCTTGATCGCTATTTGGTGGGGCACTTTGTGGTTCAGACATAAAACACTCTTTTGATTTGCTTCGCTTCTAACAGAGTAGCGCGACATCGCATTTTGATAAAGTCCGATTATATTCTGAAAATCTCGTAACTTGGCTTTTACTCAATACGCGGGTCTACCGTCGCACCCGTATGAACATGGTGGGAACGATCCAGATAGTCACGTTCTCCTGTGTAAACCTCAACAGCCTCTTCGACTGTGCTTCCGATACCATTCACAACCGAAACAAAAGCATCACCGGCTCTTTCCGGCAATGTACGCAAACCATCGCCCACTGCACCGGGGTTAATGCCACCGTATTTACGGCGAATCTCGTCAGCAACCTCACCCGGCGTCCCTACAATAGTTCTTCCGGCAAGCTCGATATTATCTCTGAATGTGCGTGGTTGACGCTCTTCACCCGGTGGCTGATACGCAAATTCGCGCATATCCGCACCGATATTCCGAACCACATTCTGCATCGCGCGCTTGAAGCCGTTATATTCATTGCGTCCGATCGGGCCGTTATCAGTAATAATGCCATTGCCGTTTCCGGCAGTTCTATATTCCTGCACAATAGCAAACAACTCTGGATATTCACTGCGTATACGACGCATAAACTCCTCGCTGTCAGCACCTTGCGACGCCATATCCATCAAGGCCTGTCTTTGAGCAGGGTCTGCCAGATAATCCGGCGTTTCAATCACGCGGATAGAGCGCTGAGAACCATCATAAAAAGCAATCAACGGTCCGCCCGTACCACGGGGTGGCAAATCGAGTTTCTCAACACGCAAGCTCGCGCTTCCTGCATATGCACCAACAGGAAGCTTCAGCGGTTGGCCATCCGGCCCATGCGCATCATTTCTATGAAGCATATCGATAATACCTGTTTCATGCGGCATGATTACGCGCGGTGTCGAATTTAACTGGAAGTTCGCAAAATCGCGCAGCTGATCGATATCCGACATGATCTGCTCGCGAGTACGTGTCGGATCATCAAACACTGTCCCACGTGCAGCAGGATTAAAACGATCAATGACAGGTTCCGTGCGCCCGTCTGTACCGACGCCGCGGGCATTTTGGGGAATTAGAGCTTCTTCGCGTGCACGCTCCGCCTCTACATCGCCTCTTAACGTGTCAAAGTCACTTTGATAATTTGATACCAAACTGCTTAAAGTCTCAACGCGGCTCAGGGCCTGCGGGTTCATCATAGTCGCTTCGGCATCACGCAACGTCTGGACACCTGCAAGTAAACCAAACCCGGGGAACTCATCTCGCATAGCCCCAAGAGCTTCTTCAAACTCGGCAACATTGATCTCATTCGCCTCGTAACGCGCGGTCAATTCATTATAGCGCGCGCGAAACCCTTCGACATCGAGCCGCTCAACACTGAAAACCATGGACTGTTTGTCTATACCGGCAATGTATGTGTTGCCCTCATCATCCTTGAAAAACACAGGACCATGCATATCAATCATGTCCGTCTTGAGATTTTCTCTATATGGATTACCCGGAGCAACAGTATGGTACTGATCATAAAGTCGGGCAATTTCAGTCGCGCTGAATTCGGTACCGCCGGACGTAACCGTAATATTTTCCAGCCCCGGTCTCCACGAAGGCGTCTCGCGCTTGTAATATTGCTGATATTCCGGACGGCCGTGATTTTGATACAGCGTATTCATGCCCTCGGTAACGGCAGTCGCAAAGACCTGCGCAGCCTGATCAGGATCACTGATAGCCCCCGCTCTTTCAGCCGCTCTGCGCATAATGTGCAAATATTGCTGTCTGTAAGACGCACTGCCGAACGGCAAAGTATTAATCGTACCGACCAGAATCATAAGATCCTGATTAAACGTATCACCATGGCCGTTTTCTGCATGCTTAACGCGGGCCTCTTTATAAAATTGACTGAGGCGTTGTTCACGGGTCAAAGCACCATCAATCTGACCAATCGTTTCCACACCTTTGAGTTCGGGCATTAAATCATGCATACCGAATTGAAGGGTAAATTCACGTGTCAATGAATCCGCAAGCTTCAACATACCCGGATTATTCTCCGCTATTCCGGTCATGCGATGCGCGCCAAATCCGGCGAGATAATCGATCTCTGTCTGATCTGTCGGAACATCAAGAATATTGCGGAACAGGGCCTCTACATTGTCATCAATTTCCACGCTCTGGCTAAAGAGAAGTTGCTGGGAAATTCTGGGCGGATCCTGTGTAGCTAAAAAGTCTAACGCCTCGATAAGCGGCGCCAGGTTTTCACGGGTCAGCTGCTCCTCTAGTCCGAGACGGTTATACTCTTCCTCGCCGAGCATCTGCTTCACACGTTGTTTCAGGTCATCAAGACCCTGCAAAATCAGTTGTCCTTTTTCAGGCGTGTAATACCACTTATTCTCTCCCGGCAGGTTCATAACCATCGGGTCGCTCAGGAAAATCATCAGGGCCTGTAAGGATGCTTGTGAACGCAAATCAAATACGGCATC
>CAZLTT010000029.1:0-7551 GCA_964562515.1 uncultured Micavibrio sp.
GCAACCTTGCGGCGGCGTGTGTTTGAAAACTCAACCTTCGATTTGGACCTCAGGCATCAAGTCGATCCGGATCTGACCGAGGTGTCATCTCGCCTTAACTGGCAGGCAGGTTTTGCACGTATATCGCCAAGTATTACCTATAATTCCGACAATGATGTATTCGCAGGGCTTTCAACCAGCTTCGGTATCGCGAAAGACCCGATTACCAATAATATTTATTCATTTGACCGTAATATCACGAGCAACGGTGCGATGTCTGTTCAGGTCTTCCTTGATCAGAACGGTGACGGTATTTTCAATGAAGGAGAAGATCCTCTCGAAGATATACAGGTGCGTGCATTGCAAAATGGTGGTCAGGTCAAAACCGATGCCAAAGGTATTGCATTCTTTAACAATATGGCAGAGCTGCGACGGACAGATGTCATTATCGACGAAGATAGCTTGAAAGATCCATTCTGGATTTCTGGCTTCGAAGGTGTTTCTGTTCTGCCCCGCGAGGGCTACGTTGCCGAGTTAAGCTATCCAATCCACATAGCCGGTGAAATGGATGGAACGCTATATAGTCGCGCAGAGAATTTAGCTGAGCCGATCCCTTTAAAAGGTATTCCTATTCACCTATACAACGCCGAAGGCGAAGTGGAGCAAACAAGTCTGACCGACTTTAGCGGCTTTTATATCTTCAGCCGCATACCGCCGGGGCGCTACTTACTCGTAATTGACAAAGATGCCGCGACTTCCGGAAAGTTTGTCAGACCTTTGCCGCAGCAGATCGAGATTGGCTATGACGGAACGATCATTTATGGGAATGACATATATGCAGACGCAGGGCAGGACGATATCCCGAGCGAAATTATGTCTGACATGACAGATTACAAGGCGCTGCACCCGCATATCGATTTTGATACGGATGAATATAAAATCGCGCTGAATATCGGTGAGTATAACTCGCGCCTGCTGATGTCAACGCAATGGTACAAGCTCCATACACGATATCGATCAATCATTTCCGGCGGTGAGTTGCTTGTTCAGCCACAAGATAGTTTTGCCGATCCTGTAACCGGAAAGCATACATTACGAATTGCCTACAGAGATGCAGATATACAGAGCGCATATAATAAGTGTCGGGCATTGATGGCTCGCAATATGCCGTGTCTTGTAGAAGTGTATGCCGGTGCATACAATAAGCTCGCATCAAACACAGAAGCACCGAACAAGCTTTAAGCACTGTTCGTAAACGAGATTAGGCAATTGAGTAATACAAAAAGTCATTGGACGATTTTTTCGACGGCTGTCTTAGCGGCGGTTGTATATGGCGGTTGGGCCGTGTATGCGAATTACGGACCTGACCAGCATGTCTGGCTTATGGCCGGCGGCATACAAGGGACATATGCTTTCATATCCACGCTTTCAATTACACATGTCGCACGCTGGGCTTTCCTGAAATATAAATGCGGTTGGCACGGTATTACGGCTGGCTTTCTGATGAGCTTCATCGTGATGTTGGCTTTGCCGCTCGCCGTACATAGTTATTTCGGCACGCCGAATATCTGGCTGACCATTGCCCCCGGCCTGGCATGGGGCAGTGTGTATTTACTTGGGTTTTTAATTTCTCTGGATTTCAAACTGCGTATCCTTCCTAACCGCAAGCTTGCGGTTGAGTACGATGCCAGTACATTTGAAGAGAACTCCTGAACATAAGGTTTTGATCAAGGATTGTCTTGTTTTTACAAATACAATAAGCATTGAGTTATGGCGCAAATAGACAGAGTAGATACGGCTGCGGATGAGCAGCGATTTCCCCTGACAAAACAACAGGAAGGCCTATGGATTGAATGGCGCCTTCATCCCGATAACACATCGTACAACACATGTGTGAAATTGCGTTTGAAGGGGGAACTGGACGTGGACCGTTTCCGTCAGGCGCTGCAAGATGTTGTTGATTTTTTCAGCTCTTTACGCGTTTATTTTGTCGAAGAGCACGGCGTGCCGTATCAGCATGTCAGGAACAAAGGCCAGTTCACACTCGAATTCGAAGATGTCTCGGTTGACGGACAAAACGAAGAAACAGCAGAACAGCGCCAACAAGCAGAAGACTTTTTGGCGCGTAAATTACGAACGCCTGTAGACCTGAAACAATTTCCTATCGTCCGTGCGGGCCTGATCCGTACGACCGAGGATACGCATTATTTTATCGGCAGTGTTCCTCACGTGATATCGGACGGTGCATCGGCTATCCTGTTTCTTGAATCGACTTCCATTGCGTACAATCAGGGCTACAAGGGCTTGGAAGAAGCTTATGGCGCGGGGCAAAAAGACTGGGCCGATTATTTCGCAGAAATTGATGATAAGGCCGATGCTGCGCATCACACACAAGCCGCCGAGTACTGGCATGAAAATTTAAAAGGCGCTAATCACACGATTGATTTCAGCCACGGTCAGCAAGAGGCAGGCAATGATAAAAAAACGGGCAAGCGTGTATATTTCGACCTGCCCCCTGATCTTTCACAAAAACTGAAAGACTTCTCCCGCGCACAAAGAACAACCTTATTCAGCACTCTGGTCGGGGCGTTCGGGACGTTGATCAATCGCTATTACAATGTCGATGAAGTGTTGATCGGTTATCCGGTTAATATCCGCCCTGCGGGCTATAAATACCTGTTCGGGTTCTTTGTAAATATCATCCCGATACGCGTGGATATGACGTCAAACCCGACATTTGCGGAATTGGTTTCTCGTGTCTCCGCCGCGCGGAAAGCCGATAAAAAATTCCAGACATTTCCCGCGCTTGATATTGTTCGTGAAATTCGTAAAACCACCCCCGGCTTTGACGGACGGGTGTTTAACGTGTCGATGGCGCAAACGGTTTCCCGCCTTGTGAATTTGCGCTTGGACGGCATCGATTCCGAACCTCTGGAGGCCGAGTATAACGATGTTAATGACGATTTATCTCTGTCTTATGAATTGTTAGAGGATGGCCGTATCGGCCTATGGCTCGAATATCGCCAGTCATTGTTTGAGCAGGAATTTGTCGAGCAAATGATCGGGCATATGCAAACATTGTTGGAACAAGTGGTCGAACATCCTGACAAAACATTGGATCAGTTTGATGTGTTAGCTGAAGATGAAACACAAAAACTGTTGCAAGAATTTGCTTACCCCGACCCAGCTACGACGGAGGACGTCGCTGCTGCGAATGTATCCACTATCCATGGCCTGATTGAAGACCGCGCAGAGCAGGATCGGGAAACAATCGCCCTCATCCATAATGACAAGCCGATCACGTATGGGCAGTTGAACGCAAAGGCGAACAGGTTGGCGCATGCAATTCTTGATAAGGGCGTAAAGCGTGGCGATCGCATCGCACTATGCCTGAAGCGCGGCCCGGATATGATTATATCGTTGCTTGCGGTGATGAAGGCGGGCTGTGCCTATGTGCCGATACCGCCAAATTACCCGCAAGAGCGCAGCGCTTTTATTCTGGAGGATGCGGGTTGCAAGCTCCTGATCACACAACAGGATTTGCAAGGCGACTTCGAAAGCACTGAATGCGATACGCTTATCGTCGATGAATTGAATGATACCCTTGAGCAAGCCAAAGCAACCAACCCCGATATCGATGTAACGGGCGATGACGCCGCATATATCATCTATACGTCCGGTTCGACGGGCCGTCCGAAAGGGGTGTTGCTAGACCATGGCAATGTCGTGCCGCGTCTGACATGGCTGCAAAATGAAATTCCGCTCGATAGTAGCGATGCCGTTTTGCAAAACACGGATTACAGCTTCGATGTTTCGGTTGCGGAAATTTACTGGCCGTTGACGACGGGTGCGCGGTTAATTCTGACGGATCATGAACGCCATAAAGATCCGGGTTACCTGATTGACTTGATGAATGCGCATAACGTCACGACAACCTGTTTCGTGCCATCGTTGCTCTATAGTCTGCTTTCGGTGATGAAGGATAAATCCCTGCCGTCGCTGAAACGTATTCTGGCCGCGGGTGAAGCGTTGCCGCCGACCCTCGTGAAGAATTTTCACAAACATTGCCCCGGCGACCTTTACAATATCTACGGCCCGACCGAAGCCGCAATCTACGCGTCGTTCAAGCTGTGCCCGCGCGGCCATGACTGGCTCAGCGTGCCGATCGGCAGACCGCTTGCGGATACAACGCTCTATATTCTGGACCAAAATAACCGCCCTGTTCCAAACGGTGTAGCAGGGGAGCTACATATCGGCGGCGCAGGTGTTGCGCAGGAGTATGTGAACCTGCCTGAACTGACGGCCGAACGTTTTATCGCTGACCCGTTCGCGGACGATGACGAGGCGCGTCTGTACAAAACAGGTGACCTTTGCCGCTTTAAAAATGATGGCGACATCGAATATCTAGGCCGCATCGATGCGCAGGTGAAAATCAGAGGCTTTCGTATTGAACTGGCAGAAATCGAATCTGTGATCTCCGGCTATGATGGCATTCACGATATTGCCGTGATCGATTTCGGCGCAGACGGCACGCATAAGCGGCTTGTGGCCTATTACGTCGCGGATGCGGATGTCGACATAGATGCTTTAAAAGCGCATGTCACCTCGAAGCTGCCCGCTTACATGTTGCCGTCTTTGTTTATTCCGATTGTTGAAATACCGCGTGTGACGAGCGGCAAAATCAACCGCCGCGCTTTGCCGAACCCTGAACGCTCGATCAAGAAGCGCGATGCCTATGTCGAACCGGAAGGCGCGTTGGAAAAACAGCTTGCCGGTATTTGGTCAAACATACTCAAAATTCCGCAAGACAAAATCGGGCGGCATGATGCGTTTTTTGACATTGGCGGCGACTCTCTGATGGCGATCCAGTTTGTCTGCGAAGCTGAGGAAGCGGGGATCGTTCTTGATACGAATGCGTTATTTGAGCACACAACCATTGCCGCGATTGCAAAATCGATCAGCGAAGGCAGCGCGGTTAAAGCCAGAGTTGAGGTTGATCAATCTGCTGTGAGCGGCACTTACCCTCTTCTTCCGCGTCAGGCTAAATTCTTCGATGACAATTTTAAATATCCTGAACATTGGAACCGCTTTTTCTTTTTCGGCGTTGAGCATGATGTCGAGCAGCAGAAATTACAGCAAGCTTTTGATCGTGTCCTGATGCATCACGACAATTTGCGGATTTCCTTCCCGCTTGATGAAAACGGTAATCGCCAGCAACAGGTCAAAGCCGAACTCCCCGATACAACCTATGTTCTTACGCATGATTTGTCCGCACTGAACGAGGAGGAGCAGCAGCAACAGATTGTCGATCTATGTAATGCCGCGCACACCTCTCTTGATTTTGAGGCGCCACCTCTGATCCGTGCGCTATATTTCAGGACAGGCGAGCAGGCAGGGTATCTCGCCGTTATCATGCACCATTTGCTTGTCGATATTGTTTCCTCCCGCTTGGTGTTTGAAGACTTTCTGAAAAGTTATGAGGCTCTCAGGCTCGGCTTGGACTTGCCACTCGCGCCGAAAACCAGTGCGATTAAAGACTGGGCCGAATTCCAATTACAAGACGCACAAGAGCGCGACTTTACCGAAGCCCTTGCATACTGGGCGGATGAAAAGATCGCGCCCAAACCGTCTTTACCCGTTGATAGCTCGAAGCAAGGCGATGAGCAAACTGCGGCTGTGGCCAAAATCATTCTGGACGAGGACACTACACAGGCGTTGCTACAGGATATCCCGCAAGTAACCAAAGCCGGCATTCAGGATACTTTACTGTGCGCTCTACAATCCGCGATGCAGGAATGGACGGGCTATAATGAAATGGTCGTCAATATCTGCGGACATGGCCGCGATGGTTCGGCAACGATTGATCTGTCCCGTACAGTCGGCTGGGTGAATACCGTCTTTCCCGTTCACCTGATTGGACAAGGCGAAAAAGGTGAGGCTGCCCTAGCCACAACACGTGAACAGATTGCCGCTGTTCCGAAACGCAACGGCGATTACAACTTGCTGCGCTATTCCCTGAAGCATCCCGAAATTACAAAACACGCCGGACCGGAGCTGTTTTTCAATTACGTTAGCCAACTTGATGCGCTTATCCCCGACGGTGTAGCGTTTCAGCCGTTACCTGATCCGGACGGTATCAAGGGGTCACACGGCGAAAACCATATTTGCTACAAGCTCTATATAGAGGCAGGCGTAATCGACAGAAATCTGAATATACACATCACTTACAGCACGAATGTATTTAACGCCGAGACCGTTGAGCACTTTGCCGCAATATACCGCGATCATATTATGGGGGTGATAGACGCCGTAAAAACGGCGGAAGCACTGACATTTGCTTGAGTTTTAAATTTTTTTGTAACGAACGCAGTCAAGGCGATGAATATAAAACTGTTAACTGCGTTAACTATAAAAAACAGATTTGACCGAGTTGATCGGACTAAATGGAAGGATAGAACAATATGTTTAAAGGCGTAATCACAACACTTGCTTTGGCGTTATTCGTCATTGTAGGCCCGGCACAAGCGGCCGACCCGATATATACAGGCGCTTTCAGTAACAAAGCTGTCGGTGGATATGACACCGTTGCTTACCACACTGAAAACAAGGCCGTCAAAGGCTCGAAAGAGTTCAGCACGATATGGAAGAGCGCAAGTTGGTATTTCAAATCGCAGGAAAATCTCGATTTGTTTAAAGCCGACCCTGAAAAATATGCACCTCAATATGGTGGCTATTGCGCATGGGCGGTTGCTCACGATAACCTCGTAAAAGCCGACCCGAAGACATGGCATATCGAAGACGGTAAGCTTTACCTGAACTATGATAAAAGTGTGGCCGACGAATGGCTGCCAAGAAAAGGTGAGTTGATTCCGAAAGCGGATGAAAAATTCCCTGAGCTTCTTGAAGAATAATAAGATTGAGGACCCGTTAGGATGAGTCTCGAACCGATAACAACTGCAAACGATGCGAATGTCAAAAGCGCTCAAACGGAGTTGGTGCGGGCAAATCTGCGGGTCCTTTTTCAAGTGCGCGAAGCATTGGGCACGCTTTGTGACGAGCGATACGCCCGTCAACCCGACGCCTCTACATCCTCTATCGGCATGCATGCACGCCATATTATCGAATTTTATCAGGAGTTTTTGAAGGCGATCGAAAGTCCCGAAAGTCAGGATCTGTGCTACGATCGGCGACAGCGTAATATGGTTCTGGAAACATCGAGGTCCGATGCGCTGGCTGCAATTTCCGAACTCGAAAAGACTTTCATGGAAACAGGTTTCGAAGACACTCAATTGCATATGTGTTGCGTCATCGATCCTGATGCACCTCTGTGCAACATGCAATCAACCGTGCATCGGGAGCTGTTTCATATTCTTGACCATTGCATTCATCATATGGCTCTGATCAAAATGGTCGGGCGGCAGCTGGGCGCTGAATTCGATAAGGATTTCGGTCTGGCAAATGCCACCAAACAATATCAAAACAACGCGTAGCGCTCTCTTTTATGTGCACTGTCACAATCTTCAAAAACGATAATGGTTTTCGTGTTTACATGAACCGCGATGAACGCTTTGA
>CAZLTT010000029.1:7651-10339 GCA_964562515.1 uncultured Micavibrio sp.
ACAGGCGAGGGCAATAGAATACGAGCAGTATCGGTGTTTCCGGATCATTGTCGGCTCGGCTGATGAAACGAAATTGTTTGTATGGGATGGCGACACATTTAAGGAAGAACCATTTCAAAAAACGTATGAGGAACAGGTGTTCTTCATGACATCTTCATCACTTCGACAGGATGAAATTGTCGGGCTTAGAAAAAACATGTTCTCGAAATGGGCGAAAGAGTGGGATGGGCAGGATGATTTACCCGCTTATCATACTTCGCAAGAGCCATCACCAATCGAAGGGCCGCTCATGCGGCGGGAATATGCCCGCACAACAAGCATTACAGCGTTAAGCGTTAGTGCTGAAGGCGGCGAGATGTCCTATTGGCCAGTGCCGGATAGCGGGCCGTTCACACCAAACTTTGAACATGCTTTACAAGTGTTTGATCAGAAAAAGATGCGCAAGGCCGTCTGAGGAAAGTCCAACACACTGCTCGCCAGACCGATGGCGCTGACAAAAATCAACAATGCGATACTGTGCATGGCGAATGAACCGATCGGCTTTAAACTGCTGTCACTGGAAATTTTCTGGCGCGTCCAACTTTGTTGATCCATCCGAAACAACACATAGGTCTTAATCGCCGCGCCGACGATCTGGTTGTAATAAAGCAGCAACGGATAGCGCCAACTGATTTCATATCGCGAACCGAGTAGCATCACACTGATAAGAACACGAATAAACGCTACCCAGACGACATAGTAGGACATGATGATCCACCCGTATTTCAAGGACAGCATCAGGGCAAAAACAGGTCCTGCCAAAGCCGTCCAGATTGAAAGCCGTTGGTCGAAGAACGTCTGTGGACCAGATTTTGAAATACCGACAAAATTTTGGCGCTATTTTACAAAATTCGGTATAGTGCGATTCTAAGAATTTTGAGTATTGGAGTACTTCACTATGGGGTTCAAAAGAACTACAGAGGGCCGTGTCTATTTTCATACAGCCGAGGACGGAGCAAACGATGATAATAACGCGTCCGACAAGCCGGTAAAAAACGGCGAGGCTTCATTCGAAAAATCATTCTCACCGCCTTTGTTTCCGGCCGGAAGTACGCCAAACAGTCCGCAAACACAAATGCAGATTATTGCATTGTTAAAGGCCCTGAATGAGCGCCTGAAATCTACACAAAATGAACGCAATGAAATGGCCAAGGCGTTGGAGGACTATCGCAAGACGATCGAGGACCTCCAAAAGAAAGCCGACGTTAATGAAAAAGCCTATAAAGCGCTTGAACAAAAAATGGGTCAAGGCGGCGCAAAAGGAGATTCATCTCACGCCGAAATTCTGGCCAGAGATGCGTTGCAGGAGTTAGAAGAAACACGTCAAATTTTGGCAACTATTCAGGATAAAGCAGAGCGCGCGGATCGCGGCGTAACGGCCCTGAAGAAACTTCAGGTCGAGCAGTCAGAAAAAATCGCAGTCAGCGTCAATCACGCTGCGGCGCTGACCAAGCGCGTGAAAGACACCGAAGCGCAGCAAGAACAGATCAATGAAAAGGTCACGGATACGTTGGCCCACCAATCAAGGCTGACGCGCAAAGTCGATAAGGCTATGGAAGAGCGCACCCGCTTCTTGAGAAAGCTTGAGCGCATTGAGGAAACCGTTTTGCAAACGCGGGACTCCCTGAATGCGAAAGCGATGGTCTTGCTGACCGATCAGGGCGTTGCAGCTCAAACAGGCCTGAATGAGGCGCAAACGGCACAGGCAGCACCGATCAAAGAACTGACGGATGCGGATAGCGAGGCTCTGTCTTCGAAGCGCGCCAAGCAAATAGGTGCGGGTGCAGCCATCCTTGTTTTGGGGCTGTTGGGGGCGTGGGGGCTTGTGTCTTACCTGAATACGGATAAAGCGGGCAGCACTTTTGCGCCTGTTTCGAACAGCACACAAACATCGACAACCACATTCGGCGATATCGAACCGCAAGGCGGGGAAACGCAGAACGCCTATGTGCCTGCGGAAACGATTGAATGGAGCATCGAACAAGATAGCTCCCGTTTTGCCGCACCCGAAACCACAACGACCGTTCAGGTTGATGAAGCCGCCGATGATATCGGCACACTGGATTTAAATGATCAGGCCGCCGTTGAAGCCGCTTTGGCGGAAAACCCTCAACAGGTCGCTGCATTGTTGAACGAAATTGAACCGTCTACGAGCAAGCCTGATGCGATTATCCCGCCCGCGCCGACAGAGCCAGTGACGGCTGAAGAAACACAAGTTGCCAGTGTTACCCCGCAACCGACAGCGCCAACCCCGGCTCCGGTCGCCCAAAAAACGATCACAAAATCTGCCCCGCCGACAATTAAGCCCGATGGTGGGTTGCCAGAAAAAATAAAGGCAATCGAGGCACAGGCACTTGATGGTGTGCCCGAAGCACAACATGATCTGGCTGCGATTTACACAGCAGGCCATGCAGGCGTGAGCCAGAATTACGAGCGCGCGGCTTACTGGTTTGAGCAAGCGGCCAATGGTGGTGTAGCCAACGCGGCTTACAATCTCGGGGTTTTGAACCATCAGGGTTTGGGGCTGGATCAAGATATGGATAAGGCGATCGGTTGGTATACACGTGCCGCCGAGCTGGGCCATCCCGAGGCGCAGTACAATCTCGGCATTGCATATATCGAAGGGATTGGCGTTCCTTATGACGCGAC
>CAZLTT010000029.1:10439-12914 GCA_964562515.1 uncultured Micavibrio sp.
AGTGTCGCCCCTAAAACACAGGAACAGGCAAGCACCGCGACGCAGGCTCCTGCATCTATTGGTACGGCGCAAAATATTGGTAACAACCAAGCCATTACCGCGCAGGTTCAGGAATATCTGATGAATGCGGGTTTGTATCCCGGTCCGGCGGACGGTATTTCCGGTCCGTTGACACGTGATGCTATCCGTTCATATCAGCGAAAGCATGGTTTGGACGCCGATGGCGCCGCGAGCAAAAACTTGCTCAGCCACATGTTGGCTAACGAAAGTTAAAACCGGAAATTAGTAACGCTCGATCTGTCCGAGTGTCGTTGCCTTAACCCACCAGTCAGGATTATGTTCGCGAATTGAACGCTCTGCGTTTTGAGCATCTTTCAATGTTTTGAAAAGCCCGAAACATGTCGAGCCGGAACCGCTCATGCGGGACAGTTCGCAGGCATCTGTCGTTTCGATCTGACGTAAACAATTTTCGATCTCCGGCACTTCGGACTTTGCTGCATGTGTCAGCATGTTCAATTTGTCATCCAGATATCCAAGCAGACTGTCCGCATCCTCGAATTTTTGAACACGATCGGCGGGGGCAACAATATCTCCGCCATAGGCTTTAAAGATTGTTTTGGTGCTGCACGGCTTTAACGGGTTGACGAGCACGGCATGAATTTCAGGCATCTCGATCGGCTGAGAGAGCGTTTCCCCCGCGCCGGCCACATATCGTGTCCGACTTGAAAAGCAAACGGGTACGTCGGCGCCCAGATCCATCATCAGGTCACCCAGAATATTCATATCAGGTGCGATATCCCAAAGGCGCGAAAGCCCCCACAGCACGGCCGCCGCGTCTGCCGAACCACCGCCTATCCCTGCGCCAAGTGGCAGGTTTTTTTCGAGTGTGATTGAAAAAGCGGGCTTGCGGTTGGCAAAACGTGCCAGTGACCAGATCGCCTGAATAATAAGGTTAGGAGAATCCGGCAGGACGGATTTATCGTGCTCTGAAAATGCATGGGCGAACGGCCCTGTGGTTTCAAAGAACAATCCGTCCATTGGCTGGAGTGTGATTTTGTCACCGATATCGGCGAAAGTAACGAGCGAGTCCAATGCGTGATAGCCGTCTGCTCTTTTTCCGGTGACATGCAGGTACAGGTTGATTTTGGCGGGGGCGAAAATTTCGATTGTGGGAGGAGCTGTACTCACGTCGGCTTACTGGACTTTTGTATCGTCTTTGGCGTTTTCATTTTCCGGCGCTTCGGTCAAAGCCTCGATCCCTTTTTCATCCGCTTTCAAACCGTTCTCAAGCTTGTCCGACAGCTTCAGGATCAGCTCTTCATCTTCGGCGTGGTTCTTCGCGCGTTCCCACTGAAAGCGCGCTTCCAGTTTGCGGCCGACCTTCCAATAGGCATCGCCGAGATGATCGTTGATCACAGGGTCATAGGGAAGGAGTTCGACGGCGCGCTCTAGGTGCGGCACGGCTTCCGTAAACCTGTCCATGCGGTAATACACCCAACCCAGAGAGTCGGTAATGTACCCGTCATGCGGACGTAACTCGACGGCTTTGCTAATCATGTCCAGAGCCTCATCCAGATTCTCACCCTGATCGGCCCATGCATAGCCAAGATAGTTCAATACGTATGGGTGCTCGGGTTGGAAATCGAGCGCCGCTTGTAAATCAGCTTCAGCCTTATCCCACTGATCGCTCTGCTCGTATGACATGCCGCGAACATAATGCAGGTGCCAGTACTCTTCGGGAATTTTGCCGTGCACCTCTTTGATTTTATCAGCAGCATGATTATAAGCGGCAACGGCTTTTACGAAGTCTTCGTTCATGCGGTGGATGTCACCGATTTGTATCGCAGAATCCAGATCATTGTGATGCGTCTCAAGCTCTTTAAGTAATGTGATAGCTTCTTCATTACGATCCATATCGACCAATATTTCTGCCATATTGCGGCGGGCACGAAGATATTCGCCATCGCTTTCCGGCACGGATGCAAAAAGCTCAAGCGCATCATCCAGTCGCTCATTTCTTAGGGCGATATCTGCCAGTAAAAACGTATTGTTCAAAAAGCCGGGATCGACATATTGCCCAAGGCGGGCAAAAACGCGGGCGCTCTCGTCACTAAAATCCTGAGCGAGCAGGCGGCCCATATCATAGAACGCTTCGCTGATACCCGCAGCAGGCGTTTTCGCTCGGATATAGAGCTCGGAAGGCTCTTCTTTCAGGGCGGCATCCAGCTTGTTTTTCAAATGCGGGTTGTCGGGTTTCAACTTCGATGCTTGCTCGTAGAGCTTTTGTGCTTCTTCATATTGTTCGAGTTGCGCATAGATGTCACCGAGACGCTCGACATTGTCGACATTGAAGTCGCCGGTGACCAGAGCCTTTTGCAGGAAAGAACGCATCTCTGTTTTTTCATTCATGAAGTTGGATATCAACATGGCATGATAAAGGTGAATGCTGTTGCTCTGCAGGTTTTGTACATTGTA
>CAZLTT010000029.1:13014-20833 GCA_964562515.1 uncultured Micavibrio sp.
CTGCCCGATACGCTAGAGCCTTCATAGGACGGTGGCGGCGCTTTGGCCGCTTCATCCATAGCCGCTTCCATTTTTGCCATTTCCGCTTCCATTCCCGCTTCTGCTGGCTCAGCCACTTCGTCGGCTGTTTCGATGCTGAAATGAATACCGGCATAGAAAATGGCGGCAAAAACAAGGGAGAGCGCTATAAGATTGCGTAAAGTGTCCAAGATAAAGCTTTCTTCAAAATACGGTCATGCAACAATGCCGAGTATCACATATTTGGATAATTCGGTCCATCACCACCATTCGGTACAGTCCAGTTAATATTTTGTGCGGGGTCTTTGATATCGCACGTTTTGCAATGTACGCAGTTCTGCGAGTTAATCTGGAATTTCATCGTCCCGCCATCCTGAACGAACTCATAGACACCCGCAGGGCAGTATCGTTGTGACGGCCCGGCATAGGTTTCGTAGTTTTGGTCAACGGGAACGGACGGATCTTTGAGTTGCAGATGAACGACCTGATCTTCGCCGTGATTGGTGTTGGAAAAGGACACGGACGTTAGGCGGTCGAATGTCAAAACACCATCGGGTTTTGGGTAATCAATCGGCGTGCATTCAGATGCTTGTTTTAGCTGCGTATGATCGGCGTGGTTTTTGAAGGTCCACGGAGAAAGCCCCATGGTAAGTGTTTCATAAACCGCATTGAACAGGCCGAACCATAGCCCCTTGTAAAAGCCGGGGCGAATATTGCGGACTTTTTTAAGCTCGCTCCACAGCCAAGTGCCTTTCAGCTTATCGGGGTAACTTGTGCATTCCGTACCAAATCCTTCATTGGATTTTAAGTGCTCGGAAATTGCTTCGGCGGCGACCATACCGGATTTCATGGCCGTATGGTTGCCTTTGATTTTAGGAACGTTCAAGAAACCGGCCGTATCCCCGATCAAGACGCCACCCGGGAAACTCAATGTCGGGATTGATTGGAAGCCACCCTCATTCAACGCACGCGCGCCGTAGGCAATGCGGCGTCCACCTTCCAGATATTTACGAATAGCGGGGTGCGTTTTAAAACGCTGCATCTCTTCATAGGGGGAAAGGTAGGGGTTTTGGTAATCAAGCGCGGTAACAAAGCCAATAGAGACCTGATTGTCTTCGAAATGATACATCCACGATCCGCCATAGGTTTTGCTGTCCATAGGCCAACCAATCGTATGAAGGCAGAATCCCTCTTGATGCTTTTCGGCGGGGATTTCCCAAACTTCCTTCACGCCGAGTGCATAGGTTTGCGGATCACTGTCGGCGCGAAGATCATATTTCTGGATAAGCGTTTTCGTCAGAGAGCCGTGGCATCCTTCGGCGAACACAACCTGACGCGCGTGTAATTCCATACCCGGCTCGAACGCATCCGTCTTTTCACCTGCGGCATTAATCCCGATATCACCTGTCGCAACGCCGATGACCTGCCCTTCATCGTTATAGAGCACTTCGGCAGCGGCAAAGCCGGGGAAAATCTCAACACCCAAACCTTCGGCTTGTTCGGCGAGCCAACGGCCTAGATTACCAAGGGAGATAATGTAATTTCCCTTATTGTGCATTTGTGGCGGCGTTGGAAAGGGGAAAGAACCGTTTTTGGTCAGGAACAGGAATTTGTCTTTCGATGCGGGCGTGTTTAACGGCGCGCCTTTATCTTTCCAGTCGGGGATAAGCTCATCCAAAGCGCGTGTCTCAAAAACCGCCCCTGAGAGCAAATGTGCACCGACTTCCGAACCTTTTTCGAGAATGCAGACATTCAATGCCTCATCGATCTGCTTAAGACGGATCGCACAGGCTAATCCGGAAGGGCCGGCGCCAACGATAACAACGTCATATTCCATATTTTCACGATCAGATCGGATAGATTCAGGCATTTATTGACTTCTTTCTTTTTATTCTTGCTCAAACATTCTAATCTGTAAGTCTCAATGAATATAGAGTTTTTGCAGTAAAAATCGAATGGCAAACCCGGCCCATAAAGCAGCGCTTCAATTTTACCTCGATCACGGGGTCGATGAGGCGTTGTTGGATGAAGCTGTTGACCGGACTAAAATGCCTGAAAAACCTCTTGAGACACCAAAGGTTGTCGATACGGGGGTTTCACCCTCCCAGGCCGCGGCCCAAGCCGACACCCAGCCGGCGCAGGATGTTTTGCTGGGCGCTTCTGAGGCGCGTGCGGAGGCTGTAAAACTCGCCCAGCAGGCCAGTACACTCGAGGAGTTAAAAGACGCGATCACAGCTTTTGATGGCATCGCGATTAAAAAGACGGCCACCAATCTTGTTTTTTCCGATGGAAATCCGAACGCAGATGTCATGCTGATCGGTGATGCGCCGGAAACTGAGGAAGATCGTCAGGGCAAGCCATTTGCAGGAGAAAGCGGCCAACTTCTCGATAAAATTTTGGCATGTATCGATCTGAGCAGAACAGAAGACGATCCGCAAAAATCGGTTTATATTTCCAATATTCTGAACTGGAGGCCGCCGGGCAACCGCACACCGAGCCCCTCTGAAATCGAAGTCAGCCTGCCATTTATCGAACGTCATATTCAGCTCGTGCAGCCCAAACTTTTGATTTTTTGCGGTGGCGTTCCTGCCAAATCATTGCTCGGCAGCGGCGACAGCATTTCCCGTTTGCGTAACAAATGGCACGATTATCAACCGCAATCGCTCGGGAATTCGACAAATTCTGTTTGCAGTATCGCGACATATCACCCCGCATATCTTTTGCGCACGCCCACACAGAAAAAGGCCGTCTGGGCGGATATGTTGAATGTGAAAGCAAAGCTCGCAGAATTGCGTTCCTAAAATTGTATCCAATTTAAAGCTGCCTTTAACGCTTTGCCTTTTACACTGAAGGATATAGCCCTAAACACTGATTCGTGGTATTTCCCTTAGCTATGGATAAAAGCAGGTATTACAAATTCCAGCCGGTTTCTCTGGCTGCAGTGCTTTTTTTTGCGCCTATGAGCCTGTTGCCGGCGTCATATGCGATGGCGCAAGACGTTCCTGCACCCGCAAAAAAGCCGGAGCAGCACACGGTCGAAAAGCCGAGTATCCAGTCCAAAATTCTGGATGTGCTGAACCTGCGCTTGTCCGCAGATGAAGAAAAGCCCTCGCCTGAAAATGCAGATGTTGAAAGCACCGCCTCAGAAAACGAAGCCTCGCCTGCTGTTGTTGAGGGGGAGGCTGTAGATTTCGCCGCAGTTCCTTTGCCGCCCAAAAAACCACATATCGTTCCCAAAAAAAGAGGGACGGTTGAAAGGCTGGTGTTAAAGGCGCAAGGGGCGCAATACGAAAAGCCGATATCCAGATCACAAGCCGAGCTTTATCGATCAATTTTTGATGCGCAGCGCGTCGCCGATTTCAAGTCAGCAGATAAGCTGATTGAAGATCTGGATGATACGCGCCTTCTCGGGCATGTGTTGTTTCAAAGATACATGCATCCGACCGCCTATACATCCACGTTCGAAGAGTTGCAGCAATGGATGGATGTCTTCGGCGATCATCCGGGCGCGTCCCGTATCTATAAACTTGCATTGGCAAAAAGAGGGCAGGGAAGCGCCGCTCCTTTAAAAGAACCTTCGGTCAGCATAGGCATTGTCCGAACTTTTGAGCCCTCTGCCCGTCCGCGTAAACGTTACGTGTCCTCAAGAAAACGCACAAATGAGCAAATCAGCGCTTTAAACACCCTGAACAGGCGTGTTTTTAAAATGATCCGTAATAGCGAGCTTCAATCGGCCATGGGTGCCATTAATGAAAATGCCGGGCTTTTGGATGACGTTGAATACGATTTATTACGTGCTGAAATTGCATCCGCCTATTTGTATCACGGTAAGGCGGATACTGCGTATTCTCTCGCAAAAGCCAGTATTAAACGATCCGGCCTACATGTACCAAAAGCGGGATGGGTAGCAGGATTGGTCGCATGGAGAAATAAGGATTATATGGCCGCTTCACGATATTTCGAAGTGACCGCACGCTCTCCCTATGCTTCGGGTTGGACATTGACCGCGGGCTCATATTGGGCGGCGCGATCCCACATGCGTACAGGCAACGTGAAAATGGTCAGTACATGGCTAAAACGAGGCGTTAAACAGCGCAGAACATTTTACGGCCTCGTCTCGACAAGGGCGCTTGGACGGGACTTTGACTTTAACTGGAAAATTCCGGCATTTACCAAAAAATATCTCAATATTCTGAATGCTATGCCTGCCGGAAATCGTGCAATCGCTCTGGTGATGGCGGGTCAAAACGATCTGGCTGAAGCGGAGTTGATAAGAATTAAGCCCGAAAACAACGACGAGCGCACCGCGCTGCTGGCCTATTCAAATTATGCCAACCTGCCGGGATTGGCTCTGCGTCTGGCGACGTCCGCTTCTGATGAAGATGGCGGCGTATATGATGCGGCACTGTATCCGACAGGCAGCTGGAAGATAAGCGAAGGTTCGGTCGATCCGGCCCTTGTTCATGCAATCATGCGTCAGGAGTCGCGCTTTGACCCGAATGCGGAAAGCCCGAGCGGCGCTAAAGGTTTGATGCAGCTGATGCCCGCAACCGCAAAGTCAGTAGCGTTGACGGGGGAAGAACAATTACATCACGCCGAAACCAATCTGGAATTGGGGCGCCGTTACATTGAAAACCTGCTTGAAACGGATGTGGTAGGCGGCGATTTGGTGTATTTGCTCGTGGCATATAACGCTGGTCCGGGAAATCTTGCGAAATGGAAGAAGCGTTGGCCCGACGTAAAAGACCCGCTGCTCTTTATCGAGCTTATACCGCTGTCCGAGACAAGAGCCTACGTCGAACGCGTTTTGTCGAATTACTGGATCTATCGGATGCGCGAAGGTCTGGATACACCGACGCTCGATGCTATTACTTCAGGGAAACCTGCTCTATACGGTTTTAAGAGCTCTGCAAAAGAGCTTTAGCGCTATCCCAAAGTGATGGATCGCCGCACGCAAAGACAGTGCCGTCTCCGTCAATTGTCAGAGGCTTACCTTCAAAATCGGAGATATACCCGCCCGCGCCTTCAATCACGGGAACGAGCGCGCAGTAATCATACGGCGCCATGCCCGCCTCTATAATGATGTCCACCAAGCCATTCGCCATCAACCCGTATTGATAACAATCACCGCCCCAGAAAAAGCGGCTCTCGTTGAAATTTTTGTAAACCGGACCGACATCTTCGAACATGGCGGGGGTCGTGCTGCCGATACGGGCCAAATCAATCGAAGAGCATTTTGCGGTTTTTACACGCTCGCCGTTAAAGGTCGTTTGTCCGTCAAAGCCGACCCAACGTTCTTTTGTAATCGGTTGGTCAATGACGCCGAGCTTGGGTTTCCCATCATCACACAAAGCGATCAAGGTGCCGAATGTCGGACGGCCAATAACGAAAGACTTTGTCCCGTCAATCGGGTCTAACACCCATGTAAGGCCGCTCTCACTCTGTTTTATGCCGTGCTCCTCACCGTAAATACCGTCCTGCGGGCGTTCATCCTCGAGGATTTCGCGCATCCGTGCTTCAATCTCGCGGTCGGCAATCGTGACGGGGCTGTCATCATCCTTTGAAATTACTTCGAAAGGCGTGCGGAAATATTTTCGCGCAATTTCACCGGCTTCGTCGGCGAGCCTCTTGGCAAGGGCCTCAAATTCCTTCATAAATACTCCTTCAATCTGTAACGAAATAGAGCGTATTCCATGAAAACGGTCAATGATATCCGTAATGAATTTTTAGGCTTCTTCGAGAAGAATGGTCACACCATTGTCGATTCAAGCCCACTCGTGCCGCAAAACGATCCGACACTGATGTTCGTAAACGCAGGCATGGTGCAGTTTAAGGACGTGTTTACGGGGAAAGACAAACGCGATTACAGCCGCGCGACAACATCGCAGAAATGCGTGCGCGCAGGCGGTAAGCATAACGACCTTGAAAATGTCGGCTACACCGCACGTCACCACACCTTCTTTGAAATGCTTGGTAACTTCTCCTTCGGCGATTACTTCAAGGACGACGCGATTGCCTTCGCGTGGGAATTGGTGACGAAAAACTTCGAACTTCCGGCTGAAAAGCTGTGCGTGACCGTGCACGCCACCGACGAAGAGGCTGCCGCTATCTGGAAAAAAGTGACGGGCTTCAGCGACGATAAAATCATCCGCATCGACAGCGACGATAACTTCTGGCGCATGGGTGATACCGGCCCGTGTGGCCCCTGTACCGAGATTTTCTATGACCACGGCGATCACATTCCGGGTGGCCCGCCAGGTTCTCCTGACGAAGATGGTGACCGCTTCATCGAGATTTGGAACAACGTTTTCATGCAGTATGAGCAAATCGATGCTGACACGAAAATCGACCTGCCTGCGCAAAGCGTGGATACGGGGATGGGGCTTGAGCGTATTGCTGCCACATTGGGTGGCTCGCACGATAACTATTCCATCGACATTATGCGCGCATTGATCGAGCATTCCGCAGACCTTACAGGCGTTGCGCCTGACGGTGATATGTCCGCCAGCCACCGTGTTATCGCCGACCATATTCGTTGCTCCGCATTCCTGATGGCGGATGGTGTTATGCCGTCCAACGAAGGGCGCGGATACGTTTTGAGAAGAATTATGCGCCGTGGCATGCGTCATGCGCATTTATTGGGCGCGCAAGATCCGCTGATGTTTAAGCTGTTCCCGACCTTGTTGGGCAAGATGGGCGAAGCTTATCCCGAGCTAAAACGCGCAGAGGCCTTGATCACCGAAACGCTGAAATCCGAAGAAGAGCGTTTCAAGGTTACGCTGGATCGTGGTCTTAAGATGCTTGAGGACGAAACAGAGAAAGTTGCTGGCGGTGCAAAATTCCCCGGTGATGTGGCGTTCAAACTCTATGATACTTACGGCTTCCCGCTCGATTTGACGCAGGATGCTTTGAAAGCACAAGGGATTGAGGTCGATACCGAAGCGTTCGATGCCGAAATGGCTAAGCAAAAAGCTGCCGCCCGCGCCGCATGGTCGGGTTCGGGTGATGCCGCTACCGAGAAAATATGGTTCGATATTCTCGAAGAAAACGGTGCGACTGAATTTCTTGGTTACGATAGTGAGCAAGCCGAAGGGCAGGTCGTGGCTTTGGTCGTTGACGGCAAGGTTGTTAAATCGGCTAAAAATGGCCAAGACGTTATGATCATTACCAATCAAACGCCTTTCTATGGTGAAAGCGGTGGGCAGGTCGGTGATCAGGGAGCCTTCACAGCCGATGGTGTGAACGTCGAAATCACAGATACGAAAAAGCTGCTCGGCAAGTTATTTGTCCATGTCGGTAAAGTGACCGAAGGTGAGCTGAAGCAAGGCCAAGGCGTTGAAATGAAGGTTGACCATGACCGCCGCAATGCGATCCGTGCCAACCACTCCGTGACCCACTTGATGCATGAAGCCTTGCGCCGTGTCCTCGGTGACCATGTCGCGCAGAAAGGCTCGTTGCAGGATGCGCAGCGTACACGATTTGATATTTCCCACCCGAAAGGCATCAAGCCGGAGGAAATAGCGGAAGTAGAAGCTATCGTTCAAAAAGAGATCGATGCTGATACCGAAGTTGTTACCCGCCTTATGGGGCTTGAAGAAGCCCGCGAAACGGGCGCAATGGCCCTGTTCGGTGAGAAATATGACGATGAAGTCCGTGTGGTCGCGATGGGCACGCAAGACGGCAACAAGCAATTCTCCGTCGAGCTGTGTGGTGGTACACATGCAAAAACTACGGGTGAAATCGGCAAATTCAAAATCGTATCCGAAGGCGCACTTTCTGCCGGTATCCGCCGTGTCGAGGC
>CAZLTT010000030.1:0-2288 GCA_964562515.1 uncultured Micavibrio sp.
CAGCAAGCCATGACCGTGCAATGATTTTGGAGGTTATGGGCCGTGATGCGGGGCACATAGCGTTGAATGCAGGCATTGCGGGTGGTGCGGATATAATTCTGATCCCTGAAATCCCGTATACGCTTGAGAATATTGCGAAGAAAATCCAGAGCGTAAAAGATAGTGGCCGTAACTTTGCACTTATCATTGTCTCCGAAGCCGTTAAGGGGCCGGAGGGTGAGAAACGCGAGGTTGTCTATCACGGCGGGGAAACCCGTTACGGGGGAATTGGTGAGTATTTGGGACCAAAAATCGCCGAAGTGACAGGGTTTGAAACACGGGCAACCGTTTTGGGGCATGTGCAACGCGGCGGAAACCCGACACATAATGACCGTTTGCTCGCGCAGGCCTTGGGCGTTAAAGCGGTCGATCTGATCAGGGACGGGGAATACGGCAAAATGGTTGCATGGAAAAACCGCGAAGCGGTGGCTGTGCCGATAGAAGATGCAATCAAAGTATGCCGTATTGTAGAAAAGGACGGCTTTCTTGTTCATACAGCACGATCGCTTGGAATCTCTTTTGGTGATTAAAGCTGTTGAACCTGCGGTCTTTTTCAATGTACGCTTAGAAAGAGGGAGCGCTTAAACTATATGCTTTATGTTGAACAATCTTTAGGGCCGGGCGAAGAATTGGTCCATGTCGGATCTTTCCACTGGATGTATACATTACAGGCTTTCATGTCGATTATCTGGGGCATGGTGATTAGCCTGATGGTGATGTTCGGGGCTGTTTATGCCTATAAAAAGCTTGGATGGTTTCCTCCCGATCTTCCAGCTTTCGAGAGTTTACAATACTTACACCCCGGTATTCGTATAGGTGCGTTTCTGGCTTTTATCCTCGGTTTGCTTGGTTTTGCCCAAATGATGGTCGTTAAGGCGACAACGGAAATTGCGATCACAAGTAACCGTCTTGTCTATAAGCGCGGTCTGGTTGCTCGTCATGTCGGGGAAATGAGTATCGACCGTATTGAAGGGGTAAATGTTCTTCAGACAATTTTAGGTCGTCTGTTCAATTACGGGCGTTTGGCAATTCGTGGTATGGGTATTGGTGAGGTGGTTTTGCCACCGATTGAGGACCCGATTACTTTCAGACAGGCGATTGAAAAGGCCCGTGCAATTTAAATTCAGGTTTTAATATGAGCAAAGAATCCAAACTGCCAAAACAGCAAAAGAGTAAGCCCGCCAGACAGACCGTTGACGACCTGTTGGTCAAGGGTGAGCATATCGTTGACCGCGCCGAAATCCACTGGGGTATCTATTGGAAAGCCGCAGCGGTGTTTGTTTTTTCAATCATTGTTGCATTGGTGCTTGCGTTTGAGCTTGGCGTTTTATTGGCGATCAGTGCGCTCGCGATGTTTGCCTATGCGGCCATCAAGAAAAGCATTCTTATGCTGGCGCTGACGAACAAGCGGATGTTTTTCCGTTACGGAATTCTTCAAGTGGATGTCGTTGATTTGCGCTTTTCCAAGATTGAAAGCGTTGAGATCGAGCGTATGCCGCCGGGATATCTTATGGGGTATTCGAACGTGGTGATTATGGGGACAGGCCAACGTTACGTGGTTATTCCGTATGTTGCCAACGGTCACGAAATTCGTCAGGCTTATAACCGCATGACATTGGCCGACGAAGAGCTTGAAGAAAAAGAAGACGCATAAGCCCCGTTTACCTTTCCACTAAATTGTGATTAATAAAAATCCTTAAAATAAAGGACACGCTAACTATGTTTGATGAAAAACGCGCACACCCAAACGGATGGGACAAAGACAAACTTGTTTCCCGTTATGTTACCGAAGGACCGGAAAGCGCACCGCACCGCGCTTATTACTACGCAATGGGCATTACGGAGGAAGAAATTCATCAGCCGCTTGTCGGAGTAGCGACATGTTGGAATGAAGCAGCGCCATGTAATATTGCGCTTTCTCGTCAGGCGCAGGCGGTTAAGGTCGGTGTCAAAGAAGCCAAGGGTACACCGCGCGAGTTTACGACAATCACGGTTACTGACGGTATTGCGATGGGGCATGAGGGGATGCGTTCTTCGCTTGCGTCACGCGAGGTTATTACGGATTCCGTTGAGTTGACGATGCGTGGCCATTGTTATGATGCACTTGTCGGTCTTGCGGGCTGTGACAAGTCGTTGCCTGCGATGATGATGGCGATGGTTCGCCTGAATGTACCGTCAATCTTCATGTATGGCGGTACGATTTTGCCCGGTAAGTTCCGTGGTCAGGATGTTGATATCGTTAATGTGTT
>CAZLTT010000030.1:2388-20830 GCA_964562515.1 uncultured Micavibrio sp.
AAGACGCCATTGATTGCCAATTTGCGTCCGGGCGGTAAATATGTCGCCAAGGATCTGCATGATATCGGCGGTGTCGGTGTTGTGATCAAGGAGCTGTTGGATAACGGGTATCTGCATGGTGATTGCATTACCGTTACCGGTAAAACACTGGCGGAGAACTACGCCGATGTGACTTTGCCGGAAGGGCAGGATGTTGTGTTTCCGTGTTCTAATCCTATTCACCCGACAGGCGGTGTTGTTGGTTTGAAAGGTAATCTCGCACCTGAGGGCGCGATTGTTAAGATTGCGGGTCTGGAAGAGCTGCAGTTTGAAGGCCCTGCGCGCGTGTTTGAAGGTGAGCAGGCCGCGTTCGACGCCGTTCAGGCCCGTGAATATGAAGACGGTGATGTTATCGTTATTCGTCAGGAAGGTCCGAAAGGCGGGCCGGGTATGCGTGAAATGTTGTCTACGACTGCTGCTTTGTACGGGCAGGGGGCAAAGGTTGCTCTGATTACCGATGGTCGTTTTTCAGGTGGTACACGTGGTTTTTGTATCGGGCACGTTGGCCCGGAAGCCGCGGTCGGCGGGCCTATAGGTTTGTTGAAGGATGGTGATGTCATCAGCATTGATGCAGTGAAAGGCACGCTTGAGGTCGCGTTAAGCGAGGACGAGCTGGCCGAACGCAAGAAATCATGGAAGCCACGTAAGACGAATTACAATAGCGGTGCTTTGCAGAAATATGCGGCTCTTGTCGGTCCTGCCCGTGATGGTGCGGTTACGCATCCGGGTGCGAAAGAAGAAACGCATACTTTTGTTGATCTTTAAGGATCAGCGCGCTTTCCTGCACGGAAAATTAAGGCTTTTGTGTTACACTTTTAAGAAGTGAGTGAATCATTTCTTTTAGTGAGCCATGCCTCGTATTCATAAAAAACGTTATCCGTTATATCTAAGCGTTGCTGCTGTTCTCAGTATCGGCACGTCTGTCTATTCCTCTTCTGTTTTTGCAGACAGATTGGCGACCTATGACGGTGTTTCAGCTGAGGCTTTGTTGACCCAAAAAGCAGGTGTTGACGGTGCTCTTGAAGCGCTTGTTCACAGTAAAGAGGTTAAGGCTTTTCTTAGTAACCACAAGGCATTAGTCGACTTTTATACGGCTCGTGAATTCGAGCCTATGTGGGTTGGTTCAAATAGGGTCAAGTCATCGGGCAAAGATATGTTCGAGTTGGTTGAAGAAAGCTGGCTTCACGGTCTTAATCCATACGCCTATCATATGGAGGCGTTAAGCGCCCGTATGAATGAGCGCGGGCAGGATAACCTGGCCTATGTAGAGTTGTTGCTAACTGATGCTTATTTGAGGCTTGGTCATGATTTAAGCGGGATACGTGTAAATCCTGCGCGTTTTAAGTCTCATAAACGTTTTTGGAAGCAACCGTTATCTTCGGATGTTTTGTTATCCAATCTTCAACAATATGGCCGTGATATTGACGGCCTCGTTAATGGATACGCGCCGCGTGGGCAGACCTACAAAGCTTTGCAAAAAGAGTTGGAAGCTTTGGCGGGCGCAGAGCCTGAGCCTTATGAAGCGTTTTTGCCGATCCGTCCGCGAGGATTGCTTAAGCCATTTGAACGTGATCAGGCTGTGCCTGCGCTTCGCGTGCGTTTGGGGATTGACGCCCCGCAAACGGAAGACGAGCTACTTTATGATGATCAACTGGCCGCGGCTGTCATCAAATTTCAGCGCGACAATGATCTTACCGATGACGGGTTGGTTGGGAAGCAAACGCTCGAAATTCTGAACAAGTCTCGCAAGGATCGTATCAACCAGCTTATCGCAAACCTTGAGCGGTTACGTTGGGTTGAAGACGAGAAGCCTGAAGATTTTGTGGTTGTTAATGTGCCTTCAGCAACGTTGTGGGCGATTGAAGATAATCGTGTTGCATTCGAAATGCCGGTGATTGTGGGGCGTTCAAAACGGCCGACAAATATATTTAGAACAGAGATCACAGGGCTTCGTTTGAACCCCGATTGGACCGTTCCGCCAACGATTAAGAAAGAGGATATCGTCCCGAAACTTCAGGAAGACCCTGAGTATTTGATGCAAAAGGGGATGCAACTCATTAGTGGACGCGGAGAAGGTGCAATGACCCTTGACCCCGCCTCAATGGACTGGACGGAGGTGAGCGAGGAGGAGCTGACAGCCTTGCGCATGGTGCAGGTGCCTGGTCGTAACAACCCTCTTGGGCTTTACCGGGTGCATATGCCGAACAGCTACAATATTTATCTGCATGATACGAATGAGAAATATCTGTTCGACCGTGCGTCTCGCGCTGTGTCTTCGGGGTGTATCCGCATGAAGGATCCGGAGCGTATGGCTCATTTTATAATGAAGCAGCGTCCGGGCTGGTCTCAGGACAGACATGACAGAATTCTGGCCTCGGCCGAGAAGACGGATCTCTATATTCGTGACCCCATTCCTGTATATATTCTGTATTACACAGCGTGGCTCGATTCATCCGGACGAATCATTTACGGGCAAGATTTATACGATTTTGACCGAAATTTGATAAAAATGCTCCGTGATATTGACGGAATCTTCATTCCAGTGGATAATACTTAAGTTATTGGACGAAATTTATTTAATTTTAACCATAGCAAATAGGGAAAATTTCTTTAGCCCTTTACTCGTTCGAAAATTCTGCTAGTTACTACTACTCGATAAATAATAAAGGTAAAAAATGTCTGATCAGAACATTGTTCTTGGCAATGAAGATGCGAATTTGATTGAGCGTCGCGACGTTCTCAAAATGGGATTAACCGGAGTGTTGGCAACAACTCTGCCTCTAGGTTTTGCCCAAGATGCACATGCTAAGAAAAACACATGGCGCGTTTCTTTTAGGAATGCCCATACAGGCGACAGTTTCAACGGTGTTTACCGTGTTGGCAATAAATACATGCCCGAAGCGTTTGAGCGCATGAACTATGTTTTGCGCGATTTCAGAACAGGCGAGGTTTTTCCTATGGATCCTCGCGTAATTGATATTCTGGCTCTTGTTCAGCAAAAGTCAGGTCAGCGTAAGCATGTAGACATCCTTTCCGGTTACCGTAGCCCGAAAACAAATGCCCGCCTTCGTAAGAATACAAACGGCGTAGCCCGTAATTCGTTCCATATGTATGGCCAAGCGCTTGATATGCGTATTGAAGGGTTCAGTACCCGCAGCTTACGTAACATTGCAACGGGCTTAAAAGCCGGCGGTGTTGGCTATTACCCAAAAAGCAGTTTTGTTCATATTGATACCGGTGCCGTTCGTACTTGGTAATCTGCTTTATCATTTAAAAATAATACGCTAGAGTGCAGCCTTCTTATGATGATTTAAGGAGGCTGTTTTGATTCTGATCGCACTTGGCGCTAATTTGCCCAGTCGTTTTGGTGATCCGGAAGCAACGTTACGCAAAGCGGTGAGCGAGATACAGGCGCGCGGTGTGCGTATCGTCAAACGTTCAAGCATCTGGAAGACTGCACCGGTCCCTGTTTCTGATCAGCCTTGGTATAGAAATGCGGTTATCCGCGTTGAAACCAACCTGCAGGCTATGGCCTTGCTCGAGATGTTGCATGAAATCGAGGAAGATTTCGGGCGTGTAAGGTCTGAACGCAATGCTCCACGTTGTCTGGATCTGGATTTGCTGGCGTATAACCATGAAATCATCAATGAGGATGGTGTTTTTGTTCCTCATCCGCGTATGCACAACCGCGCTTTTGTTCTTATGCCCCTGCAGGAGGTCGCTGCTAAATGGTCTCATCCGCTGTTACAGCGCTCTGTGACTGATTTGATCAAAGATTTGAGCAAGAGCGAGCAGATAGAAAAGACGACGTCTCTGGCGGCCTAAATTAAAATGACCCTTAAACGCTCCGTATCATCTTCGCATCCATTTTATGGCGGTCCGCACATAATGGGTGTGGTCAATGTGACACCCGATAGTTTTTCAGATGGTGGTGATTTTTTCAATGCTGACAAGGCCATAGAGCACGGGCTTCAGTTGTTCAGTGAAGGTGCATCTATTCTTGATATTGGCGGGGAGTCTACGCGACCCAATGCCGAAGTTGTTGATGTAGAAGAAGAAATTAGAAGAACTGCCCCTGTGATAGAGGGCTTGGCGAGCGCCTTAAAGGGTAAGGATGTTCACATTTCAATAGATACGCGTAATGCCAAAACGATGGAGGCAGCGTTAAAAGCCGGCGCGACAGCCTTGAATGATATCAGTGCCTTAGGGCATGATGCTGATAGTCTCGATGTTGCGGCAGAAGCGCAAGTGCCCGTGTTTCTTATGCATATGGCAGGTAATCCGCAGGTGATGCAAAAAAAACCTAGCTATAACAGTGTTGTTGAGGATATTTTTCAATATTTACAACAGCGTATATCTATATGTGAAACGCGTCGTATCGATGCTAGCTTGCTTATTTGCGATCCTGGAATAGGCTTTGGCAAGACAGTTGAGCATAATCTGTTACTGCTCAGAAATATAAGCAGATTTCATGATCTAGGTGTTCCTGTCCTCCTTGGGACGAGCAGAAAGAGCTTCATTGGGAAGTTGTCGAATGATGAACCGCCCGATGAACGGATTTCGGGTTCACTGTCTTCGGCGATTTGGGGATTGTCACAAGGCGTGCAAATTTTTCGCGTGCATGATGTTAAGGAAACTGTGCAGGCTTTTAAGATTTACGATGCGATTGCATCTGTTAACGATGCTTCGTAAATCGAAGATGGCGATTTCTTGAGTTGGTTTGTTTCTTCACAGAAACGATAATCAAAAATGTCCCATGGAAAATGTTTTTTGCCTTCATTCGGGAAAAAACCGTAAAGGTGGGCATTTTCAAATCGACCAGGAGTGTCGACGCCATGTATTTCCCCGAAGGCGCGCATTACGCCGCCGTGGCATACAATCAATACAGGGTCAGGAAAAGCGTTGATTGCTCTGCTTTTTCCGCGAGTGACCCGTTCAAAGAACTCTTTTGCGGTTTCGCCTTCCGGAATGTCCGGCCAACTCGTGAACAGGTGGTCACATTCTTCATAAGGCGCGCCTTCCAAGACGCCAGCATGTATTTCGGCCAGATCAGCGTCTTCAAAAAGCTCGACATTAAGGACTTCGTTGATAATGGTCGCTGTGTCGCGTGCGCGTGATAAGTGGCTGTGGAAGATGGCTGCTGGCTTTATATCCAGTGCTTTGATTACGTTATGGACTGCATATGCCTGTTCACGGCCGACTTGAGTAAGCGGTGAATCCATGCTTCCGGCCATAACGCGGGCGGCGTTGGCTTCGGTCTGGCCGTGACGGATCATGTAAAAGGGTTTAGCGGGCAACATCGTGGGCGACTATAACACAGGCTTACAGCACGACAAGGGCGCTGTTTAAATCTTCCAGAACGCTGACGATGCTTTGTGCCGCGAGCATCGAGCTTTTTGGGTTTGCCGGGTCCGGTTTGTTTTCAATGCGGGTTTTTAATGTGCTGAACTCGCCTGCGACTTCGAATTCGTGTGCGTTGCCCTTTGCTTCCGGGTCGGCCCAGATTTCTACGCGCGTATTTTCAGGGCCGATACCGGCAAGAGAGAGTGTTGCGGCAACATTTACATTCGCGGGGAAGCCTTTTGCGGCCTCCAGAGCGTTGCCCTCAAAGATTCGGGTCATTTCGGTGATGGTGGTTAAATCTATCCCCATTTCTTCCACATAAGGTGCGCCGGAAAATCCGCGTGGATGCTTTGTTGACTTGATTTTAGAATTTAAGATGCCGAGCTTGGACAATGATTTCACACCATCAATTCCGGCCAAAGCGCCCGAAGGGATCAGAATGCGACTGTTAGTTGTTTTGTGGATATCTAGAATCTCCGGAAACATGAGCAAAGCGCAGCTTGAGATCAAAACAAGGGTCTTTTGCTTTTTCAGGGTGATTTCGGCGAGTTCGGGGACAGCCTTTGGCGGCAAGGCCTCGACGATGATGTCGCAGCTATCTGCTAGCTCCTCGAAACTCACGAGAGGGATGTCGAACTCCTCATTCGGGTTGATGTCACTCGCGGCGGTCCATTCTAATCCGTCAATGCCTGTGTTCAGGGCTCGGCCTACGGCGCTACCAATTGCGCCTAATCCTGCTATTCCGACTGTTTGTGTCATGCTGCCAGCTCTTTCAGTTTGTTAAGGGTGGTATCGGCGACGTCTATTTGTCCTGAGGCTATGTGCTTCTCAAAAGCCGCGGAGGAGCGCTCTCCGGGGATGCTGATATGGTCTATACCCGGAATGCGTTCGGCGTTTTTGATCTCATTCACGGCTTTGGCGATATCGCTGTAAAAAGGCGTATGTCCCATGGCCTTCGGATCAATCGCAATGATGAATAATCCGTCCTCGTCACAGAACTCTTTCTTGATAGCTTTGCCGCCAATCAGCGGACCCGATAAAAGTTCAATCATGAACCCCAGTGAAAACCCCTTATATCCTGCAAGTGGCAGAATTGCTCCGTCATCGGCGTCGTCCGGGTCGGTAGATGGTGATCCATCTGCGTCGATCATGACTCCTTTTGGAACGTCTTCTCCCTTGGCGCGGTGGACCATGATTTTACCGTAGGCGTACGCAGACGTGGCGAGGTCGGCGATAAAGTGTTGGCCGTTTTCTCCCGGTATACAGATGCCGATCGGATTGGTGCCGATCATGCGTTCTTTCGATCCCGGCGGGGCAACGAGGGCGATAGAGTTACAGCCCATGAATGCGATTAATCCTTCATCCGCGAAGCGACGAAGGTAATATGCCATAGCTCCGGAAGAGGCGATGTAGTTATGAATGCCGACGAGGGCTATGCCGTGCTCTTTGGAGCGTTTTATAGCTTCATACATTGCGAAATGGCCCGCAACTGCGCCGATTTGGCTTTTTGCATCAAATCTCACTAAGCTCCCGTTATCATGTTCTTTTTCAGGGTCGTTTTGTGGTGCTGATCTTCTTTTGATTTCTTTTACAGCTTCAATGACCCTGACCATTCCATGGGAGGCTTTGCCCGATAATTCGTTTTCCCAGTAATGGTCGGCGACTATCTTTGCATCACCTTCGCGAAGCCCCGCATTGATCAATGCTTGCTCTGAGAGTTGTTTTAATTCGTCTGTGGAGATGTTTGCCATAAATTTTGCCGCCTCTCGATTTCATTGCATAGAAAGCATATTTTGAAATGTATGGAAAGTTGGAAAGATCAAGGTGTTGTGCTTTCGGCGCGATCGCATGGTGAAAATGGTGCGATTGTATCGTTGCTGACGGAGACGCAAGGGCGGCATGCGGGATATGTTCGCGGCGCGCAAGGCAGTAAGCTGCGTGGGACGCTCGAGATCGGCAATATCGTTGATGTGAGCTGGCAAAGCCGTACGAGTGACTCTCTTGGTTCTTTTTCACCGGAATTATCTCGCGGGACGGCCGCATTGTTTATGCAGGATCCTGTAAAACTGTCGGCGATGCAGTCGGCTTGCGCGCTGTGTGATGAGGCGTTGCCCGAGCGGGAAAGTCACCCCGGCCTGTATCACGGTCTATGTACATTGTTTGAAACTCTGCAGAGCGATATCTGGGGCGCGGCTTATGTTATGTGGGAGATTGCGTTTCTCAAGGAGCTCGGGTTTTCGCTTGATCTGACGCAATGTGCGGGCGGGGGAGATAAGCACGAGCTTGTCTATGTCAGTCCAAAGACGGGACGAGCGGTCAGCGCATCGGAAGGTGAGCCATACAAAGACAAGCTTTTAAACTTACCGTCTTTCCTGAGGCCGCAAGGCGGAGAGATGAGTGAGCAGGATATTCTCGATGGGTTGCGGATGACCGGATATTTTCTCGAGCATTGGGTTTTTACACATCATTCACGCGGTGTGCCGCATGCACGCTTGCTTTTTGAAGAGCGATTTGCCAAAACTGTTGAGTCTCATGACCTCAAAGAACCCTTAGAAGAAACAGCGTAACTATGCCGCAGGATAATTCCGCCATCGAAACCGAACATAATATTGTCGACCAACCGTTCAACGAATTGTTGTCGGACAGGTATTTGTCATACGCACTTTCGACGATTATGAGCCGTTCTTTGCCGGATGTGCGCGACGGTATGAAGCCGGTGCACCGCCGTTTGATGTATGCGATGTACCAGTTGAAGCTGAATCCTTCCGGCGCGCCCAAGAAATCTGCGCGCGTTGTTGGTGATGTGATCGGTAAGTTCCACCCGCACGGTGATACGGCCGTTTATGATGCCATGGTGCGCTTGGCGCAGGACTTTGCACAAAGATACCCGCTTGTCGACGGACAAGGGAACTTCGGTAACATCGACGGTGATAATGCCGCCGCCATGCGTTACACGGAAGCGCGTTTGACGGATGTCGCATTGTTGCTGCTTGACGGTATTGAAGAGAACGCTGTCGATTTCCGCCCGACTTATGATGGGTCAGAGAATGAGCCTGTTGTATTGCCCGGTGCTTTCCCGAATTTGCTCGCAAATGGTTCAAGCGGTATTGCCGTGGGTATGGCGACATCTATTCCGCCGCATAATGTCGCTGAGCTTTGCGGCGCGATGGAAGTGATGTTGGATAATAAGGATGTGACAATTGCCGAATTGGCCGAGATTGTCGGTGGCCCTGATTTCCCGACTGGCGGAACACTTGTAGAAGATAAAAAGGATATCGTTGCCGCATATGAAACCGGTAAGGGGTCTTTCCGTGTTCGTGCGAAGTGGGAAAAGGAAGATTTAAAGCAGGGGGCATACCAGCTCGTTGTGACTGAAATTCCTTATCAGGTGCAAAAATCAAAGCTGATCGAGAAGATCGCGGATTTGATTACCACTAAAAAGCTGCCGATGCTTGATGATGTTCGGGATGAGTCTGCGGAGGATATTCGCCTCATTCTGGTTCCTAAGAACCGCAATGTTGACCCGACATTGTTGATGGAGGCTTTGTTCCGCAATACTGACCTTGAGAGCCGTTTTTCATTGAATATGAACGTGCTTGAAGACGGGCTTGTGCCCCGCGTAATGAACCTGAAAGAGGTCTTGCAGGCCTGGATGAACCATCAGAAAGATGTGTTGGTTCGCCGTTCGCAATACCGTCTGGAAAAGGTTATTCATCGTCTCGAGGTCCTGGAAGGGTATCTTGTTGTTTACCTGAATATCGATGAGGTGATCCGCATCATCCGTTTCGAGGATGATCCGAAGGCCGAGTTGATGAAAAAGTTCAAACTGAGTGAAGTGCAGGTTGAAGCTATTTTGAACTTACGTTTGCGCCGTTTGCATAAGTTGGAAGAAGTCGAGATCCGGGGTGAGCATGAGAAGCTTTCCGCGGAAAGGGATGATCTGGAAAAGCTTATCGGATCTAGTGCGCGCCAATGGACGAAGGTGAAAAAGCAGATCAAGGCTTTGGGTAAGCAATTTGGCGAGGATACCGAGCTTGGTGCACGCAGAACGGTTCTTGGTGAGCCACCTGCACCGATTGCGATTGATCTTGATGAAGCCATGATCGAGAAAGAGCCGATCACGATCGTTTGTTCAAAGCAGGGTTGGGTGCGTGCCATGAAAGGGCATGGGCTGGACTCCAAGAATTTCAAATACAAGGATGGCGATAAATCTGCCTTTGTATTGGAAGCGCAAACGACAGATAAGTTGCTCGTGTTTGGCACGAATGGGCGTTTCTACACGATTGGCTGCGACAAATTGCCGCCGGGTCGCGGTTTTGGTGAGCCATTAAGGATTATGGTTGATTTGCCAAATGAGAGCGATGTGACTGACATGATGCTATTCAAGCCCGGGCAAAAGATTTTGGTGGCGGCGAGCAGTGGTCATGGTTTTGTTGTGAAAAGCGATGATGTTCTGGCGCAGACCAAGAACGGTAAGCAGATTTTGAACGTTAAGGGTAAAGTCAAAGCAACCCTATGTAAGCCAGTCGATGATGCGCATGATCACATCGCTACGATCGGTAAAAACCGCAAGATGCTTGTGTTTGCACTAGAGGAATTGCCGGAGATGAGCCGCGGTAAAGGCGTTATTTTGCAAAAATTCAAAGATGGCGGTTTGTCGGATGCCAAGACCTTCAATTGGGAAGAGGGGCTTGAGTTCAAATACGGCACAGGCGCTACTACGGTTGAAGATTTAAATCCGTGGGTTGGTAAGCGTGCCGCAGCGGGACGTTTGCCGCCAAATGGATTTCCGAAAAACAATCAGTTCGATTAATTAGACAAAAGCAGGTGTGTCTGCCTGCATCTCATGTGTTGCAGGCTCGTGACTTGCGAGCATTCCGAGTGCGTTAACCAGATCCATTGTATTGATAAATGCTCTCGCAGCATCTGCCGGATCTATGCTCCAAGCGACATTCACCGGACCGTATTGCACGGCTGATGGCTCAGCGCTGCACTGGAAGTCTTCACACATCGATAGGTCTTCTTGAAAAACCATTTCACACTCTCTTTTTCAAAGATTGTAAGTGCGAAGTTTTAAGAACCTTTTAATTATGAAAATTAAAATTAGTTATTTATCTATGGAAAAGTTTCTCAAAATGAGAACTTAAACTTCTATCTTATTGATATATATAGATATTTCTCTACCTTGGTGTTAACCTTTTTTAACGTTTTTGGAGTATAATTAAATAAGGACGAGTAAATAAAATTTTAGATAAAACAATAAGTTAAAAGAAATAGACGGGTGAAATGTCTACGTTTTTATTTAGTTTTGACGCAACAGTGACTGCAAATGGCAGCACGCCTCCCAACCTACAGGTTCTTGTGGGGGGTGTTGTGGTGTCTTCAGTCGCCTTGAATCCTACCGAAACCAGCTTTGATATTTTTGTAGAGTTTTCCGGTACGGCTCCTTCGTCTGTGACCATTCGTTTTGACCCTTCATCGGGTAGTGGAAGTGACTCGATTGATATCAGCGCCGCCTACATCAACAATAATGACGTTACGTCTGACCTGACCGCTGTGCTTCTGGCGCAGGGGCAAAGCAGTAATGTGAATGCGAATAGCGCCATTTTCGGCAGGGAGACGCCAACACTCGACCCTGCGACTATTACGGGTACAGGAGGCGATGACGGTCGCTTAGCAGGAACAAATGAAGCGGATTCTATCGATGCTTTGGCCGGTAATGATCGCATTCGCGGTTTCGGCGGCGATGATGCGATATTCGGCGATGCCGGCAATGATTACATTTTCGGCGAGGGCGGTAACGATACAATTCTCGGCGGCGCGGGAGATGATGTTGTCTTTGGTAATGACGGTGATGATGTTCTTTTAGGGCAAGATGATAATGACATTCTGATAGGGGGGCTCGGCAATGACGTCCTTAACGGGGGCGGGGGCATTGATAACCTTATTGGCGATGAAGGGAATGACGTGCTGTTCGGTGAGGACGGTGACGATATTCTCGTCGGTGGCGATGGCGATGATCTCTTGTTCGGGGATGATGGTAACGATGTTGTCATTGGTGGTGATGGTGCAGATGCGCTTGCGGGTTCCCTTGGCGACGATCAGCTTATAGGCGGGAGCGGTAACGATATTCTTGGTGGTGGGGCTGGTAATGACGAGCTAATCGGTGAGGATGGTGATGACATCTTTAGCGGGAATGAAGGCGCGGACAGAATTTACGGCGGCGACGGTAATGACGAAGTGCTGGGGGGTGATGATGGAGATATTATCCTTGGCGGTGCCGGAGTTGATGTTCTGGATGGGGAAAACGGAGATGATTACATTAACGGCGGAATCGGCGCCGATACGATAAGCGGCGGCGATGGTGCTGATATCCTGCATGGGCATGGTCTGGATGCCGCGACGGTATCGGATATTCTGTTTAATAACCCGAACGTAGTATATTCCGCAGCCACGGGAAGTTTTTATCAATACGTCAACACCAACACAAACTGGACGAGTGCATTCCTAAATGCCGAGGCCGCATCGTTAAACGGTGTGAGTGGGCATTTGGCGACAATAACATCCCAAGCAGAGAATGATTTCGTGCAATCGCTTCTGGATGCTGGCGAGTCGGCCTGGCTAGCTGGTAGTGACGATGGTGGTGGTTCTGTATGGAGTTGGGGGAGCGGACCGGAAGCGGGGAGCCAGTTTAGTAACGGCGCAGCATCTTTTGATAATTTTTACGAAAACTGGCAGGGAGGCGAACCGAATAGCACGAATACATTTGCTCGGTTGCAACAGTCTTCGGGCGAGTGGACGGATCGTGCGGAAACCGACAACTTTGATTATGTGATTGAGTGGGAAAGTAGCGCATTCAATGATGATAATAGCATCGACACAATTGATGGCGGCGCAGGAAACGACACGATATATGGTTTTGGCGGTGATGACGTTCTAAACGGTGGTGCGGATAACGACATTCTGTTTGGCGGCGATGGGATTGATACCCTTAACGGTGATGACGGAAACGATAACCTGCGCGGTCAGGATGGCAACGATATTGTAAATGGTGGAGCAGGTGATGATGCTCTGTACGGCGGTCTGGGCGATGACACGCTTGATGGTGGGGCCAACAATGACACAATCTTCGGGGACAGCGCAGAAGCCACAACTGTTTTGGAAGCGGGAAGCGCGGCCGTTACACAAACCAGTTCTACACAATGGCATAGTGTCAGTTTCTCAGGATTAATTACGAACCCTGTCGTGAAATTGTTTGCGCAGGATGTAAGCGGAGACCCGTTTGCTTTACGTGTGCGCAATATTACCGACAATGGTTTTGAATTCCAGTTAGATGAGTTTGATAATCAGGATGGTGTTACAGGGCTGGAAAATATCTCTTGGCTCGCTGTTGCAAGCGGTAGTCATACTTTATCCAATGGCGTTGAAATTCAGGCGGGGTTTGTGAATGCCACCAATGAAAATACAACAGCGGTGAATTTCGCGGATACCAGCTATTCTAATCCTGTCGTGTTTTCTCAAGTTTCCTCCGACGCGGATCTTAGCGCGGTTGTCACCCGAAATCAGGGTGTGTCATCCAACGGTTTTACAGTCAGCATGCAAGAGGGCGAGGCGGCGGACGGCAATCATGCCACTGAAAGTATCGGCTATATTGCCGTTGAAACAGGAGGATCGGCAGCGAGCGGTATACTGGCGGGTGTCACGGGCGATAACGTGACCCATAATGCTTCTACGATTAACTTTGGTGGTACGTTCTCTACTGCGCCTGTGCTTATTGCGGATATGCAAACGCTTGATGGTGGGGATACATCCTATGTTGGCGGTGTTGCTGCGCCATCTACAACACAGGCTCAGGTGTTTATTGATGAAGAGGCATCGGGAGATACAGAAACAAACCACACCACGGAGAATGTCGGTTATTTGGCCTTAGAGGCCGGTTCATACACGGCGGTATCCGAAACGAGTGGCAGTGATACGATATATGGCGGTGATGGCGATGATATTTTATACGCCGATGCCGCGGTGGATGCGGATGTAGCCGCGCCGTCAGCATCCAACCCGTTAGCGGGTTTAATATTAGATGATGGCCCTGTCGGGTATTGGGACCTCAATGAAATTGCAGGGACGACGATTGATAACCAAGGCAGTGAAGGCGCAAATATAGATGGCACGACTACCGGTGGTCCTTCGCTTGGTGGTCCTGCGTTATATGCGGGCGGCGGCGCGTCGATAGATTTTGATGGTAATAATGACGGTATCAACATTCCGGATAGCGCATTCATCAATACAGGTACCTATACGGAAAAGACTGTAGAGCTTGTTTTTAATGCTGATGATACTTTGTCCCGTCAGGTTTTGTACGAAGAGGGCGGGCAAACTCACGGTTTCACAATTTATATTGATGGCGGGCTTGTTTACGTTACCGGTGAGCATGATGGGCAGTGGGTCGATGCGAATATCAATGCACCCATAGTGACGGGTCAGACCTATCATGTGGCTTTTGTTTTTGATAGGGATGCCAATAGTTTTGAAGGGTTTTTAGACGGTGTCAGTATGGGTTCAGTAACGGTCAATAATCAGACATTCCCGTCGCATAGCGGTAATGTTGGTATTGGCTTTGCGCCTGATGGGGTTCAGTTTCATGACGGGGATCAGGGCGGCGGTTTTAATTTTGATGGACGCATATCGGATGTCGCCGTTTATACGACGGCATTAAGTGCGTCCCAAATCCAAGCGCATGCGGATGTTGTTAATGGCATTTATCCGGGCGCAGACCCGATTGACGACATTTTGTATGGCGGTGATGGTTTCGATCAGTTTTTCGCAGGTATTGGCCGTGATGTTTTTGTTTTCGAAGCGGGCAGCGCGTTTAACGACGTTGACGAGATAAATGGTTTTGACGTCGGTGAGCAAGATGCCTTGGACATTTCCGACATACTGACCGGGTTTGTAAGCGGCGTTTCGGATATTAATGACTTCGTATCAGTCACGACGGTTGGCGCGGATAGTATTGTGTCTGTGGATGCCAATGGTCTGGTTGGTGGTGCGAGCTTTACAGACATTGCGCAAATTAACGGTTTCAGCGGAGCAGATGCCGAAACGTTACTCGTCAATAATTCACTCATCCCTGTTTAGGGGAATTCCACTTTTCCGGGTGTGCGTTTGAATGTGCCGAGTTTAGGCAGTCCCGGTACGCCCGAATTGTTGCTTTCTTCGTCGGCACCTTCATCGGAAGCGTCTGTGGCCTCAGGATCTTGTAGCTGTGTTCTTTCCGGCTCAGGGATAAGGGCTGCCGCTTTTTTCTCGAAATCAGGGTTTGTGAGTTCTTCTTTCAACAGGATGATAGAAACGCGTCTGTTGCTGGCCGCGGCAGGGTCGTCCGGAATAAGCGGTTCTGTATCGGCCTTGCCGACGACGTCGTGAATGCGGGATGCTTCAAATCCGGCATCCAGTAATACGCGGCGGCTAGAGTTTGCGCGGTCGGCGGATAACTCCCAGTTCGTATAAGTCGCGCCTGGGCCGTAAGGGACGCTGTCAGTGTGTCCGCGAATGGAAAGCTCGTTCGGTTGTTCCTTGATGATGGCTGCAACGCTTCTGAAAAGCTTTTCTGTTTTATCAAACATTTGGGCGCTGCCTGTTGCGAACATTGGATTCCCGTCCTTATCAATAACCTGAATGCGCAGTCCTTCTGGTGTTTGGTCAATCAGGATGTTGTCCTTAAGCTCATTGAGTTCTGCATCGCGCGCTATGGCGTTTTTAAGGGCTTGGGCGGCCTTTTTGAAACGTTCTTCTTCTTGCGCTCTAAGCTTGTTTTTGGCTTCTTCAAGTTCGTCAGAAACACCTTCATTTTGAGCGCCGCCCTTAAGGTTGCTGTCTCTCTGGGATTTTGGAATGTTTCCTGCTGTACCGGTCGTTTGCGGGGAGGCAATGGGCTGTACGGTTGTCGTCATTGCACCTTCGGTTGCCATGCTTAAACCGCCAAGCACGCCACCCGCGCCGCTTTCCCTGCTGGATACTTGCGGGTGTGAAGGGTCGAAATAGTTGGAGATGGCTTGTCTTTGCTCGTCGGTGGATACGTTTAACAGCCACAAGAGCAGAAAGAATGCCATCATGGCGGTCACGAAGTCAGCATAGGCAACTTTCCACGCGCCACCATGGTGGCCGCCGCCCTTTTTAATCTTTTTGATGATTATCGGCTGTTCGAGTTTATCTTCGTCGGCCACGCTTTGTGTCCTTTAGCTTAATTTGCTGCCGGTGAAGGCAGTTCATTCAAACGCTCTTCCAGTTCCTGGAATGACGGTTGTACGTCATGCGGCAGGAATTTACGGGCAAATTCCACAGCAACTTGTGGAGCTGCACCGTTGAGGAATGCGATGATCGCGACTTTTATACATTTGTAGTAGGTTACCTGTGTCTCGGCCTTGGCGGTCATAGCGCCTGCGATCGGCGCGACGATACCGTAAGAAAGCCAAACACCGAGGAATGTCCCCACCAGAGCGCCACCGATAAGTTTACCGAGGACTTCCGGCGGCTCGGAAATCGAAGCCATTGTTTTAATAACACCAAGAACCGCGGCCACAATACCCAAGGCCGGAATACCGTCCGCCATGGTTTGAACCGCGTGGCCGGGGTGTCCCTCGTGGTGGGCGATCGTTTCAATCTCTTCATCCATCAAGGATTCAAGCTCGAACGGGTTTTCGTTTCCGAGCGAAATAATGCGCAAATAGTCACACAGGAAGATAATGGCATGATGGTTGTGTTGAAATGTCGGGAATTGGCTGAACAGGTCGCTTTCTTCCGGTTGTTCAATATGCTGTTCGAGCGCCAACCAGCCTTTTGTTCTGGCAAGCTTGAATACTGTGTAAAGCGCACCCATCAGCTCGATGTAATCTTCTTTGCTGTATGCGCTAGGTTTTGTAATGGCACTCATGTAGGTCATGGTGCCTTTAATGGTTTCACTGGAGTTGGCGATTAAAAATGCGGCAATGGCAACGCCCATAATAATGACCATTTCCCCGGGCATAGCGCCGAGGATCAGGCTCATAAGCTTCATAAATTTGGGGACGTCGAAACCCATCGTGACCATCAGGCCACCAAAGGTGCAAATGAAAACGAGCGCTATTCCTACGAGTTTCATACGGTCTGTCCAAATCCTTTGTCAGAAGTGCAGAATAGGTGATTCACAATTAAAAAGCCCTTAATAAGCGGGAGTTTTCGCTGTGACGCAGTGTTTTTGAGGTGATAATGAACCACATGTATTGGCCATAGTGTGCGGGTTTTTATACACAAGATCAAGGGCATAAGCATATCTGTGCATGGCTAATTTGTTATCGCGTCGGCGGAATAAATTTAGGTGCAGGTTCGGCCGGGCCGAACAGATAACCTTGAGCACATTCGACTTTAATCTGTTTGAGAAAGTTTATTTGTTCTTTTTCTTCAACGAATTGGCCGACAATTTTGATGTTTTTCTTTGAGCAGGTTTTTAGCACAGTTTTTACGAGTTCTTGCTTGTCAGGGGCGTTGTATAGGCGTTCCAAGTGCTTGCTGTTTGTTTTGATATACTCAACGTTCAGGTCTTCGAGCATTTTTGCCAGTTCGTCATTGAGATCAATGTGATCAAGGCTTACCGCATAATCGAGATCGTCCAGAGACTCTACGAATTTACGGAGGCGGGCAGCGTTCTCGATAGATTGAGGGTTGTTGATTTCGATAAGCATACGGTTGCTGAGGTCGCGTCGCGATAGTTGATCGTGGAACTGTTCGAAAAAGTCATCGTTCTCAATTGATTTGCTGGAAATATTGACCGCGAAGCGTGTGCGTGTAGTCCCTGCCTTGAAATGAATGTAGTTCATTGTGCGTTCTAGAACCGCAAGGTCGAATTTTGGTGAAAGCCCGTGGTCTTCTCCGAAAAGAACCCAATCGGCGATGTCGCCAGACGCAACGCGACAAAGCACTTCGTAATACTCGGCTTCGCCGTTATCGGTTTTGACGATGGGTTGAAAGTTAATCTGGAAGTCTACACGATCAATAATCGATTTGAACTCGGCGAGCTTGTCATCGTTCGTTGTGACAAGTTTTTTCATGTTTTTTATCAGAGAAAATTCGATTTCCTCCTCATTGCCCTCTTTGATGGCATTGATTGTATGCAAGAGTGCCCGCGTCGCATCATCTGTGCTCATTTCAGTCAGGCTTGCGTCAATGGTACGTGTTTCTATGTTGATGGTTTCACCGTTGGGGGTGAGCTCTTTTATGGCTTTGTTGATGTGGGTCTTGAGCTTTTCCAGCTCTTTGTCGCTATCGTGGATGAGGGCGTAGACGTCGTCTTTGATATGTGCGGGCGGGGACCCTACAAGAGAGTGAGCGCGCATCACTTCGGATATTTTTAGTATAATCTCAGGCCAATCTTCTTCGGGGATTGTCTCGGTTCTCTCAAATTCAAAGACGGTCATGGATGCGCTTAAATTCGTGCGTTTAGCGTAGTTAAATACACGGCGTGCCTCACTGTAGAATTCTGCGCGCTCTTCCATGGTGTCGCCCAAGCCAGCATCGTTTCCTTGGTATCCGGTTGTCAGGACGTCCTGATCCTCATTCTCAGCTTGAAACCCTGTTGTCATAGCGCTTTTGTCGAGGTCTTCTGCGACATATCCGGTTGTCAGGGCTTTGTCTTCTTCGATGTCGCCAGCATCAAAGCCTGTCGTAAGTGTTTCGGCTTCTTTGATATCTTCGGCCTGATACCCAGTGGTCAGGGCTTCATCTTTTACATCGTGAAAGTCGTCGGGAAGGTCGTCCTCTAGGTAGTCTTCGTCGGCTTTAAAATCGGTGGTGAACGGGTCATCTGTTTTTAGGTCTTCCGGTTCCAGATCTGTCTGCAAAGCCTGATCTATTTCATCTTCGGCTTTGAAGCCTGTTTCAAGGGGGTCTTCTTCCGTTAAGCCGTCCGGTACGAAGCCGGTCAACATGGGGCCGGCATCTTGTTCTTCCATGAGGCGTGCAAGTTCACTTAGCAGGATATTGCTGATGCCAAGCGTGAGGTAGAAGTTTTTACTTTGCGGGATTTTAA
>CAZLTT010000031.1:0-1869 GCA_964562515.1 uncultured Micavibrio sp.
AACATCGTAAATATAATCTTCCCACTCAGCATACGATTCAACTACTGCAGATATAATTTGCTTAGAGGGGTGAAAGTTAAATTCCATAATTTGTCATTTAGCACAGAGGTTTTACTTTGGCAAATTTCTTTTAGACTGCTATGTCTTAACTAGCTTATGACCGACGAAATTGAAGACGACATAGACACCGACCCTACCCCGCCGAAAGACATTCCCGATGCGCCGGAGGTCGGGATGTTGCCGCCGATGCGCCTTGCGTTGTTTTTGGTCGCGGGGATTACGTTGGATTGGGTGATCCCTATTAATCTGGGGCATGGATGGGGATGGCTCGGCCTCGCGCTTGTGATTGGTTCTCTGGCCTATGGCAAGTGGGCGATCGAGACCTTCAAAAAAGCCGGTACGAACGTGCCGCCGAACAAGCCCGCAATCACGCTCGTCACCGACGGGCCGTTCGAATATTCCCGCAACCCGATGTATATGTCGATGGTGGTGATGTATTTCGGCGTGGCGATGCTTGCGGATGCGCCGATCATGTTGCTGCTCAGCTTTGCGCTTTGGGCTGTGCTCGACCGTCAGGTGATCGCGAAGGAAGAAGAATATATGGAAGCGAAGTTCGGCGAGGATTACGTGCTGTACAAACAAAAAGTCAGCCGTTGGTTCGGTTAGGACGCGTTTGATATGGACATGCCGATCGCGAACGCGAAGTATTTCACCAAAGCCACCGACCGCGAGACAGGGCCGCCGCGCCGATCCTTTAACTGGGTCAGAGCGCGCAGAGCGTGGCTGAAGATTTACAATGACCGTTTGGAGTGCGGGGACTGGACGATCCCGCTGAGCGAGGTGAAGGATGCGACGCTGTATACGGCCGGTATGTTCATTCTGAACCGTGTGCAGGTTTTGCAAGTCGTGACCAAGGATGATGTGCGGTATCAATTCGGGCTGAACCCGTGGGTGAACATCTCCAAGACTTTGCCGATGCCGTTTAACACCGAAAAAGTGAAGCTGAAGACTTCGGGTTTGAGTGTTGTCGCGCGGATGATCCTGCTGATCTATCTGGGGTATTTACTGGTGCTGAACTTTATCGAGATTCCGATTTAGCGATTACGCCACGAGGTGGTTGAGATTGTCTTCCATCTCCGCATCAGGCGCTTCATCATAAGCCGGAGAATAGGTTTGCCAGACTTGTGCCAAGCGGCCCTTTTGGTCATTGGCGGCGGCACGCACATAATCAAACCCCATTGCTTTCAGACCCGCAATTGCATAGGCACGGCAATTGAAGCTGTGTGCGCAGGTGTTTTCAAATCTCGGTGGGTTATCACGCACCATGCGCGCAAGTTTGAGCGCCTTATTCCATTTGCCGTAGATTTCGTCTTTTTCGCCGATTTGATGGCAGACATTCTTTAACTCAGGATCTTCGAAGTCGTGGCGGCTTTCGCGGTAAACGACGGGCTGCACGCGTGTTGTATCGCCTCTGCGGGGGCGTCTAAAGTGTAATTCTTCCAGAATTTCAGGGGCTTGGCCCTCTTCATGCTTGACGATCCCCAAAAAGCAATGTGTCCCCGATAGGGTCAACACACCGTCTTTTTTGAGCATTTGAGGCTCTTCGAACATATATATTCCATAAGACATCGATATAATATGTAAAATATTGACGATTTTTGCAAGCTTTTTGTGGTTATGGTTGCCTTATGCGGATGCTTTAAATGGCCGTGAGCGCGACATACGCACCGAAAACGCCCATAAAAAAGCCCCGCCCCTGCGTTGAAGCAGGAACGGGGAAGGCAGTGGGGGAAGATAGAACTGACTTAAACTCTAGTAGTGGTGCTTGTTGTGGCCGTGGTGGTTGTCGTTGCGCGCGTGCTTGTGCTT
>CAZLTT010000031.1:1969-10291 GCA_964562515.1 uncultured Micavibrio sp.
TGCTTTTTGCCGTGATAATGACCATGATAATGGTGGTGATGATTATGGCGCTTGTATGTCACATAGCGCACAGGTCTTCTTTCGCGGTAATAGCGGCGGTCGTCATCACCGTACGCGATGATCACTCGGTAACCGTCCTTTGACAGGCCGTAATAGAATGTCTCACGATCATATCGGTCGCCTGCGAGGGCTTCTCCGGCCCCAAGCAGTGGCATGGTTACCACCGCAGCGATGAGTAAATGTTTCTTTTTCATTGTTTGCACTCCTTTGTCATGCGTTCAAGAAATGCAGCGTCATACAGTCTTACGGGCGGTTTCGGGAGACCCTTCGAAAAAAGTGAAAATCATCCGATTTTTCTAGCCAAACCATGGTAATATGGTAATGTAAGGTCATTCAAAAGGGAGAAGGTGCATGACCCTGCCGGCCCGCGAAGAAACCGATTTAGAACAGACGGTTCAACCGCCCGCCAATAGTGATGCGCCCCCGCCAAGCACGATCCGTAAGCAGCTTGGACAGAACTGGAATAAACTTCATCCGAATATTCAGAATCGTTTCGCCCGTGACCCTGCGCCGGGCGAAAAAATTATCTACACCGGCACAATGCATAAGGTGCGGCGTTCCTTCATGGGGGCGTTATTTGCGCATCTGACCCGTATTATCGGCAACCCGCTCAGCCCGTATGCGGGAGAAGACGTGCCGATGGATGTCACGCTGTTTATCAAGCACGGTAAAGACGGGGTGTATTGGCAACGCACCTATTATTACGAAGGGCGAAAGCCGTTTGTCGTCACCAGCGTAAAACGCGAAAGCGCACGCGGGGAAATGATGGAATGTGTCGGCGGCGGTTTTGGTATGTTGCTCGACGTATTCGGTGAAGGGCGTGAGCTGCATTTTAAAAGCTATCTGTATTTCTGCGAGATTGCGGGGCTGCGTATTCCCCTGCCCCATTGGCTGACGCCCGGGCAGACGCATGTCATCCACCGCGATCTGGGGAATGGTGATTTTGTGTTCCGTATCGACATGACCCACAAACAGCTCGGCCGCACCTTTTACCAAGAAGGCGTGTTCCGCAGAAGTAATCCATGACACATGTTTTAGTTATCGGCGGGTATGGGAATTTCGGCAAAGTGATTTCCGAGAGATTGGCAACGACCGAGGGCATCACCGTCATTGTGGCGGGACGTTCTGCGGACAAAGCCGAAGCGTTGGCGGCGAAGCTCGGTTGCGAATGGCAGTGCGTTGATCTGAACGACGGCTTTGCGCAAACACTTGCCGATATTGCACCCGACATTGTCATTCACACAGCAGGCCCGTTTCAGGGGCAGGATTATGAATTCGCCCGCGCCTGTATCGAGCAAGGGTGTCATTATATCGACCTTGCCGATGATCGGGAGTTTGTGGCGAATATTGGTACGCTCGATGAAACCGCGAAAGATAGGGGCGTGTTGGTTGTAACAGGTGCCAGTTCCGTGCCGTGCCTGAGCGCGGCAGTGATGGACGAATATGCGGATCAGTTCGATGCGGTAGAGGAAATTGATTACGGCATAACGACCGCGCAAAAGTCAGAGCGCGGTCTGGCGACCACACGTGCGGTCTTAAGCTATGTCGGCAAGCCGTTTACGACGTTAATCAACGGACGGATGCAAAACATCTATGGTTGGCAGGGATTGCACCGCGAGCATTATCCGGAGCTCGGCAAACGATGGCTGAGCAATTGTAATATTCCGGATATTGCCGTGTTCCCCGAACGATATCCGTCGTTAAAAACCATCCGTTTTTACGCGGGGTTGGAGATTGGGATTATTCATATCGGGCTGTGGTTGTTGTCTTGGCCTGTACGGTGGTTCGGGATTAACGGCTTGCAAAAAATCGCCAAGCCTATGTTGGCGGCATCGAATATGTTTGATGTGTTCGGTTCTGAGAACAGCGCGTTTCATATGCGCTTAAAGGGCGGCGATAAGACCGGCCTGTTCACGATTATTGCGAAAAATAATCACGGGCCGAATATTCCCTGTACCCCCTCAATCGTATTGGCGCAAAAAATAGCGCAGCAGAATTTCGCCGAAACGGGCGCTACGCCATGCGTCGGAAAAATTTCTCTGAAGGAGTATATGGGAGCATTAGACGGGCTTGATATCCATCATGCATTTACCATCGAAAACGCATAACAATCGTACAATATGAGCCCGCAAAACAAATAATTCTTGCTTTCACATATAGGGTTTCTCTAATATAGCTTCTCACACGCGACAAAAGAGGTACCACGTATGGATAATGCCAAGGTACCGGAGAACTACAGGGAGTTATTTGAGCGGGCCGTCATGGGTCCGATCACCAAGCGCGACCTCGAAGGCACATCCGTCCACGCACGGCTGCGCCTGATCGGAACCGTGCGCGATGCTCTGTTCGATCAAGCGTCACCCGGCAGCCCATCAATACAGCACCTGAACCTGATGACTATTGAAAACACTTTCAAAGCATCAGAGCGTTTTTGCGCATGGCAAGATAAACGCCGCGCAGTCTTTCTCAATGAAATCGGCAAGCGCGAGCATTCAGGCTTGCGTAAAGTATTCAGCTCATGGCGATCCCAACCGATGAGCGAACGAAAGCGTGCATTGATACAAACCTCCACCATGCATCAGCACGCTTACATGAGCGGTGTTGCAGATGTATTGCCGGTGCAGCATCGGTTTCACGCGTCGCCCGCATTTAATGTCGGCGGGCGCATCGTCATGACTTTCGGTGGATTCCGTGGTGATTTTGTGAACAGACGAGGTTATCTAAGGCACAACACCGGAACAGGAAGCTTCCTGTTTAACGCGCAGTTCACGTTGGAAACCAACCATCATGAAACGACACATGCCTTACAATTCATGCTCGCCGATGCCTTCAGACGTAAGACTATTCGCGAAGACCATATGCTGTACGAAGAGGCACGCGTATTTTTAGAAATTGACCGTTTATCAGGGGTCTTACCCGCAGCTCTTGGCCGCGCTTACGAAGCACAGTTGCATGAGCGCCTGGCCGAAAGCGAAGGTGTGCAGATTGCTGAGGCAATTATGGAGATGTCACGGTAGTTAAGAAATTTTACAGCCCGGCATCGCCAAGGGGAACGCGATGAATAGCCGATGTTTGCTGTAGCTTCTTTACGTCCCAAGGTGCAGGTAGAGCTTTCACCAAGGCTGCATTATCCAGCCACTTTTGTTCGACACTGTCAGCACCGACCTCAATAGCCGTCATAACGCGTCCCGGCGTAATTCTTGAGCCTAACGTGCCGCCATCATCCGCATACAGGCGCTCATCATAATCAACACCTATGGTTTTTGCGGCGGCGATCACGCCTGCACGGCAATTATTGGCGTGAGGCAAATGGCTATTCTGCAGATCAAATTGCAGGTTTTTCTTACGGACATCTACACTGAATTCAAGCATGTGATTCCAGTAGGACAGCATCTCGCCTTCGCTGCCGCGCTTAACGGCCGTCATCATCATACTGTCAGGGTCTTGGGAGCTACACAGCCCCATTCTGACATTGGGAACCATTTTGCTGGTGCCTAGCTCATCTCCCCAGAAATCATCACTGTAATCGTTGAAATGTAGTTGCTGAACGACCGAGGCTTCGCCATTTTCTTCATGGACAAGCCACAGAGCAGTATGATGCCAGAATTTAGGCTCCTCGCCGGAAGTATCCTGCATTTTTTGCTCAGTCACATATATTGCGTATTGAGAGTGTTCAGTCATAGGCGAAACTTATATTATATTTACATAATTAAATCAAGTTTCGTAACTATACATTCATAACAAGGATGTTATTCTGGATGTTATATTAAGCTTTAAGGAGATTATGAATGCGCACCCTATCTGTTTTACTGGTTTCTCTGGCTATGGTTATTCCAAACAATGCCAACGCGCAGTGCGCACCCGATCACCTCAGCTTGCCTGACGGTCAGGTCGTTGTGAACTTCTCCGCTACGGAAAGCCTTGATGTGACGAAGAATGTTCTTGTCGCCACAATGTCGAAAATCTCAAAAGGCATGGACCCGGTCAGTGTTCAAAAAGAGATTAACCAGACAATTGCAGATGCGCTTAAAGTTGCAGAAAGCGAAAATGATGTGCAGGCCGAGACATCGAGCTATCACGTTTACGAAAACAGAATTAGCGGGCAAGACCGGACACAATGGAGCGGCCAGCAAACAATCACTTTAAAATCTAAAAACGCCGAAGCGGTTTTGCGCATTGTCGATGCAATGCAAGAGGCCGGCATGGTGACATCAAACATGAATTATATCCTGTCCTCCGAAGACAACCGCAAAATTCAGGACGATTTAATGGAAGCCGCACTTCTTCAGTTGCAATCAAAAGCATCACGTGCGGCCAAAGCTCTGAACAAATCTCAAATCGAATTGCGCAATATCAATATCGAAAATTCCAACGGCGGTATTCAGCCATACCAGACCCGTGCAATGGCTGTATCGTCCAGCGGCGGTCCTGTTGCGGCGGCCGGTGAAACCACTGTGGCCTTAACCGTTACGGCAAGTGCGCTTTTAAAACCCTAGATGACCACTTTATCTGACGCTGCTTTGGATGTGCTGAGCACGGCTTCGCCGCGCCTTAAGGCATCCAAGACGCGTGACTATGCGCAACAATGGCGTGACGGGCATATAAGCGATATCGGGGACGTTGATTTACCCGACCGCCCTGCCCGTCCCGATACCCCGAAACTTTTGCCGCCGACTGAAATGCCGAAACGGGCAAAGGCCGGCAGCCGAAAATCCAAGATCGCATTGCTGCATGCTCTGGCACATATCGAGTTGAACGCGATTGATCTGGCGTGGGATGTGATGGCACGCCGCTTTGATCTGGGCGGGTTTACATTGCCCAAAGCATTCTATGACGATTGGATCAAGGTCGCGGACGACGAAGCCAAACATCACATGATGCTAGAGGAACGTTTAAACGATCTGGATGCGTCCTATGGTGACTTGCCCGCGCATGATGGGTTGTGGGAAGCATCTGAGAAAACGGCGCATGATTTCGCGGCACGTCTTGCGATTGTCCCGATGGTATTGGAGGCACGTGGCCTCGACGTTACGCCGAACATGATCGCGGCAATGAAAAAACAGGACGATCAGAAAACCGCCGATATCCTGCAGATTATTCACGATGACGAGATCACGCATGTTCGCGCGGGTACTGTCTGGTTTGAAGGATGGTGCGCGCATCACTACAAAGATGTCGAGGAAACGTGGCAAGAACTTGTGCGCACATATTTCAAAGGCCGCCTCAAACGTCCCTTCAACCACCCTTCACGCGAAGATGCGGGCATGATCCGTGACTGGTATGAACCACTCGCGGATGATGAAATTAGCGCAGCTTAAGATTGTCATTAACAGCAAATGCGTGTTTAATTTAAAGCATGAATGATAAAGCACCCATTACCCCCGACGATGAGCCTGTTGAACCGATCGCACCGATCGAAAACGATATCGAGCGGGATCTGGGGGATGATTTCGAAGAACAGGTCGACCGCCTGATCAACGAAGCCGAAAATATGCGTATGTCGTTCATGAAGCGTCACCGCACACGCGGCCACATTACCTCTACTGTCGGCTTGATCAGTGTTATTCTCGGCGCATCGGCCTTCGGATGGTATTTCATGGTCGATGTCGATCTGGTCAAGGCAACAGGCATGATGATGCTCGGTGTTGCTATACCCTTGTTTCTGCATCTATGGGCCGGCAGCATCCTGCAAGATTATAAGAAAAGCTATAAGAGTGTTTTCTTGCCAAAACTTGCGAAAGCTCTTGGCGGTTTTAAATTCCACCCGACACGCGGGATTGGCCTGAAGATCATTTCGAAGACGGGGCTAATCCCTCCGCATGAAGTTTACAGCGCTGAAGATTGTTTTATGGGCAAGTATCATGGCGTGAAGGTTTTATTCTCCGAAGCGCGCCTGCTTTACAAAAAAGCTTATCTGGAACCGATTTTTGACGGCATCTTTGTTTTGCTTGAAATCCCGCAAGGGATAATCGAAGGACATACGATTTTGACCGCCGATGACGAGATGATCAAAAAGTGGCGTACAACGCGATGGAAATCTCTACAGGATGTCGATGTCAAAACAGGTAATGAAGACTGGGATCGTTTTCATGCCTATTCCGACAATCCGGAGGCTGCGAAACTTCTGATTGGTGAACGCTTGCTCAAAGAACTTTCCGAGGCCGCAGACATTTTCGACAACGCCCCTCTTAGCGCCGCTTTCTTCCGCGGTAAATTTGTGTTCCTGATGATCCCGTATAAGGGAGATATGTTCGAGGCCTCCAATATTCACATGCCGGTCGCCACCAAACAACACGCCTTACAGTGCAAGCGTGAAGTCGAACAAATTCTAGAGATTATCGATGTGTTTGATGTGTATCAGACCAAGAAAAGCGCATCATAGAGTAGCGCTTTAACCAATTTCCACTCGCAAAATTACTTTCCCGTCATTGATCATGACTGACTTTTTGGCGCTTTTCGGCAGAGGTATGCCCGCCCCACGGCAAAACACCATTAGGGAAGCAGCCAGAAAGTCACGCGAATACTCTACCGTTTCTTCTCTTTGGCGCCCGATATCTTCCAATTTAATGATGACTTCTGCGGGATTGTTCTTGTTCACACTGACCAACCTCACCGCACCCGGGGGCGGCGTGGTCTTGCCCTTTTGCACTGATAGCGCGTAAAGGGCGTTATACACCTCATCGGGTGCAAAGATAATTCGGCGATCTTCTACTGGCATATCTTTAATTTTAAATCACTAAAGGCCGCACCACCAAGAAAAATATTCTGTAAAATCAAAACTCTAAAATAGATAAAATTTTAGACAAATAAAAGACAAATAATACTTTGTTTTTATTAGATAAAATGCCGTTGTTAATTCAGTAAATATTTACCGCACCCGCCTATTATTAATAAAAAATAATAGAGGGTGACATGAATAACAATAAATCCGTACTAAAAGCGGAATTTGAGATTAAGACAATAGAGGGTCAAATCAAAAATCTGTGTAAGCTAATTTTCGGGCAAGCGGCGGGCTCGGAGACAGGCTTACAGCATTCACCCGCATATAATCACTTTATGTTGAAAGACCTTTTGGGCGCATTGAGCAACAAGCTCAACAATGCACGCCGCAGAAGAACATCTCTAGAGATGATCCCTGCTTTCGTTCCGGCATAATTCAAACCTGTACTCCAAATCTTTATCGCTCCGCGCTTATGCGCTGTGTTATACTGATGTGACTGAGTTTCACATCCAATAACAGCATGTTTATCGTCCCATGAAGGAATTCCACAGCTCTTTACTGAGAGAAAGATTCGTCATTTCGGATCCCAAAATGGCGCATCGAAAAGATGCTGCGACCATCGCGATGAGCAACCGTATGGTAGTCGAGTTAATCAACCCGCAAAACGATATGCGCGAGACCTATGTCGTGCGCGCGCAAAACATGCATTGCGTTGTGAATATGGCGGCACAGATCGTCAAGGAGTATGGAGAAAACGGTCCGATCGCCGCACGCGGTTTCTTTAACTGGGTGGATTGTTGGCAAAAAGCGATCAGCGATTTTGAATACAAACATAACGACCAGCGATGGCTCGCCGTTTATCACAACGGCAAGCGCATCTTCCGCGCACCTGAAAACGAAGTGCATCCGTTTTTGGATATGATTGAAAAATGTGACTTCGGCAATACCAACGCCTATGACTATGCGATCCCGATGGCGCAGGAACTCCTCAAACAATCCGGCAAGCCGATCGCTCTGGAATATGACGGCAACGTGGCCTTGAACGTGCAGATCGAAAATAACGAAGCACGGATCGGGGTGATATTGCGCAGCTCTTCTAAAACGACAACATTCAGCTTCTCCATCAAGCCCAGGCTTGAGCACGGTTCGCTCGATATCTCGCAAAGCCTTGAGGGTGCCGCTTCGTTTCTGGAAGGGGTGCAGCTCGCGTTTCAGGTTGGAATGAGCAACGAAAAGCTGCGTATGGGTATATTCAAGCGTTTGACGCCGGAACACCAACAAACCCGTGAAGGGCGCGCCAGACTGGAGCAACTCGCGACAGAAATCGGAAATTTACAGACGATCTATGATGTGCGCTACAGGCCCGAAAAGCCGAATTTCGACAAGCTGGTCAGTGAGGCGGAAGCGTTCGGCCATAGAACGCTCGAACCGCCCGAAGATAGCGACTATATCAGCTAGGTTTACCTATGCGGCCATGTTCCGCAGGACGTAGTGCAGAATACCGTCATTGACGTAGTACTCAACCTCATCCAACGTATCCA
>CAZLTT010000031.1:10391-20311 GCA_964562515.1 uncultured Micavibrio sp.
ACGTAGTGCAGAATACCGTCATTGACGTAGTACTCAACCTCATCCAACGTATCCAAACGACAGAGCAATGTGACCTCTTCGGTCTTTCCATCCGGATAATGAACAGTCATATGAACATCCTGCTTCGGCTTCAGGCCGCCCTCGATCCCTTTGATATCGAATGTCTCCTCACCCGTCAGCCCGAGCGTCTCACGAGATACGCCGTCTTTGAACTGCAGAGGTAGAACGCCCATTCCGATCAGGTTCGACCGGTGGATGCGCTCATAACTTTCGGCGACAACAGCTTTCACACCAAGCAGACGTGTTCCCTTTGCGGCCCAGTCACGGGACGAACCCGTTCCGTATTCCTTACCCGCAATCACGACCAATTGTGTTCCGGACTCCTTATATTTCATCGCGGCGTCATAGATACTCATCTCTTCGCCCGACGGAATATGTTTGGTGTAGCCGCCCTCGGTACCCGGTACCATTTCATTACGGATACGGATATTGGCGAATGTTCCGCGCGTCATAACGCGGTCATTACCACGGCGGGAGCCGTAGGAGTTAAAGTCTTTCGGACTGACCTGACGTTCAACCAGATACTGCCCCGCCGGATGCTCTGCGCGGAACGCCCCCGCAGGAGAGATATGGTCGGTTGTGACAGAGTCACCCAGAATAGCCAATGGGCGTGCGCCCTCGACATTGTCCAGATCGTCCGGCTTCATGCCCATCCCTTCGAAGAATGGCGGGTTTTGAATATATGTCGAGCTGTCCTGCCAGTCATAGGTTTCACCGGATGCCGCGCCGCCGATGGCCTGCCATTCCTTCGTGCCTTTAAACACGTCGGCATAGCGGGATTTAAACATTTCAGACGTCAGAGATTCACGGATCAGTTCCTGAATTTCCGCGTTGGTCGGCCAGATATCTTTCATGAAGACATCATTGCCGTCTTTATCCTGCCCCAATGGCTCTTCGAACAAATTCATTTTCATCGAACCTGCAAGCGCGTAGGCAACAACCAATGGAGGAGATGCCAGATAGTTAGACTTGATGTCCTGCGAAATACGGCCTTCGAAGTTACGGTTACCCGATAGGACCGATGTCACATTCAAATCACCGTCATTGACCGCTTTGGAAATCGGCGCAGGAAGAGGTCCGGAGTTACCGATACAGGTCGTACAACCGTAGCCAACAGTATTAAAACCAAGTGCGTTCAGATCTTCGGTCAGACCGGCTTTATCGAGATATTCGGTCACGACTTGGGAGCCGGGCGCGAGGGATGTTTTGACCCACGGTTTGACCTGCAAGCCCTTTTCACGCGCCTTACGCGCTACCAGACCTGCGCCGATCATCACGGCGGGGTTGGATGTATTCGTGCAAGATGTAATCGCAGCAATGACAACATGTCCTTGGTCGATTGTGTAATCCTCCCCATCGACAGGCATGCTCTTATCCATGTCACTTTGGGATTCATCGCCATTCATCATGCCGCCTTCGGCCATCATCGCACCTTCCTTGCCGACAGGGTCTTCGCCCAAAGTGCTGGCAAGGTGGGTTTTGAACGCGCTCGCGGCGTCAGAGAGAAGGATCTTGTCCTGCGGACGTTTCGGCCCGGCAATCGATGGTTCAACATCGGCCAGATCCAATTCCAGCGTATCTGTAAATTCAGGGTCAGGCGTGTTGGAATCACGCCACATGCCCTGCTCCTTCGCGTAGGCCTCGACGATTTTCACGCGGTGTTCGTCGCGGCCAGTAAAGCGCAAATAGTTGAGCGTCTCTTCATCAATCGGGAAGAAGCCACAAGTAGAACCGAATTCAGGTGCCATATTACCGAGCGTTGCCTGATCCGGCAGTGTCAGGTGATCCAGACCCGGACCATAGAATTCAACGAATTTACCGACCACGCCTTTTTCACGCAGCATGTTAGTGACCGTCAGCACGAGGTCAGTCGCCGTCGTGCCTTCTTTCATCTTACCGGTAATCTTGAAGCCGATAACTTCAGGGATCAGCATTGAGATCGGTTGACCAAGCATGGCGGCTTCGGCTTCGATACCGCCGACACCCCACCCCAGAACGGACAAGCCGTTAACCATGGTTGTGTGCGAGTCGGTACCAACGAGCGTATCAGGATACAGAACGCCGTCATTTTCCCAGACCGTCTGGGCGAGATATTCCAAATTCACCTGGTGGCAAATTCCTGTCCCCGGCGGAACAACGCGGAAGTTCTTGAACGCACCCTGCCCCCATTTCAGAAACTCATAACGCTCACCGTTTCTTTCAAATTCTTTTTCAACGTTGGCCTGAAACGCGGAAGGCGTTCCGAATTCATCCACCATAACAGAATGGTCAATAACCAGATCGACTGGCACAACAGGGTTAATCTTTTGCGGGTCACCGCCGAGCGACTTCATCGCCTCACGCATCGCGGCCAAATCAACAACCGCGGGCACGCCTGTAAAGTCCTGCATTAGGACACGGGCGGGACGATATGCAATTTCATGATCGGAGCGTTTATTTTTCAACCAGTCGGCCAATGCCTGCACGTCTTCGGTTGTGACTGTGCGGCCGTCTTCGAATCGCAGCAGGTTTTCGAGCAAAACCTTCAATGTGTAGGGCAATCTGGACACATCGCCTATCTTCTCGGATGCCGCGCTCAGACTGTAATACGTGTAATCCTTACCATCGACAGAAAGTGTCTTTTTTGTTCCGAGAGAATCTTGGCCTAATTTCATTGTTTTTACCCTTTTTTGACTTGAAAAAGTGACATGCAGTGCAGCATACCATGCTTATAATACCTCATAAAATGGTAAAAGTTTGTTAAATTTCAAATGTTTATGAAAATTCGTGAAAATGACCCAATTCGGGCATTATTTTGCCACATTTACATTCGATAATAAGAATATAGACACACAGGTCGAATTCAGAATTCTTTACCTCTACCGTCTATTTGCTCACTACCGTAATTATAACGCCGCTGCGCCTTACCACCGCAGCGGCTTTTACATTTCCAGAGGTTTAACCTTCCTAAAGTCGGTTAAGACTTGGCTTTCCATACAATATCTCATTGACGCCCGTATCATGCTCGCTTTAATACTTACGCATGAGCAAGAGACGCAGAACATCAATTGTCAGAGCCGGTGTAGGCACAGACCCCGCATATGGGTCGGTGATGCCGCCGCTATATCTGTCCTCCACATTCCAGATTGACGGTTTGGATAAACGTGGCAATTACGAATACTCCCGTACCCGCAACCCAACCCGCGATGAGCTTTCAAATGCGTTGAGCGAATTGGAAGGCGGTATTGGTTGCGCCGTGACATCTTCGGGCATGGGCGCGTTAACGCTGATCCTGCATTTGCTCGGACCGGAAGACCTTGTCTTCGCACCATATGATTGTTACGGACGTTCGTACTGGTTGCTCCGAGCTCTCGCGGAGAAAAAGCACTTCAAACTGAAATTCATCGACACCTATGACAGTGCGGCCTTGGACGAGGCGTTCGCAGAAAAGCCGAAGATGGTGATCGTCGAAACGCCGAGCAATCCCGTGATGCGGATTGCGGATATAGCGGACATCGCCAAGCGCACGCATGACGCGGGCGGCTTGCTGGTCTGTGACAACACGTTCCTGTCGCCGATGCTGCAACGCTGCCTCGATCTGGGTGCGGATATCGCCTACCACTCGACAACGAAATTCCTCAACGGTCATAGCGACGTTGTCGGCGGTGCGGTCATCGTAAAAGATGACGAGCAACTGCTCGCGGATTTGCATTTATGGAACAATTCGTTGGGCACGATTGGTGCTCCGTTTGATGCCTATATGACTTTGCGCGGATTGCGCACATTAGAAGTCCGCATGACCCGTGCACAGGAGAACTGTGAGAAGGTTGCGGCGTTTCTGGATGCGCATGACAAAGTCGAAACCGTTTTCTATCCGGGGCTGAAAAGCCATACAGGGCACGAGATCGCCAAGAAGCAACAAGACGGTTTCGGCGCGATGCTCAGCTTTGAGCTTAAAGGTGATCTATCCGCCTTTTTGAACGCTTTAGACACGTTCTCTTTGGCGCAATCTTTGGGCGGGACGGAAAGTTTGATCAATCACCCTGCCAGCATGACGCATGTTTCAATGGGTGCAGAAGCCCGCGCAAAGGCGGGCGTGACGGATAACCTGCTCCGTTTGTCAGTCGGTATCGAACATATCGATGATTTGTTGAGTGATCTGGAGACGGCGCTGGCCGCGGCCTAGTCATTTGAGGAGCGGTTGGCGCCTACGGGGGCGTTAAAGCTCGCGCATTTTGACTGCACATACTCATATTCTTTTAAGGTATCGATATTTTGCTGTGCCTCTGCGCGCTCAATATCAAATTTCTTATATTCGAAATCCACGAGTTGATTGACCGTTGTCCGCATGCGGGCGGCAATTTGCTCAACATCCTGTGCCCGCACCGGACCAGCCACAAAGCCGCGCTGCTGCAATCCTTCGAAAACCTTATGCCCGACAGTCTTGGCAAATTTATTGATCAGCACGCGGTCTGTTTCGACATGCTTTTTCTCATGGGTCAGGACCGCGTCATATTTACATTTATCGGCCGCGACCTCCGAAGCGATCACGATGCGCGGCGTAATGTCGATGACAATTTCAACCTTTTCATACCAGACGCAAAACGCGCTGCTTTGCGGGATTTGCGAAAAATCCAGCTTAATTCGGGATTCGACCTTCAGCTGCCCCTGCATAAAGCCATTGGTATGGGTCACTTTGTTGTAACTATACGGATTGATGGTGTCGATTGACTGGCCTGATATCTCTTGTCTGGTTGCGGAGGTATCAACCACAAGCTTGGCTGTCCGCGGTATAATTGCAATATCAGCAGGTTGCGGCATCTGGCACACAGGTTGTGCGCTCGCAGCCATAATAATCAGCGATCCCGTCGTCAATGGGTCAAGAGGTAACACGGAAAACAAGCCCCCACTTGTGAAACATCTTCTAATAGTATATCAGGTTCATGAACAAAGCGTGAAGAAACCCCTGATTTAACAAGGAAATGGCTATGGGTATGTTGGTTTATCTGGTCAATCTGGCCTTTGACATTTATGTATTCATCATCATCGCGCAAGTCGCGGTGAACTGGCTGATGATCTTTGACGTCATCAACACCAAGAACGAACAAGCGCAAAACCTTGTTAAGTTGCTCAAAAAAGCAACCGATCCGGTTTATAAACCTTTACGCAAATACATCCCCCCTATCGGCGGTATCGACATTACACCCATTATCGTATTGCTTGGGTTGTCCATCATCAGATACTACCTGATCGGGTTTTTGGTTAGTCTATAGGAAGAATAAAACGGTATGAGCGCCCAGATTATTGACGGTAAAGCCTTTGCGGCGAATTTGAGAGCGGAGCTTTCCGCACAGGTCGATGCCTTAAACGTTACCCCCGGATTGGCTGTGATTTTGGTCGGAGAAGACCCCGCCAGTCAGGTTTATGTCCGCAACAAGATCAAGGCTTGCCAATCTTGCGGCATTACAAGTTTCGAACATGTATTGCCCGCCGATGCGTCACAAGAAGATGTACAGTCCACAATCGATAAGTTGAATGAAGATACGGGTGTTCACGGTATCTTGTTGCAATTACCGGTTCCCGACCATCTGGATTCCGATGCACTGGTTCAATCGATTAGCCCAGCCAAGGATGTCGATGGTTTGTCCTTCGTTAATCAAGGGAAACTGGTTGCCGGTGACACATCCGGCCTCGTCCCCTGCACGCCGCAGGGATCACTGATGCTGATCAAGGATGTTATGCCCAACCTGTCCGGTAAGAACGCCGTTGTGATCGGGCGTTCATTGCTGTTCGGCAAGCCGATGGCGCAGCTTTTGCTCGCTGAAAACTGCACCGTTACGACTGCGCATTCCCGCACCCAAAATCTGGAAGAGGTTTGCAAGCAAGCCGATATTCTGGTCGCCGCCGTTGGCCGTCCGGAGATGGTTAAGGGCAGCTGGATCAAACCCGGTGCGGTTGTGATTGATGTCGGCATTAACCGTAAGGATGACGGTAAGCTTTGTGGTGATGTTGCTTTCGAAGAAGCCAAAGACACCGCCGCAGCAATAACGCCCGTTCCGGGCGGTGTCGGCCCTATGACGATTGCATGTTTGTTGAAAAATACGATTGAGGCCGCGAAAGCCGCCGCTTAATCTGCGCGATTAATACGCCATCAAACGGAACGGCGTGTAGTTCTGCATGATGATCAAAGATCTTTCACGGGCCTCGAACAACGGCTTGAACTTCTGGAACTTCTCATAATTTCTGAAACGGAATACGCCGTCCTGAAACGTGTAGGCACGATCGCCCGCATCGACAAGATACTGCATCATGCCGCGGTTATTCTTAATCCAACTGGTGAGCTCGACAAAGAATGCATCCGCCGTCGCTTTTTGCGTTTTGTACAGGCTTCTGACCGCTGAAGATGCGTTTGTCTCTTCGATCAACGCCTCAATCTCACGCGCCTCTTGCATATGATGACGTTGCCACTCATTGGCGATTTTTTGCGCGACCTGAATATTCTGGATTTGCCCTTGCACGTTGCGGCGGGACGCCAGAACTTTCGGATTACAAATACGCGCCATAAATCTGCGGATGTCATGACCGTAATAATCATATTCGGGCGGGAGGTCGACATTCATACCGTGTGTCATTCTTTCAATCCGCTCTCTCAGCGTCTTTGGCGGATCGAGCTTCAAGAACTTTGTCTGCTTGAACACCGGTTCATGCCGCGGATCCATAATGACGTACGGAAGGGTTTCGGGCTGCGCCTTATATGACGATTGCGCATGCGCTGCGTTCGACTGAAACAGCCCCAAAAGAATGAACAAAAGCAAAAGCTTTACGGTTTTCGGAAAAATCCACCCCATAGAGATATTATACCGTTTTTATTCGCCTTGTGCGACAGTATATCCGGGTTGACCGTCAAAATCATGGAGCATAACCGATTTCGTAAAGTTAAGGTCAGCCTCATTCATGCGCTGCAGCAACGCTATAACCTGCGATGTCTTTACGCCTGCGCCGTCATCGGCCAGAAAACGCAAACGCCAGTTATCCGCACAAAATGTTTCAGGCTGGCCATCCGGCCAGACCTTTGTGCCGCGGTTTGAGATGATATGAAGCTTCAAATTGTCATTTACGCAGGCATTTACCTTGCTTGCCAACTCATCGACGCTGCCATCCCAGTTCAGGTTCAAATCAACGCCTACGCGCTTTTTCGATACTTCAACGGATGGTTTGAGCGGCGGCAATTGAATACCGCCCGCGATATTCGGGTAAGCTTTGGCAGCCATGTTTTCCGGCGCTGCGCCTAAACGTTCGATCACGGCCTTTGTAAAACCGTCAGTGCCGACTTTTTCCTTCGACACGCCGTCACGGAAAATCTCGCCTGTATGGATACCGTCTTCGATTGTTCTCAGCCACGCGTTATGCACTTTGGAGGCCGCATCGCCCTGCCCGATATGTACAAGCATCATGACCGCACCGAGGATAAGCCCCGACGGATTAGCAATTCCCTGCCCCGCAATATCAGGGGCGGAACCGTGGACGGCCTCGAACATGCCGAAATCCATACCGATGTTGGATGAACCGCCCAGACCGACAGAACCTGTTACTTCGGCGGCAATATCGGAAACGATGTCTCCGTAAAGGTTGGGCAGGACAATCACGTCGAACATATTGGGGTGGTTGGCAACCTTTGCCGCACCGATATCAATAATCATGTGGTCCTGCTCAATGTCGGGATATTCCTCACCGATTTCATCGAAGACACGGTGGAACAGACCATCCGAGATTTTCATGATGTTGTCTTTGGACATACAGGTCACTTTTTTACGCCCATTGGCTTTCGCGTATTCAAATGCGTAACGCACAATACGCTCCGTGCCCGGACGGGAGATCAGCTTGAGAGACGCCATAACATCGCGCGATTGACGGTATTCGATACCGCCATAGAGATCTTCTTCGTTCTCACGGATAATCACGAGGTCCATATCGGGGTGATTTGTTTTGATAAAAGGATGGTAGGACACGCACGGGCGCACATTGGCAAACAAGCCAAGGCTTTTGCGGACCGTAACGTTCAAGGATTTGAAACCGCCGCCTTGGGGGGTTGTGATCGGTGCCTTTAGAAACACCTTGGTTCGGCGCAAGGACTCCCATGATTCCTGTTCAATACCATTTGAAGCGCCGCGCTCATATACAGCCTTACCGATTTCGATTTCTTCGATATCAAGTGCCGCGCCGGATGCATCCAGAATTTCCAACGTAGCGTCCATAATGGCCGGACCGATGCCGTCGCCTTTAGCAATGGTAATGGGGGTTTTGCTCATGATTTCCTAATCCTTGTTAAACCGATGAATTTCGTGCAGGCACAAGGATATCACGCTCACGGTTAAAATCCATGACCGATTCAGCGTAAATGAGAGGTTTAAGATGCTTCTACGGCTTCTTTAGGCTGTTCCGGACGATCCGGAGACGGCGCGAAGTAAAGGATACAGTAGCCGACGATTGCAGAGATAATCGAGCCGGTCAGCACGCCCAAGCGAATGGATGCCTGATGCTCGATATCTGCAAATGCCAGGCCGCCAATAAAGAGCGACATTGTAAATCCGATACCACACAGCGCGGCGACACCATACAGATGTAGCCATGTTGTGCCGGTCGGTTTAGGCGAAAGTCCAGTCTTGATGGTTAACCACAATGTCGCAAAAATACCGACTTGCTTACCGAGCACGAGACCCAGAATGATACCGAGCGTCGTCGGGTCGCCAAATGAGTGCAGGCCCATGCCTTTGAACGGCACACCCGCATTGGCAAATGCGAAGATAGGAAGAATGATGAAGGACACCCAAGGGTGAAGCGCATGTTCGAGGTTCTTACACGGTGTAATGTCGGGGTTTTTCTTACATTGCACAGGAATGAAGAATGCCGTTGCGACCCCTGCGAGTGTGGCATGCACACCGGATTTCAGAACCGCCATCCAGAGGATAATACCAAGGATAACATATGGCGCGGTTCGAACCTCACAACGCGCATTCAGCAAGAACAACCCTACAAGCGCGGCTGCTGCGAAGTATAGAGGCTCCAGATCGAGATTACTGGTATAGAATACAGCGATAATCAGGATCGCGCCCAAATCGTCAATAACAGCAATCGCGGTTAACAAGATTTTCAAACGGACGGGAGCGCGCGTGCCGAGCAAGCTGAGCACACCTAGCGCAAAAGCAATATCGGTCGCAGCGGGAATTGCCCAACCCGCCATATTTTCAGGCGTATCAATGTTGGTGTACCAGTAGATCAGCGCGGGAACGACCATACCGCCGACAGCGGCAATGGCAGGCAATATAGCGCGGGAGCGCGTCGAGAGTTCTCCCGATTTAATCTCGCGCTTGATCTCCAAACCTACGAGGAAGAAGAAAATCGCCATAAAGCCGTCGTTAATCCAGTGCAGCAGCGATTTTTTGATCTCGTAATCAAAGCTGCCGCCTACATCGTCAAACCCTATGCGGAAATAGATTTCGTGCAGGATGTGGTCATAAATTTCGTAAAGCGGGCTGTTCGCGATAACGACAGCGATTAGCGCCATAATCCCCAGAAGAATACCGCCGGAGGCTTCCATATGAAGGAATACGTTCGCGGCCTTTGCCACGCGTTTCACGCCCAGTTCTATCGGGCGGGTAAAGGGGTTGCTGTCGGTTAAACGCGGGTCTGTAGTATTCTGATCGCTCATCGGGGCCATTCAGTTAAAGCTTTGATAGCGAATATACAGTGTTTTGATGCGCAGAAAAGAGGCAGAGCCAAAGATTTTCTATTTTTTTGGACAGACTTGGCGTCGACCAGTGGATTATCCCTGACGAATTGATAAGCTTTTTATCCTCGCTGCGCTTATAAACATAGATGCC
>CAZLTT010000032.1:0-19831 GCA_964562515.1 uncultured Micavibrio sp.
GCCGCTTTGGGCTGATTGTTTTCGTCGAGCAGAACAACCGTCGGGTTGTAGTTGCGGGATTTTTCTTTTTCGATTTGGGTATAGGCACAGATGATTACCAGATCGCCTTCCTGTACCAAACGTGCAGCCGCACCGTTAATCCCGATAATCCCGCTGCCGCGTTCGCCTTCAATTGCATAGGTCGTGAAGCGCTCGCCGTTATTGATGTTCAAGACATCAACCTGTTCATACGGCAAGATCTCGCCGACATCCATCAAGTCACGGTCAATCGTGATCGACCCTTCGTAATGCAAGTCGCTTTGCGTGACTGTCGCGCGGTGCAGTTTTGATTTGAGCATGGTTAAAAACATGTGTTTTATATAGGAGCATCAAATCCCGAAGAAAAGGACTTTTTTAGTTATGGCCCAGACATACGCATATGATGACCAGAATATTTTCGCCAAAATTCTACGCGGAGAAATTCCATGTAATGAGGTTTACAGGGATGAATATGCATTGGCTTTTCATGATATTAGTCCGCAGGCGCCGACACATATCCTTGTGATTCCGACGGGTGCGTATGTATCGATTGACGATTTCGGGGCTAATGCGCCGGCTGAAGACGTTGCCGGTTTCTACAAGGCCGTATCAAAAGTTGCCGCGGATGCGGGATTGCTTGAAAACGGTTTTCGTACAATCGCCAATACAGGCGATCACGGCGGTCAGGAAGTACCGCATTTCCACATTCACCTTCTGGGCGGCGCGAAGGTCGGCCCTATGGTGATGAAAGCCGCCTAGATGTGAAAAACGGACCTTCGCAAAGAAAGTCCGTTTTCGCTAGGAGGAAGTCTTATAAATTCTGTTTAATTTGCATATGTTCCCGGGAACATGATGACGTTGTCATTCGACCCGACAGGCATCGCGTCCGCGAATGGTAGTGCATCATCAACATCGCTGGCTTGATCCAGAACTTCGATGAATGTCTCGGCTACGATTACATGCGCTTTTGCTTGAACGGCGAGGATTTCACACAGGCCCGCAACATCTTCGTCTTTTTCACGCAAAGCGGCGGTGTTAATCTCCAATAATTCACTCATTGCCTCGAGGTCTTCGGGGATATTTTCCAACGTCTCGAATAGATCATCATTATGGATCGGGCGGAAAGATGCGTGGCTCATCCAGAGCTCGGCATAATCCGCGAGAATGCGGTCGGCTTCCATTTTCATGATGGCCATTGTCGGTGCAATTTCAATATTGGCAGCAGCGATTTTACGCGCGCTCAATGCAATACAGAGCAGGGCAGCGTCAGGTTGGTAATCGCTTAGCACTTCATGTAGGCCAAATTCTACATCAGGGCTCAGCATGCCGCGGCCGCTTTGAATATCTTGTACAATCAGGGGGATTTGCAGACGATTTGTCAGTCTTGCCAGATCTCTATCACTCAACATCTTTTTCACCTTCTATACTCTTTCTTTCGTGTTGGCTTGTTACGTAAAAGCCTTGGTTTTCCATAGTGTTGCGCGGTTCTTGTTGTTGTTTTCGTGCGCTACATCTTCCGTATTAAGCCCTAAAAGTTAAGGGCACGTTAACGGCATAGTTTTTTTTAATTTTCTGTGTCATAAGACAACTATAGGCTTTGTTTTGGGGAGAGATTTTTAATGGTCGCGCGGATTAATACAGTCGCGTTTCAGGGCATAGACGTTCAGCCTGTCGACGTGCAGGTACAAATTAGTAACGGCTTACCTGCTTTCACCATTGTCGGCCTTCCCGATAAAGCCGTAGCGGAGAGTAAGGAGCGCGTGCGTGCCGCTCTGCATGCGCTGGGGATTGCGCTTCCCACGAAAAGACTTACGGTCAATATGGCGCCCGCTGATCTGGCGAAAGAGGGCAGCCATTTCGATCTTCCGATCGCGCTGGGGTTGTTGGCGGCGATGGAGGTTATTCCGAAAGAAGAGTTGGAAAGCTGCGTCGTGCTTGGTGAGTTGTCACTTGATGCGTCGATACGCGCGGTGACGGGGATCTTGCCTGCGGCGATGCATGCGAGCGCGAATGACAATAGCTTGATCTGTCCGCATGATTGCGGCGGGGAGGCGGCGTGGGCGGGGGATCTGGATATTCTTGCGCCTAACGATCTATTGCAGCTGATTAATCATATTAAAGGCACCCAGGTTATGAATCGCTCTGAAGCGCGGCTGACGGATGAGGATGGTCGGATGTTGCCCGATCTTGCGGCTGTTAAGGGGCAGGAAAGCGCCAAACGTGCGTTAGAAATATCGGCCGCAGGTGGGCATAATTTGTTGATGATCGGGCCGCCCGGTTCGGGAAAATCGATGCTGGCGTCTTGCATGCCCGGTATATTGCCGCCGCTGAGCCCGCGTGAGGCGTTGGAAGTTTCGATGATCCATTCGTTAGCGGGGTCGCTGCCCGATGGGGGTTTGCTGAAACACCGTCCTTTTCGCGATCCGCATCATTCGGCATCTTTGCCGGCCTTGATTGGTGGCGGCCAACGGGTGAAGCCGGGGGAGATAAGTCTCGCGCATAATGGCGTATTGTTTTTAGATGAATTGCCCGAATTTGCTCGCGGCACGCTCGAATCACTGCGCCAACCTCTGGAAACTAAGCAAGCGCTTGTCTCGCGCGTGAACAGTCATGTGCGTTTTCCCGCGAATTTCCAACTTATTGCGGCGATGAACCCGTGCCAATGTGGGCATTTGGGTGATCCCGATCTGGAATGCACGAAAGCGCCGCGCTGCGGAGCGGATTATCAGGCGAAGATTTCAGGGCCGATGCTGGACCGTATGGATTTGCAGGTGGATGTGCCGGCAGTCGAAGTTTCGGATTTGAATGCGCCGTCCGGCGAATCGTCTGCTGATGTCGCCGCGCGCGTCATGGCCGCCCGCCAGATCCAAAACGAGCGTTTTTCGGCGCAGAATGTCGCTTATGTAGTGAATGCGCTTGCGGAAGGTGAGGTTCTGGAGAAGATCGGAACTTTCGATGCGAATGCGCAGGAACTATTGGAAAAATCGATGCAAACTACGAAACTATCGGCGCGCGGTTATTACCGGATTATTCGTGTCGCGCGCACGATTGCCGATCTGGAATCGGCGCGAACAGGCCAAAATATTGAAAAAATTGGCAAAATACACGTCGCAGAAGCTTTAAGCTACCGCAGGGCAGCATTCACATAATTTTCTTGTAACGTCCTGATTTACCATATATAAATCACATACTCCCACAAGGTTTGCGTATGTTTGATTTTTTGAATGCGAAACAAAGCTCTGAAAATAAAGGGCAATACTGGTTTGGTAACCAAAAATTAATAAGTAGCTCATATACTTATAGTAACAAAAATATAAGGGTGTGACGTGAATACTACTCCAGGTGCATATGGGTATACTGTAGATCCTACGCAACAAGCTGCGCAGACATTTGGCGTGAGCGCGGGGAACAGAACCGTTCTGGATCAAGCTGCAGGCGGTCTTGAAGCACTTATGAGCGCCGGACAACCTGTAACTGTCGTTACAGCTCTCACAGGAACAGATTTTACTAGAGAAATGCCCGCCGCGGTCGGAGCCGATCAGCATGGCGCCAACGCAGGTGTGAATGTTGAAGCATCAGCGACAGTTGGCGCGAAGCAAGAGACAATGCAGGACCGCAAGGCCGCTTTCAAAACTGCCGTTGAAGATATGCAAAAGCCGATCCGTGAAGCGCTTTCAGCGGGTGCGGAAACTTTGAATTACGGTGACCGTGCGGCAGATGCCAGTTTTCAAAATATTCAAAAAACAGAAATGATTGATATTGTCGGTGATGCAACCATGGCCAAGACAGGTATGGGCGCTGTTGCTACGGCCATGAATCTTGCTGATGGTATGAATGATATTCGTGCGATTGTCGGGAAGCTTACTGACGAGCAAGAGGCAAAGCTTGCAGATCAGATGCGCACGCTTTTGACACCTGCGCGCGATCCTTTGACGGACGAAGTGACGGCACCGCCAGCCATTGCCAATAATTTTAATGAAAAGATGCTCATCGATATGGAAGATGCCGAGCTTGTGCAGTTCTTCAAGCAAGCTTTACTCCCGGCGGAAGATCAGCCTGAATGGGACCAGTTTATGGCGCATGAAGAGCATCTCAAAAATGCAGCTGGTCATCACGGCCGCGAAAGAAATGTTGATGAAGCTGTGCTTGCGCTTGCGGAAGCAGCCGGTACAGAAGCATCGCTAGATGTAATCGAACAAGAAGCAGACACGCGTCTGAGCTTGGTATCCGATGGTTTAGCAGCGGGTTCCGGTGGTATGAGAGCTGATGAAACGGCTCTTATGCGTATCAATGTAGCTGTTCTTCCTGATCCTGCTGAAAGATACGCTCTTATTGTTGGTGGCGCCGATGTACGCGATACACCAGAGGGCGGCTTTTCAAATGAGCCTGATGAAAGACTGCTTGCGATGAATGTCGGTGCAGGCCTTATGGGCTAAGCTTATAAACTTTCCTTTATTTAATCCTCACTTCTGATATATCTGTTTTAGAAACCTAAAACACATTGATACGACATAAATGCGTTTACGCGTCTTTGCTTTATTCTTTTCCTGTTTATCTGTTTTCCCTTTTGCGCATGCAGTGGGGGCGGAAGACTGTGACAAGGCGAGTTCTTCCGCCGATGTCATGCGATGTGTGAATCAAAATCTCGAGCAAGCGCAAGATAAGCTGAATATTGTTTATAAAACGCTTGGTGCAAAAAAAACCATCGAAGAGCTTGAAGAAGCCGAAGAGCTTCAGAATTTATGGATCGAATACCGCGATCAGGAATGTGATGCGGAAATTGAATCGATTGAAAATGAGACGTTGCGTCGTCTTGAGGGACTGAAATGTATTGCCCGTTTAACCAAGGAACGGGTGACGGCTTTACAGAAGACAATCGCCAATCAGAGCGGTACAGCGGCTTTGGGTGAAGTGTCACCCGGACAAAATCCGCGTTGGATTAATGCATTATCCGAAGATTATCAGGATGTGTATTGGCACTATGGCGGTTCGGTGAATGGTGATCTGGATTGTGATGATGTTGATGAATATGCAATGTCAGGAATTTTGTACAACGCCGATATAGACGCCTATGAGAATGTCGTTGCGATATCCGAAAATCCGCAAACAGGTAAGCCGCGGAATGTGCTGATAACTCTGTCCGCACTGCCGCAAGAAGACGGAGAGGTTGCGGCAAAATGTAGCAACCTTGCAAAGTTCAGTTTTGAAGACGTGCCAGAGGTTACCGAAGAATCTGTCATAGATGAAGAAGCCGAAGCGGTCGAGGAGGAGGCGGACGTTGTGGTTGAGGAGGAAGCTCTTGCCTGTAGCCAAAAGCTTGTCGTGACGCGTCAGAAAAGCAGCGCCGATGGTGGCTGCGTGCCAATTACAATCATCTGGGATGGTGAAAGCTTTGTCAGAGCAGACTAAAGGCGCACCACCAATCAGGACGCTCTGTGTTTTCTGTGCGTCTTCTTCGAATTTAGATCAAAAATATTATGATTTGGGTAAAACCGTTGGGCATATTATCGCCTCGGCCGGAGTCCGGCTTGTTTATGGCGGTGCGTCGGGCGGTGTTATGGGTGTTGTCGCGGATGCGGTACTTGCCGATGGCGGAGAAGCCGTCGGTGTGATTCCCGAGGTGCTGTCCGGTCAGGAGCGTGCGCATCAGGGTCTGACAGAACTCCATGTAACCGAAGATATGCACCAAAGGCAGAGGAAAATGGCCGATTTATCGGATGCGTTTTTAGTGCTGCCCGGCGGTTTGGGCACACTGGCCGAGCTTTTTGAAATTTTGACGTGGAAACAGATCCGATTGCATCAAAAACCCGTAATAATATTAAATAGTTATGGTTTTTGGGGTGCGTTGTTTAAGCAGTTTGAACATTGTCATCAAGAGCAGTTTATGTATAGTGACCCTTCTGAATTATTCGAACTCATCGATAAACCAGAGGAAATAAACGATTTTTTATTACCTGACTAATATATTTACTTTGTCGTATTAAATGTGCTTGTTACACTTTATAAAATTAAGGACGATATTTTAAACCCGTGCAGTATTCCCATTCCAAAGAAAAAGCTGATGAATATGCCAGTGAAGCGCTAGAGCGGATTCACCAAGAAGGTCTGTCGCTTGTGCCGCAGAATTTCGAGCTTTGGTACGTGTATTATGCCGAGGCAAATACAGAGGTTGTACGTGCGATTGATATTCTGATTGCGAACAAGCAAAAAATTACCGATGACCGCTGCGGTGAAATACATCAGCGTTTCTTGAGCGAGACAAAAGAAAACGAGCGCGTGCGTCAGGCCGGAGATCAGATTCAGGAAACCATTCAGGGCGTTAAGGCAAGTGTGGGTACTGTTAAAGAAATGACTCATGAATATGCCGAGGTGTTGCAGAATGCTTCGGGCTCTTTGAACGATGTGACATCACCGGAAGAGATGAAAAGCACGTTGGAACGCGTGATTGGTAATACTCAAAATGTATTACAGCATAATCAAAAGCTGGAAGAAGAGTTAGAGCGTTCCACGATGGTTATGCAGGAGTTGCAGCGTGATCTGGAGATTGTGCGCCAGCAGGCATTGACTGATGGTTTGACCAATCTGGCTAACCGTAAGGCGTTTGAATCCGAACTTATGCGTATTGCCGAAGAAGCGGGCAAAGAAGAGCTGACCTTCTGTTTGATCTTACTGGATATCGACCATTTCAAGTCCTTTAACGATACGTACGGCCACCAAGTCGGTGATCAGGTTTTGCGACTGGTAGCGCAGACATTGATTGACGGTGTTAAGGGACGTGACGTTGCTGCGCGTTATGGCGGTGAAGAGTTTGCGATTATTTTGCCGCAGACCACATTGCAAGGCGGCATCAAGGTTGCTGATTCTTTGCGCAAGGTTGTTCAGGCCAAAGAACTGGTTAACCGAAATACAGGCGATACGCTTGGCCGAGTAACGCTTTCAGGTGGTGTGGCCGAGTATATTATGGGTGAAGAACTCGACAAATTGATCGAGCGTTCCGACACCGCGCTTTATACCGCCAAGCATAACGGTCGTAATCAGATTGCGGCCGCGCCGGCAAAAGCGCAAAAACAAGCTTAAATTACTAACACTGCAGGCGCGAAAGCGGCTAAGGTCTACCCAACTGACTGACATTAATGATGCGTGAATCAACAGCAATGCCCGTTTCCGGCGACGATACCAATTCCATTCCCTACATGCAGGGTCTAAACCCCGAGCAGGCGCAGGCCGTTCAAACACTGGACGGGCCGTTATTGATTCTTGCTGGCGCTGGAACGGGCAAGACACGGGTTCTGACCACGCGGCTTGCGCATTTGTTGCATACAGGCAAGGCTTATCCTTCGCAGATCCTCGCGGTGACCTTTACTAACAAGGCCGCGCAGGAAATGAAGGAGCGGGTGAGCGGTTTATTAAACGGCGCGCCCGTCGAAGGATGGTGGCTCGGCACGTTTCACTCCCTGGCGGCGCGGATGCTGAGAAAGCATGCGGATCTGGTGGGGTTGTCGAGCAATTTCACAATTCTTGATCCTGACGATCAGGTGCGGCTGTTGAAGCAGTTGATGGAGGTCAATCAGGTAGATCATAAGAAATGGGCGCCCAAAGCGATGATCGGCTATATCGACCGTTGGAAGGACCGCGGCTTAACACCCGATCAGGTTAGTGACGATGAAGTCGGAGATGTGGCGGGTGGAAAGCTGCATTTGTTGTATCAGCAATATCAGGCACGGCTGAAGGCGATTAATGCCTGTGATTTCGGTGATTTGTTGCTGCATATGATTACAATCCTGAAAACCGATCAATCGGTGCTTGAGGATTACCACCGCCGTTTTCGGTACATTCTCGTCGATGAGTATCAGGATACGAATGTGGCGCAATATTTGTGGCTGAGGCTGCTCGCGCAGGGGTCGAATAATATTTGCTGTGTCGGGGATGATGATCAGTCGATCTATGGTTGGCGCGGTGCCGAGGTCGGCAATATCTTACGGTTCGAGAAAGATTTTGCCGGTGCGGGGGTTATTCGTCTGGAGCAGAATTACCGATCAACCAACAATATCTTGAAAGCCGCGCATGCAGTGATTGCGAATAACGAAGGCCGTTTGGGTAAGGAATTGTGGTCGGAAGCCGGCGAGGGCGAAAAGATCCAAGTGCGCGGTTTGTGGGACGGTGAAGCCGAAGCGCGCTGGATAGGTGAGGAGATCGAGCAGCTGCAACGTAAGCAGTGGTCGTTGAACGAGATTGCCGTACTTGTACGTGCGGGATTCCAGACCCGTGAATTCGAAGAACGCTTTATCCAGCTTGGGTTACCGTACAAGGTGATTGGCGGTCCACGATTTTACGAGCGGATGGAAATTCGCGATGCGCTTGCTTATTTGCGTGTGATTGCGCAGCGGGCAGACGATTTGGCCTTGGAGCGCATAATTAATACACCGAAACGCGGGTTGGGCGATGCGACCGTACAGACGCTGTACGCGTACGGGCGGAGCAAAGGTATCTGCCTTTATGATTCGATTATGGATTTGACGCAGACGGATGAGTTGCGTCCGAAAGTGAAAACAACGCTGATGAAGTTGCTCGATGACTTTGACCGTTGGCGCACACTGGTTGATTCAATGGACCATGCCGAGTTGGCGGCACAGGTGCTCGATGAATCCGGTTATATGGAGATGTGGAAGCAGGACAAGAATCCTGATTCGCCGGGACGGATCGAGAACCTGAAAGAATTGATTACAGGCATGCAGGAATATGAAAGCTTGCCCGAGTTCTTGGAGCATGTGGCGCTTGTGCTTGAAAATCAGGATAATTCCAACGGAGAGTTCGCGACCATCATGACCTTGCACGGAGCGAAAGGTCTGGAATTTGATGCGGTGTTTTTGCCCGGTTGGGAAGAGGGCTTGTTCCCGTCGCAGCGTTCCATGGATGAAAACGGCCTTAAAGGTTTAGAGGAAGAGCGCCGTTTAGCCTATGTCGGTATTACGCGTGCGCGTAAGAAGGCGCATATCTCGTTCGCGGCCAATCGCCGTATGTATGGATCTTGGGTTAATGCCATTCCCTCACGCTTTGTTGATGAATTACCGAAAGACCATGTCGAGGTCAGCAATGATATGGGCCTTGCAGGCTCAGGCCGTTCATCGCATTGGGATTCATCGGGATTTGCCCCGAAGGTACAAAAACGTCAAGTGCATGACCGCAAAACGCGTAGCGAAGACGGCACAGTTTTTGGACGCGGCGATCGGGTCTTTCATGACAAGTTTGGCTATGGTGTGATTATTAATATCGACGGGCACAAGCTCGATATTAATTTCGAGCATTCAGGCAAAAAGCGAGTGATGGACAGCTTTGTTGAAAAGCACGATAAAACTTAGCCTTCGGCACTCATCTGTGCGATGACGTCGTAAAAATGGGCGGTATTAGGGTGCACGATTATGCTGGTGCGTCCTTCGGGTTTAGATAAAACAACCTCCCCTTCCAGATCGGTTTGAGCGCGCGTTGTCGCCTCGTGGGAAACGTTGCCTTTAAAGAAGAACATGTTCCCTTCGCCCGCGCTATCAGGGCCGATATCACTTGTGTACCAGCCTGTTCCCGTATCGCCGACCACACGGTTCAAAACGGGGAAGCGATGTTTGTGCAGTCCGAGCGTAATATTTCGGCCGAGTTCGATTTCCAGATGCGTCAGCTGAGGAATTGCGCGGTTATAAATACCCGCCATGTCACGAACTTCTTCCATGACGTCTGTATGCAGGATGTCAGCCTGACTTTCCTTTTCAGTTGAAAAGCGCATTTGACCATCTGGCTGGACTTTGGCGGTAATAACAATGTTGTCAGTGCGCTGACCGAGAAGCGTATTGAACCTGTCGGCTAGCCTTTCGCTGTCCTCGCGCGGCATTATTAGTACGCCTGCACGAAATGCCTCGTCCTCGATCTGTGTTTCAAAATCCGTGCGGCTTTCGGTCCAGAAGACTTCCGAGCTTTCCCCCATAACGTGATGGGCAGGGGCTTCCGCTGCTCTTCGTGCTCCGTGCGGATCCATTACATATGCAAATGCTTGTTTTGTCATGCGCGGGACTATACGCGGAAATTTACATTATGTAAATATAAAAATTGATTTATAAGGGACTTTGACCTGCGGCGGCTATAAAGCCATAGCCGCTCTTTTGCGCTAAAATTACATAGCGGTCAATATCTGTGTTTTCAAACATGTTCGCTTTTTTCTCTGTGGCGCGTCCGTCCCATTCGCCGAGGGTCGTGAACTCAATGACGGCGTTATGATAAGTGACTGTTCTTCCGCCGTTTTCTCCGGATTTAATGTTCTGCTGATGTTGGGCTTTTATACCTGCAATCCAAATTGTGTATTCGCCGTGCTCCAGCTCGGGCATTTGTGCGCTGAGTGTCCCGTCATCACGTATGTTGATATTAATGGTCTGCAGTGGGCGCGCGTTTTCAAGTGCGTTAGCGATGTCTCCGCCGCGTGATCCGACGAATTCTCTAGATCCATTGACGATCATTTGCGGCGTGTAGACGCGGCGTTTGCCGATATGGGCGGCATAAGCACGTTGGCGGTCTGTCGAGAATTGATGGCTGAGCGTATCCTTCCAATGTAAATAATTCCAATAGGTTACGTGGAAGCTGAGGGCTATGACGTTCGGATTTTGTGTTAATTCTCCCAGATTTTTATCGGCTGGTGGGCACGAAGAGCAGCTTTGAGAGGTGAAAAGCTCGATAACGACTGGGCCATCAATAGTTTGTGCGTCAAAGTCGCCGAACCGCGCATGGAGCGATTTGCCCCAAAACATCACCAGAACGCCGACAAGGCCCAAAACCAGAATATTTTTTATCATGTTTATGTATTCGGTTGATATGGCTTGAAAGTTTCATTCTAAAAGGACAAAAAGAGGGTGGTTTTTGGGGCTTTAAAGGTCCATATTATCTTCACGTAATAAGAGAGCCGTTATGAAGAATAAAACAGCCTGTATTTTTGGTGGAACCGGGTTTATCGGGCGCCAGATAGTCCGAGAGCTCGCCAAGCGCGGTGTTACGATTAAAGTTGCTACGCGTGTACCGGAGAGGGCTTACTTTTTGCGCCCCGCCGGTGTCGTCGGGCAAGTCGTTCCCGTTCAGTGCGATTATGATGATGTAGAGAGTATCGGCAAGGCTGTTCAGGGCTGTGACTATGTCGTGAACTGTATTGGCGTGCTGTATGAAAAGGGCGCGCAGACATTTCAGCGTGCGCATGTTGATATTCCAACGCGAATTGCTGCGGCTTGTAAGAAGCATAGCGTCGGCAAGTTTGTGCATATTTCGGCGTTGGGTGTAGATCAAAGCTCGGCGAAATACGCGAAAAGCAAGCTGGAAGGTGAAGCCGCGGTAAAGGCAAATTTCCGCGGTGTTACGATTTTGCGTCCAAGCGTTGTTTTCGGTGAGGGCGATTCCTTTTTCAACATGTTTGCGGAAATGGCTCGATTTGCGCCGGCCTTACCGCTTATCGGCGGAGGCGAGACAAAGTTTCAGCCTGTTTTTGTGGGTGATGTAGCCGATGCTGCTATCAAGTCTCTGGAATTGCCCGAAGCCTCGGGTAAGGTCTTTAGTCTTGGCGGACCGGAGGTTGTCGATTTCAAAGAGATTTTCGCGCGCTTGTTCTCATTTACAGGGCGCAAGCGCTTTTTGGTGCCTTTGCCATATCCCGCAGCAAAGTTTAAGGCAAAAATTCTGAGCTTGATGCCTAAGCCATTATTGACACCCGATCAGGTCGAGCTTTTGAAGACCGATAATATCGTTCCTAAAAAAGCGTCAGACCTTTCTGATCTGGGTCTTCACGCGACAGCGATGGATGTGGTGCTGCCGCAATATCTTGAAACATACAAGCCCGGTGGTAAGTACGCCGACGTTAAAGAAGCGTCTTAAGGTTGCGTGCGCGAAGGGTCTGCTTTAAATTCCAGTATTATGAGTATGCGTAAACACACATTAGCGATTTTAGTCCTGTTTTTGTCGGTCGGCCTGTTCGCCGCTACGCCCTCTTATTCTATGCAGGAAGGGGTGGCGATTGTCGTCAATGAAGACGCGATTACCTACTCGGACGTGCAGGATCGTACGGATTTGATTATTGCCTCATCGGGTTTGCCAAATTCAAAAGACACTCGTGAGAAGCTTCGTCCGCAGATTGTGAATTCATTGATCGAAGAAGCGATCCGTTTACAGGAAGCGCGACGTTTGGAGATTCAAATTTCCGCTCAGGAAGTGGAAGAGGGCATTGATCAGATAGCGCAGCAAAATGGAGCCGAGCCGCAGGAATTCCGTAAGCGCTTGCAAGCAGCAGGGCTTAAAATTGCGACTATGCGCGATCAGGTTCGTTCGCAGCTCGCATGGAATAAAGTGGTGCGCGCGGAAATCCGTCCGCAAGTGAATGTCTCCGATAATGATGTCGATAATTATCTGGCTCGTATTCAGGGTAATGCGGGTAAGGAAGAATATCTGGTTGCCGAAATTTTTCTGCCCATCGATGGAGAAACGCCCGAAGCCAAAGGTCGTAACCTTGCACGTAAACTGGTGCAAGAAATTCGTACCGGTAAGGCGCCATTCTTTAGAGTCGCCCAGCAGTTTTCGAAATCTGCGGGTTCTTCACAAGGCGGTGACTTGGGTTGGGTTACAGCGGGGCAGCTAGATGACGAAGTTGATGCCGTTCTTCCGTTGCTGGAAAAGAATACAGTCAGTGATCCTATCCGTACGGCGACCGGCTTTCACATTATCTTTTTACGTGACAAGCGCTTGCTGACTTCAGAAACGCTTCCGTCCCGTGAAGAGGTTCGTTCGCGTATCGGTACAGTGCGTATGGAGCGACATGCGCAACGTTATATGCTGGATTTGAAGTCCGCTTCCTTTATCGATAATCGCCTTGCCTTGTGATTCAACAAAAACTATCGAAGATCTTCCGCCTTTAAGAGAGGTGATTAGCGCGCATAATTTGCGGGCGGAAAAATCTTTGGGGCAAAACTTTCTACTGGATCAAAATCTCACTGATAAAATTGTGCGTCAATGCGGTGATCTTTCAGGCAAGACCGTGATTGAAATCGGCCCTGGGCCCGGAGGCCTGACCCGTTCTCTTTTGAAAAGTAACGCCAAAAAAGTGATGGCGTTGGAGTATGATCCCCGTGCCGTGGAGGCGTTGCAAGGATTGAAAGATGCCGCGCAAGGGCGATTGGAGATTTTGCAGCGCGATGCGCTTGAGACGGATTTATTGTCTTTAAGCGATGGTCCGCGTGTGATTGTTGCAAACTTGCCTTACAATATTGCGACACCTTTGTTGATCGGATGGTTACAGAATATCAGAGAGCATGTCGGCTGTTATGATGAGATGGTGTTGATGTTTCAAAAGGAAGTGGCAATGCGTATTTGTGCCGCTCCCGGTACGAAAACATACGGGCGGTTGTCGGTGATTGCGCAATGGCTGTGTGAAGCAAAGCCGATGATGGAGTTACCGCCCAGCGCTTTTACGCCGCCGCCTAAAATTAAATCGTCGGTTGTTCGGTTTGTGCCAAAAGTTCTTGATGGGTCTGCACCCGCGTTTGGCCGTATAGAAATGTTGACACAACAAGCATTCGGGCAACGTCGCAAAATGATCCGCTCAACGTTAAAAGACTATGTTCCGCATATAGAGGCTCTCGGCTTGCGCGGAGAGGCACGGGCAGAGGAGCTGAGCGTGGATGATTTTGTAAATCTTGCGAAGCGTTTATAGACGCGTCTCTAGAGACCGTTCATTAAGCCGCGTACGAAATCAGAAAGACCGATAAGACGACGGCGTTTTATTCTTTCCGCATTTAATATGAGTTGCGCCTGTTCAACTGCGTCATCGATATCGTTGTTGATGATGACGTAATCATATTCGGTGTAATGGGACATTTCGTCGGCCGCCTTAGACATACGTCCGCGAATTTGTTCCTCGCTTTCGCGGGTGTCGCGTGACCGATCTCTGAGACGTTTTTCCAATGCTTGACGCGAGGGCGGCAGAATAAAAACACGGACAAGATCTTCTGCTGCGAGTTCAAATAATTGCTGCGTTCCTTGCCAGTCTATATCAAAGATTACGTCTTTGCCGCTGGATAGTGCTTCTTCAACAGGGCCTCTTGGGGTTCCGTAATAATTGTCAAAAACCTTGGCGTGTTCGAGCATGTCATTGTCGTCAACCATGTTGCGGAATTCTTCTGTGCTGACGAAGAAATAATCCTGACCGTGCACCTCTCCCGCGCGTCTCGGTCGCGTTGTCGCGGAGACAGAGGAGACCAAGTCGTCATTATTTTTTAAGAGCTCTCGCGCGATTGTGGTTTTTCCTGCACCTGATGGTGAGGAAAGAATATACATGAGGCCGCGTCTTTTTAGTGTGTCCAAAGCGAATCTGTCCTGTTTTTTTACCAGTTTAGCGAAAATGGTGCGGTCAACAAGCCCTAGAAAAAATGCATAAGAGAAAAATTAAGTCAGTCTCAGTTGAATTTTGTACAATACCTATGATAATTTAAGGTTGCGTATATTATCAATCAGGCGTATATGCATACGACTAGTTGTTTTTTTTGTTTTTTTTAATTGTGTTTTTTTGCTGATTGTTTCGTGAAATAAACTTTTTTTGAATTTTCTATTACGCATTTGATATGGAAGAAAAACCCGTCGATGAAAATGTTAAGAGTGCTGTAAGAACACTCAAGGCTCTGTCGAATGAACGTCGTTTGATGATCATTTGCGCCCTTCACAATGAAGAAAAAGGTGAGCTGAGTGTTGGTGCATTGGAAGAAATGATCGGTTTGAGCCAATCGGCTCTATCGCAGCATTTGGCTCGTCTGCGCCGTGATGGTTTTGTTAAAACAAGACGTGATGCGCAAACAATCTATTACTCACTTAATTCTGAAGATGTAAAACAGATCCTGACAACGCTGCATAATATGTATTGTCCGGATACGAAACATTTCTAACGTAAAATCAATGCATCGTAGATGACTGTTTGGAAGGCTCCGTTCGGGGCTTGAAATGCTGCAGTACTTCCTCGCCTTTAAGGTCACCCAATTCCTGTTTTTGTATTACGCGGACGTCATCACCCTTGGGCGCATGTTTTACCGGGTTGCTGTGCTGCGAAAACAAAACCAATGACGGGCACCCCGTCGCGCCGATTAAATGCATAGGACCGGTATCGTTGCCGACCGCGGCGGCGGCTTCTCTGGCTAAGGTAGCAATTTGGTGTAAGTTTGTTCGTCCTGTCAGGTCGAGCGCTTCCGGGCATGCATTCGCTATTTCTTGTGTTGCTTCCGCTTCTGCTTGCGTGCCGATTAGCACAGGTTGATACCCCATGGACAGGATTAGCTTTGCGAACCGTCCATATTTATCGGATGGCCATCTTTTTTCGGGTCGTTCAGGAGCGGAGCCCGGTACAAGAAGAACATAAGGGTCTTTTAAGGCAAAGGTTGATAGGTCAGCCTTCATCCATTCCAGGCGGTCAACCTGTATATCTTTTATTCCCGCAAGGCCGAGCGTTTGTACATGGCCGTCATAGGCATGACCGGCTGTCCGATCGGGGGAAGTGTTTCTGTGGCTCGCTCCCTGTGCTACGCCGATCCATTCAGGTTTGGGTGCAGCAAAAAGTTTGAAATACATATTTGTACGATCGTTGTTTTGCAGATCATAAACGCGTGAGAATTTTGGTTGGTTGAGCGTTTTGCGCAAAGAAACCCAACCGAGAAAATTCAAAGCCTTGGGGCGTTGGTCGATGATGATGTCGTCAAAATATCCGCATTCTTCTGCAAAGCCTTTGAAGCCCTTCGTCGTTAACAGGGTTATGTGCGCGTTCGGATGATGTTTTCGGATTGCAGCCATAGGTCCGAGCGCTTGTATAAAGTCGCCAAGGGCTCCCAGTTTTATGACCAGAATTTTTTGCTGCGCTTTGCTCATGGTTTTAGTTGGCGCCTATATGCTGTTGCGGCTGCGCGTGAAAAGGTTTGTTACCATCAGAGGAGATAAATTCCTCACGTAATAGTTCAGCATAGACATCCAGAGTTCGGTCGGCCATATGAGCCTTTGTGAACTGCTCGGCAATATGGGCCATTGCGCGCGTAGCGAGCATAGATCTTTGTGTCGGGCTGAGACCCAGTGCTTCTTCTATGGCGGCGGCCATTGCTGCTGAATCGCCGGGGGGAACAAGCCATCCTGTCTGGCCTCTTAGGATCGTTTCCTGCGCGCCGCCGTGATCCGCAGCAATAATAGGGCGACCCATGGCTTGTGCCTCTACGGGTACGCGGCCAAAACCTTCCGGGTCTGTTGATGGGCAAACAACGATTGTGGCCATCATATAGGCTGCCGGCATGTCGTTGCAGTGATCCACCATACGCACGCGGCCCTCCAGTCCTTTTTCTTTGATGGCTTCTTCAAGTTCTTTGCGGTACTCCGTGCGGCCCTGATCCGATCCGATAATAACAGCGAACAAATCTGTTTTTTGTAGGCGCTCCATGGCTTCGATCAGAACTGAATGTCCTTTCCACCGCGTTAAGCGACCGGGCAGCATCACGATATTGGCGTGATCGGGTATGCGCCATTCTTGCGCCAGTGTGATGAGGCGTTCAGGTGTGACGGCGGTGGGGTGAAATTTTTCGATTGGAATGCCGCGTGGAATCAGTCGAATTGTGCGGTTATCCAGTTTGTAATGCTCGCGCAGATATTCGGCTACATAATTCGAGATGGCAATGACACGCTCACCTTGTGCGATGGAGCTGTTGTAGAATTTTTTTGCTTCGCCGTTGATGTTGTATGGGGCGTGGCACGTTGTTACGAAATGGGCACGTGTTTTCTTGCATGCGTAATAGGCGCTCCATGCGGGAGCGCGGCTGCGGGCGTGGACGATGTTGACGTTATAACGGTTAATCAGTTTGCGTAGGGCGGATACGTTGCGCCACATAACAACCGGATTTTTTGAATGAACAGGCAGGTTGATATGGACGGCACCAATGCGTTCCAGCTCATGCACACGTTGGCCGCCATTAGAGACGACAATGGCTTGTGCGCCGGCCTTTACAAGTTCAGCGGCAATATCAATACAGCCTTGTTCTGCACCGCCGGGCCCTAGCTCCGGGATGATCTGCATGACAACTGGCTGTGTCTGAAATCCGTTCATTACTATCCTTATATTTGCTTACAGACTTGTGACTGAAGATGTCGGGTTAGGCGTTGTAAGTATTTCGCGCAAAAAGACCTTTCATCGTATAAGACTGGCAAGCCCGCTTCAGATCGTTTATCTATAATAGGGTGAATACCGTTGTGCAACAACATCCGATCAATTTTAAGGACGTATTATGAGCACCGAAAACGCTGTCAGCGCCCCAGAACCATCCATTTTAGAACGCGAAAGCGCCCCAAATCTGGCGTTTTTTTTCACGCCGCCGGAGGAAAGGGGCCAGAAGCTGCCGATTGTTATGTTTTGTGGCGGGTACCGTTCCGATATGGGTGGTACGAAAGCGACTTATTTCGAGGAGCAATGTCTTAAGCGCGGACAGGGGTATGTCCGATTTGACTATCGGGGCCATGGTGGCTCGGAAGGTGTCTTTGAAGAATCCGGTATTGGTGATTGGGCGCAGGACGCACAGGATATGTTCGATTATATTGCCGCCCGACAGCCGGGTCATCCGTTTGTATTGGTCGGATCGTCGATGGGGGGCTGGATTGCTCTGTTACTGGCCAAAGCCAGAAGCAATGACGTAGAGGGTCTTGTCGGTATCGCCGCGGCGCCGGACTTTACCGAGGATATGTTTGAAACGCGCTTGAATGACGCGCAGCGTGCCGAACTGATGGAGTCGGGTGTTACCTCTGTGCCAAATGATTACAGCGATGAGCCGTATATTTTCACCAAAGAATTTTATGAAGAAGCCAAAAAGCACCTTCTTTTGACGTTGCCGCAAAATATTACGTTCCCTATTCGTCTAGTGCAGGGCATGTTGGATAAGGATGTGCCTTGGGAATCCGCGGTTAAAATCCAAAAAAGCTTTTCTGGCTCGGAGGTAGATATCGTCTTTGTAGATGATGGCGACCACCGATTATCCCGTCCTGAGGATATGGATCTTATATTCCGTGAAATTGTGAGTTTGAGCGAGGATATCGCCAGAAACCGATAAACGGGTTTATTTACGTTTATACTGCATCTTTTTGGATTCACCACCGGCGCGGAATGTATCTTTGCTGCTTTTTTTCGATTGGCGGCCGAAACGCGCGTTTGCAGTGGCGTTTTCATCCTTTTTAAACGGACCGATGCCGAATAGGCCCAGCAGGAAGAAAAAGCCGGTCATTACGCCCGCGAAGGTTAGCGCGACGTAAAATGTTTTATTCGTCAGCATTTTGTCGATCTTGGCCCAGTCTTCGGCTGGCATCGATGCGACGGTTTCCTTGTAGGAGGCGAGGTCATAACGCGTCCACAAGAACCCTAAGGCACTGAATTTAAATTCTTTTTGAAAAAGTTCGGCGGACATGGGTTTGGTGCCATGTTGCTCATGGAACAGGTAAAGATCATGACCAAGTGCCGTGAATGCCGGGATCAGGAATAGAAAAATCAAAACTGCGCGCATGAAGTATGCCTCTGAAAGGTTGAATATCGAATATATATTTTAGCAGGTCTAGGCGCGGTCGAGAAGAGCTGTATTAAATGTCTATTTCTTTATACGGGCTGATGAAAAGCCGCATCAGAAAAGGCATGAGCAAGCATGCGGTGTTTAGAGCAATCCAAAGTAGAACAACATGCTCAAACGTCAGGAAGCGAACCATATCGGCGATTTTGTCAAAGTCTCCGAAGCCGTGTGATCCTTTTTGTTCGTAATAGACAAGTCGCCATACTTTGCTGTTTAGAAGTCCATAGCCGTCGATATAGACCTTGATAATCATACCAAAGCCGAAGAACGCGTTGAGGAAGCGCTCAAAGACGCCTCTGGGGGCGAGGTCGTATATGGCGCGGAACAATAAAAAAGCAGCGACCAGTGATTCAAAGGCCGGGCCTCCAAAATTTAAAAAGACGTCGTGATAGAGGCTGAATGCAAAAGTAAGATTAAAGACAAGCAGTAGCCCCAACAGTATTTGTAGCCAGGGTTTGTCACGAAAGAACCATATGCCAAAGACAATAAAGCCCCAGACAAAGACAAGGATCATGACTTGCTGGCTTGTTAGGGCCAGTGCGAGGCCTCCGCCATGCTGGAAGTCAAACATCGGTATGGTTGGGTAACCGAAAAACCACATAAAAACCGTGTGGCCGATTTCATGGAAAAATGTGGCCATGTAATTCATACCCACACCCAGCCAACCGAGCGGGAAGCCCATGGCCCAGTCCCATGGTTTGTTAAATATCCATGCGTATAGGGGAAGATTGACCAGTATGGCTAATATCAGGCCGATGGTTAGTACTTTGATGGTTGTAAAAGCATCTGCGCGCATGCATGTATCCGCTTGAGATGGGCGATGGAATGCCGAGAAGGCGTTTTATATATCATACACTTGCGCTTTTAGAATGATAAGGGTAATGTCGCGCGGTCCCTTTGGAATAAAGTGCGGTGACGTGGCCGAGCGGCTTAAGGCGCACGCCTGGAAAGCGTGTTGGGGGCAACTCCTCGAGGGTTCGAATCCCTCCGTCACCGCCATCTTTCAATCCATCTTATCTTTAGAGTGCTTCAGCTTTCTCGGTGAAGCAAACCCTCGACGCCAAAATAAGTTGTGCGCGACGAAAGACGACGCGCACGTATAGATTATAAAAATGCGGAAAATTAGAAGTTGTGGCTGACGCTGAACAGGAAGCTCGCACCTTTGTCGCTTTGTGTTT
>CAZLTT010000033.1:0-19495 GCA_964562515.1 uncultured Micavibrio sp.
TGGCTTTTGCGCTTTTCGGAGAAAATCAGGAACAACCCGCTGCCAACAATGATAAGCGCCCCGATAAGCATATAAATATCAGGTAGATCGCCAAAAATCATGAAGCCGAAAATGAGCGCCCAGATCATTTCCGTATACAAAAACGGTGAAACAGCGGCGGCGGGTGCAACTCTGAATGCCATTGAAACAAATATGATTCCACAGGACATCAGAAAGCCGGTAATGCCGACGACCAATAAATGCCACATGCCGGGCATCACGAAATCATCCATCATCAGCGGTGCGACGACAAAGATCGCGCCGGCGACGGGCCAAAAACCGAGAGAGAATATGCTTTCCTTCTCCAAAGATCTCGACAAGGTGAACATCAGCGCAATTAAGACCCCGCCGATAACGGGGAGTATCAACAACATGTCAAAAGCCTTTGTGCCGGGCTGAAGCGCGATTAAAACGCCCGCAAAACCAATGGCGATTGCGGCCCAATGGCGCGGAAACACAGTTTGATTATAAATTAAAAAACAGAAAATCGCCGCGTAGAAAGGCTTTGCGAAGATAAAGGTGTAAACAACGGCAATCGGCAACTCGGAAACTGAATAAACAAAGATCAAAGCGATCATGATGTTCAGAATCGTTCTGACGATATGGATTGGAATATTATGGATTTTTTTCAGGGCTGCTTTACCGCCTAACCACGGTAGAGCGGCAAGCATCAGGGCGCAGGCCATAACGTGATCCATGAAAATGACCTGATATACCGAAAACTGTGTGGTCAGCCATTTTGCTCCAATGTCAGCAAACGCAAACGACGTATATCCCAAAAAAGCGAAGAGCATGCCTTTTTGTACGACGGTCAATGATGTAAGCTGCGTTTTTTGAATCATAGCCGTTCAGGTTTAAGGAGAAAATGCAGTGAATGCAATGATTGCTGTAGCGCTCGGTGGGGCATTGGGTGCCGTATGCCGGCATGGCATAAATCTTGGCGCCGTCAAGCTGCTGGGTCATGGTTTTCCCTATGGCACATTGATCGTCAATATCCTCGGCTCTTTCCTGATCGGTCTGGTGATCGCAGCTATTGCGCATAGTTGGCAAGCGTCTGAAACGGCAAGGTTTTTTCTGGTTACGGGATTTCTCGGGGCGTTTACCACCTTCTCCACTTTCTCTCTCGATGCCGTAACGCTATGGGAGCGTAAAGCCTATATCCAGACTGCCGTATATATGGGTGGTTCCGTTGCAGTGTCTATTCTTGCTTTGCTACTGGCAATGCTCTTGGTACGGTCGATAGCAGCATGAGTATAAAACATATAACCGTAAAAGAAGATGATGACGGCCAACGCCTAGACCGTTGGCTGAAGAAGGCTGTCCCAGATTTGCCGTTTGGCCTGTCGCAAAAACTGATCCGTAAAGGGCAAATTCGTGTCGATGGAAAGCGTGCGAAGGCTGACACCCGCCTTGTAATGGGGCAGGAGGTCCGCATTCCGCCGATTGAACAGAAATCGGATGACAAAGGAAAGCGTAAGCTGACCGATAAAGACCGTGCTTTCATGAAATCATTGGTCATCTATCAGGATGAAAATATCATCGCGCTGAACAAGCCGCACGGATTAGCCACACAAGGCGGCAGTAAAACCAAGGTTCACATTGACGGCATGCTTGATGCGTTGGCTGACAAAAAAGGTGTTCGTCCACGTCTTGTTCATCGTCTGGATAAGGACACAAGCGGGGTTCTGATCCTCGCACGCTCTGCCAAAATGGCGAAAAAACTGGGCGAGCTGTTCAAAGGACGCGACATCAAGAAAATCTACTGGGCGATTGTTTCGCCTGCGCCCGAGGCGATGGACGGTACGATTAAAGCCCCGCTCGTAAAAGCCGGCGGCACGAATAAAGAACGTATGAAGGTCGATGAAGAAGAGGGCAAGATGGCACTGACCGATTTTGTTGTTGTCGATCAGGCACTGACCAGTGCTGCGTTCGTGGCCTTTTGGCCAAAGACGGGACGCACACACCAAATCCGCGTGCATGCCGAGCTGATCGGTTGCCCGATTGTAGGTGACCCGAAATATAGCCGCCTGCCGGAGCAGGAAGAAACGCATGAGGCACGTCGAAAGGCCGAAGCCGATCTAAAACCGCTTAAGCTTGCGGACAGGCTCCACCTTCACGCACGCAGAATGATTTTGCCCAATCCCGGTGGGCAAGGTGTTCTGGATATAACCGCGCCCTTGCCGCCGGAATTGGCGAATAGCTGGAAAGCCCTTGGGTTTTCAACCAATTTAAAAGACGATCCTTTTGTACAATAATCAGGAACAGATATGAGCGACAAAACAGCAGATAAAGATTTGGCCAAACCTGAAAAAAGTGCCCTGTCAAAATGGGGCTGGCGCCTTTTCAAAATTGCGCTGTTTTTGGGCGTATTCTTGTTCATCATTCTGACGGTTTTGTCGCGTCTCGGCGGAAACGGAGAAATCCTTAAAAGCTCGATAGAAGAAATCCTGTCGGAAAGCACACCTTACGAGGTGTCGGTGGGCCATCTTACGGCTATGCATTTTTTCCCGAATATCATCATGGATATTCAGGATATCCGCTTTCATGTCAGCCTCAAGCCCGATGAAGCGCCCGAAGGTGAAGAGGAAAACTCAGATGAGGACCCGTTCGACGCTATAAAGGGCGAGACAGTCATCACGATTGAAGACGCGAAGCTTGTTCTGGGCTTTTTCGATGCGATGTTCCGCCCCGGCCGTATCAAGGATGTACAAATCCGTAATGTGCGAATGAAGGAGGGGACCGTATTCCCTCAAGCGGCCGTCGTTGAAAGTTTTCTGATCGATGAGTATGAGAAAGAAAAATTCGCACTCGACCTTCTGGGGCATATCGGCGGAATGCCTGTGCATGCCAAAATGGATCTGGAGTCCAAAGGCGAAGGTTATTCGCGTGTCTTTATTTTTGGCGACCGCCGCGATGTAAAAGTGACGATCTCTGATATCCGCATGGATGCAGAATTCGTTGACACCTTCGGTGACGGCTTTCAACTCGAGAACATAACGCTAAAAAACAAAGATACGCAGGTGGCCCGCGGCAATCTCTCCTTTGACCCGAGCGGTAACGACGCCATGGGGTTGAAAGGGCAAATCCGCGTAGAACCAAACAAGTCCCATCTTGATCCCGATATCCTTATCGATTGGGGTGATGATCCTTTATCTATTAGCGGTGATATTCGCGGCGAAGAACTCGCGCTCGACGACCTTAAAGGCGACGGCCCTTTTATTCGAACCATCGATAAGGTCGCTGCAATGTTTGGTGATGGAAAGAAAGGAAAGCCTCTGGATCTGTCGGGTATTGATCTCGATATTGATCTCGACTTTGCATCGGTCCGACAGGGCGCATTGCTTATGGGGTCAGTTAAAGCACCTCTGACAATAAAAGAGGCCAAACTCGAAGCGCAGCCACTTAGTGGGAAAATATTCAAAGGAGACCTGAGCGGGGGCTTTACAATAGACACCTCTAAGAAACCGGCAACATTGACGCAAAAAGTGATCATCAAAAATCTGGATTACGGTTTCATTCAAAAGCAGTTTCAGGAAAATGCCGAAATTGACGGCAAAGCGAACCTATCTGTCAATTTAAGCTCGAGCGGAAGCTCAATGGATGCTTTGATTGATGGGCTTTCCGGTACGGCCCATTTTGTTGGCGGTGAAGCGAAGATGCGTTCAGGGTTGCTCAATGTATGGGGAAGCGGCCTTCTCAGTGCCCTGATGCCCAAGATCGACAAGGAAAGCGACCTGCTGGTCAATTGTGTGGTCGTCAATATGGATATCGATAAGCTGAAAGCGACAAGCGATGCTGTGTTTGTTGATACAAAACGCGTGACATTGCGTGGTAAAGGTTCCTACGACATCAAGAACGATAAAATGGATATGGTTCTGGAACCCAAAAATAAGGACATTTCTATCGGTGATACATCCGCGGCCGTAAATGTTATCGGACCGCTGGATGATTTATCTGTTTCACCAAATGTGCTTGATTTGGGTAAACGCGTCGGCGGTTTGCTCCTCGGCGCCGTCAATCCTGCATTCTACGCGATCAGTATTGCCGACCTTGGTCTAAGAGATAATCACCCATGTAAGGAGTTCGTGATTGAGAAAGAAGCCTTACCGCCGCCGGAAAACGATGACCAACCAAAAGATAAAGAAGGCTCGACGACACCGTCCGAGAGTGAAGCACCGAAAACCCTGAACGACTAGCCGCCGATGAAACGTTTTTACAAAATTGTCAGTGTTGACCAAACACCGCAAGGGTGGGCTGTAATGCTTGATGGTAAAGCCGTCAAAACCCCGCTCAAACAGACACTTTATGCACCCAATGAGGATGTAGCACATGTCCTGATGAAGGAATGGGCGGAAGTCGAAGAGCTGATTGATCCGAACACTATGCCGTGCACACAAATTCTCAGCACATGCACGGACCGCATAAAGAACGAGCGCGCGGCTCTGCAGGAACAGGTTTTGAAATATCTGGATACGGATTTGATTTGCTACCGCACGCCGCCGAGCACGCCTGAAGAAGAACAGCAGGGCCGAACGCAAGCGGAGCTATGGGATCCGTGGTGTACATGGTTCGAAGAAAAATTCGGCAAGCCGTTACAAACCACAACGGATATCGCCGCGCTCACGCAGGATGAATTGGCGCATAAAAACGTAAAGGCAGCCGTAGAGGCACTCGATGACTTGCGCTTTACATTGTTGCAAATGATTGTCCCGCTCAGTGGCTCTCTCGTTCTGGCCTTGGCTTTTGTCGATGGAAAAATAGAACCGCAGGCGCTATATGATATGACCCATATTGAGGAACGCTTCAAAGACGAGATGTACAAAGCCGAAAAATACGGGCGCGACCCGATGCAGGAAAAAGTAGAGCGCGAAATGATGCGCGACCTGAATGCGGCCAAGCAAATTCTGGATACGCTTTAGAACCAGGCGCGGGGATTTGCCAAACGGTATCCCTTCATTGCCCGTGACAATCCTTTGATAAATCGATAGCCCATATACACAAGCAACGGCGCGCCGATGATAATCACGCCGTTCAATAAAACGGATTTATTCGTAATCATAAACCCGTCCATGCAGGGCTGGACAATCTCGTAAACTTCCTGTGGCGGCGCGGTCTCCAACCATTCCAGACCTCTGCGCGCCAAGTTTTCCGCGCAAGGTTGTAGTGGCCCTTCATAGTCAAGATTGCCCATCATATACACGGTTGCCACAATGCTCGTGAAAATTGAAAAGAATGCGGCGATCCACAAGGTGCGGATAATGAATGTAGAGTGGTTGTCGACCAGACTGTCTTGGGCCGCACCGCTCCTGACGACATACGCCGCGATCAAGAGGATCAAAAACAGGATCGTAGAAACCGAAGCCGCCGTTACATAAGGCAGCACAGACAGGATAAGACTGGCTGCAAATAATCCGTAAAGGTTGATAATCGTACCTTGGCCTTGTGGCTTACTGTCTTGTTCTTGTGGTGTGGATTCCATGATCAGCGTCGTCCGAATAAGCGTTCAATATCGGCCAATGATAATTCAATATATGTGGGCCGTCCATGATTGCATTGCCCCGATAATGGAGTCTCCTCCATTTGGCGCAGTAACGCATTCATCTCCTCGGCGTTCATACGACGTCCGGAACGGACGGAGCCGTGACAGGCCATTGTTGAAAGGACCTCATTGATCTGCTTTTCAAGACCTTCGGCAGTGTCGTTATCATTGATTTCATCCGCTAAATCCCGCAGAAGGCTTTGTATATCGGCTCTTTGCCCCAGTAGTGCAGGCACGCTTTGTATGGCGATGGCGTCTTTGCCGAACCGCTCAATATCAAGCCCGAGCTTCGATAGCTGCGCTGCGTAATCGAGCAGACGCGTGCATTCCGCCTCATCCAATTCTACGATTTCTGGAGCCAGCAGCCCTTGCTTCTCGACGCCGTTTTCGGAGACTTGCCGCTTGAATTTCTCATAGACCAACCGTTCATGCGCGGCGTGTTGATCGACGATCACAAGACCGTTTTCATTTTGCGCGATGATGTAGTTTTCATGCACTTGCCCACGAGCAGCGCCAAGTGGAAAATTTTCCTGCACGGGTGCATCTTCGATTATTTGTTCGGGTTTGGCGGCGGGCGCGCTTTCGAAAATGGAGGCGGGTTGAGCAGCGGCGTAATTATTCTGCACTGCTTCAGCCAGATTGCCGTGCGCGTAAGATGACGGCACGGCCGAGCGTGCACCGCGGTGAAGCGGTAGCGGCGGCGTATTGGCGGGTCGAAACTTGCCGAGCATTTGGTCGCTAACGCTGCGGGATGCCTTGTGGCCATGCTCGTTCAGCGCATGTTTCAACGCGCTGATGATTAATCCGCGCACCAGACCGGGGTCGGAAAAACGCACTTCGGCCTTTGCGGGGTGCACATTCACATCAACATCCTGCGCTTCGATCTCAACGAACAAGGCAACAAGCGGGTGACGTCCCGAATGTAAAACATCCATATAGGCCGCACGGATACAGCCATGCAAAAGCTTGTCGCGTACCGCACGCCCGTTCACAAACAGATATTGGTGCTGCATCGTCGCACGATGCAATGTCGGCAGGCTCGCAAAACCCGACAAGTGAATCCCTTCGCGCTCAGCGTCAATTTCCATCGCGTTCTCGCTGAACTCTCGGCCCAAAATCGCGCGCATACGTTCCTTTGGATCGAGTGATCGGGGCAACTTGAGGGCATTTTTGCCATCTTGCGTTAGTGTAAAACCAATCTCGGGATGGGCCATAGCAAGCCGTGTAATCGTGTCCTTCACCGCCATGTTTTCCGCGCGGTCTGTTTTCAAAAATTTGAGACGGGCAGGGGTCGCGAAAAACAAATCCCGCACCTCGATCTGTGTGCCGGCGGGGTGCGCCGATGGCGCTGGTGCGGATTTTTTGCCGCCTTCAACGCTGATCGACCATGCTTCGCCCGAGCCTTGCTGGCGACTGTGAATAGTCAGTTTCGATACGGCCGCAATCGAGGCAAGCGCCTCTCCGCGAAATCCTAAATGGGAAATGTTGACCAGATCGTCATCGGGTAACTTCGATGTCGCATGACGATCGACCGCTGCGCTCAAATCGTCGCTGCTCATACCATGGCCGTTATCTTTAATAACGATCAGGCTCTTACCGCCATTTTTTAAATCAATCTGAATGTCGGTCGCACCGGCATCGATCGCGTTTTCAACCAATTCCTTTACGGCCGCGAAGGGACGCTCAATCACCTCCCCAGCAGCGATCTGGTTGATCAATGTTTCCGGCAAATAACGAATAGACATGTAAAAAAGAGTACAGCGTGCTGCGATAATTTGCAGCCACGTGATCGAAATAAGCGTTGAGGGCCGTGGATAACTTCTTACAGCGTGCCGAGGTCGATGATCGTATCATCCAGACGGCAGCTATTGAGCTTCACATTTGTCAGGATCGCACCGGTCAAATCGGCACGGCGCAGGTCGCAGTTATTTAAGATCGCGTTGGTCAGGTCGACACCCATCATAATAACGTCGCGTAAATCCGCCCCTGTCAAAGTCGCGAAACGGAAATTTGCGCCGCTTAAATCTGTGCGCTGTATCGTGCTTGTGCCGTCATCTTTCTTGAACTCCAGAGGGCAGAGCAGGGCACATGTCAAATTCACACGGGCCATTTGCGCATATTTGAAACTCGATCCGCGCAAGTCGGCTTCAATCATCGTGCAGTCACGGAAATCGGAACGATCGAACGTGCCGCTTTGCAATTCCGCACTGCGCAAATCCTGACTAAGGAAGTTGCCGCCGATACATTGAATAGCGGTGAGCGGAAAACGGCGCAGGTCTATGACATCACGCAAATCATAGCCGCTTAAGTCTAGCTGGCGTCCCGCCTTTCCCGCAGTCGCCACCCAGAGCGTGTGCTCTTCCAGTAATTCAGGCAAAGTCTTGCCGAGATTTTCTAGCTTGTCACCCATGTCGCGTTCGGTAATGACCGCGGTATCGTCCATACCGTGCATTTCCGCGCCTTGCGTGATGGTTCCTGTCATGATGGATTGGCGCATATTCGTATCGGATAAATCTGCGTCGGATAAATCAGCCTCCGCCAGATTGGCCCCTTCAAACGTGGCGCCGCTGACATTTGCGCCGGACAAGTTCACACCGGACATATCCGTGTCCGAAAAATCTGCGGAAACGGCATGTGCATTTTTAAGATTGGTATCGGTCAGCTTCGCGCCGGAAAAAACAGCATGCGAACCTTGGCCGCCTGAGCGTTTGCGGTCTTCCAGAATACCTTTGGTATCCCGCTTCATAATCTTGCCTTCGCGCAAATCGACGTCGCTCAAATCGGCGCCTGACAAATTTGCACCGGCTACGTACGCGCCGCGGAAATCGGCACGTGAAAAGTTACCATTGCTCATATCGGCGTTGCGCATATCACAGGCAAAAAAAGATGTGCTTTTGAATGTACCGCTCGATAAATCAGCCTCGATTAGTAATGACCCCGTCAAGTCGGCTTGCGAGAGGTCACAACTGTTAAAATCGAGGTTGGAAAGATTGCGGTATTGGAGATTTGCGCGTGCACCACCCGAACGCCCGCTTAGAAACATTTCATGTTTCTTGATCGCTTCGTCGAGTTGATCCTGCCTTAAGGGAGGCAGTTCACTCGGGTCTGGAACCGGCAGTGTCATATTCGCGCCTTCTTCGCTCTATTCTGGGCCTTTCTGGCCGCTAATCAGCTTAGCCCCATTATACTAGCGCACTATCCCCTAAAATTTTATAAATTTTTGGTGTTTTTGGAACGCAGGTGGTCGAGCAGACCTTTTGTGGAAGAGTCTGTTTTTATTGATGAATCTGTGCTTTGAAGTTGTTCTAGAATGGTTTTGGCGTTGCTTTTGCCCAGTTCCACGCCCCATTGGTCAAAGCTGTTAATCCCCCAAATTGCGCCCTGAACGAATATTTTATGCTCGTATAATGCCATCAAAAGACCCAGATTATGTGCGTCCAGTTGCTCTAAAATAATAGTCGAACTTGGCCTGTTTCCGGGGAAATGTCTGTGCGGTTCGGACATGTTTTCATGTCCTTCCATCAAGGATTTGCTCTGCGCGAGAGCGTTCGCATTCATAATCGCGTGGTGTTCTTCATGCTGATGATTGGGTTTTTTGAGTAAGATAAAATCGGCAGGAACGATGTCCGCGCCCTGATGCAGGCATTGCATGAATGTATGCTGGGCGTCCGTACCTGTTTCTCCAAACACGATAGGGCAGGCAGGGTATTCGATAAATGTCCCATCGTTATCAACCCCTTTGCCGTTTGATTCCATATCGACTTGCTGAAGATAAAGTGGAAACATCGCCAATGCGTGACTGTATGGCAGAACGGCATGCGCGCGGCAGTCCATAAAGTTACGGTACCAGATACCAAGCAACGCCATGATAATCGGAATGTTTTTATCTGCCTTGGCGCTCAGGAAATGTTCATCGGCTGCGGCTGCGCCATCCAGAAAACTTTCAAAGGCGTCATAGCCCAGAGCGATTGCGATGGGAAAACCAATACTGCCCCATACTGAAAAACGGCCGCCGATCCAATCCTTCATCGGAAGAATATGTTCATCACGGACACCGAACTCGATTGCGGCTTCTTTGTTTTTTGTGATGGCATAAATACGAGACGGATTGTCCAGCCAATCACAAACCAGCTCGGCATTTTTCATCGTCTCATGCGTCGTAAAGGTTTTAGACGCGACAATAACAGCAGTAGCCTCGGGGCGGCATTGCTCCAGAACATGGTCAATGGAGTATCCGTCGATACTGGATATGAAATGCACACGCGGCCCGTCAGCGGTGTCTTGTAAAGCCTCAACAACCAATGCGGGGGCAATGTTGGAACCGCCAATGCCGATGTGAATAATGTCTGTGATCGCCGTATCGTTACGAATATTCTCGCTCAAGGTTTTTACCGCTGTGCGGGTTTCTTGAACAAATGCAGAAACGGAAACATCGGAAATCGCCGTTCCGCGTAACGCGCTATGCAGGGCAGAGCGATTTTCGGAGATATTAATGACATCCCCGTTGAACAAGGCCTCTCGCTTCTGCGTGACGTTGGCCGCTTCCTGTAACTTCAAAAGAGCGTCAAGAATTTCGCCATTTAAAAGATGCTTCGAAAAATCAAAGACCAATCCATTAATTGCCAGATGATGTTTGGAGAAACGTTCAGGGTCGTCTTGGAATAAGTCCGCTATTCTGATTGTGTCTGCAGTGTCTGCCAACGCCTTTAAGCGCGCCCATGCAGCAGAATCAGAGATGGTCTGTTTATTCGACATTCGGAAGTTTTTTAATTGTTTCTACTTCGACGCCTGCATCTTCCAAACCTTCGGGTTGGCCGACAATAATGGTCACAAATGTTGCAGGGTCTAAAAGCTCTTTGGATAGGTTTTGCACATCATCAATCGTGGTCGCTTCGATCTGTGCATTGCGCTGATCCAGATAATCCTTCGAGAGACCATCAAGCTGCAAGCTATTCATCAGTCCGGCGATTTTATCGGTCGATGTTAATGATAACGGCAATGACCCGACCAGATACGATTTCGCACTCGCTAGCTCTTTATCGGTAACCGGAAGCTCACTCATTTTTTTGAACTCTGCCGCAATCAGTTCCAACATCTGAGGCACATTTGCGTTGGCAGTGGATGTCGATACAGCAAGACCCTTAAGGTGGTCGAGATCATAGAAGTATGAGTAAACACCATAAGTCAGGCCGCGCTTTTCACGAATTTCTTTTGTCAGGCGAGAGCCAAAACCGGAAGAGCCGAGGATGAAATTCATCACTTGCGCGATTTGGAATTTGGGATCATCGCGGCCGATACCGGGCTGCATAATCTCGATCACACTCTGTGGTATATCCTGCTCATGAAGATAGACAGCGCCTTGGTTTTGAACGCCATGCGCTTCGGGGCTGTCCAGTTCAACCTCCGGCAATTTCCCGAAAACGTCATCCAGAATTTCCGCAAGCTCTTCAGCCGAGATATCACCGGCAACGGCAACATGCAGATTGTTTTTGCCAATTGCTTTTTTGTGAAAGGCTTTCAGGTCTTTCGGGGTGATCTTACCCAAGGACGACAGCGTACCACCGCTATTGCGAGCATAAGCGTGTCCCTCAAATGCACGGTCATTGACCAAACGTGCGGCCTTCCAACCCGGATCGGCGAGGGACGATTTGATGCGTGCAATATTGGCTTCGCGCATACGGTCGACGGCTTCTTTGTCGAAACGTGGTTTGGTGAGTGCGAGTTTTGTAAGCTCGAAAGCACGCTCTTTGTTCTTGGTCAGGGTTTTCAAAGACCCTGTGAACGAGTCACGGCTGCTCGAAAAGCTGAGGCTAATAGCATTTTCGCGCAGAGCCTCTTGAAACTCCTGACCGTCCATGCTGCCCGCACCTTCATCCATGGTGTTGGACAGCATACGCGCCAGACCTTGTAAATTGTCAGGGTCTTGAATCGCCCCAGCGCCTTTAAAGCCGAAGCTCATCGCAATGACAGGAACGCTATCATCTTCCACAAGCCATGCGGTGATGCCTTTGGGGCTTGTCACTTCCTGAATATCCAGAACGGTTGCTTGCGCCTTTTGAACACCAACAACCAAAACAAAAACGCTAAAGAGCGGGAGAAAATATTTCATTACAGGGCCTCCCCGTTATCGGTTTGTCCTTGCGGCAACAGATATCCGCTAACGGGCGGGTAATCGCCTATGGCATCGGGGTTAAGGTATTTTTCTGCGACACGTTGGACGTCTTCGGCAGTCACCTCACCAATGGCGTATGGCCAATATTCAATATCCTCGACAGTCTCGCCGGTGCTGAGAGCAAGCCCCATTACCATTGCGGGTCCGGTCAGACTATCGCGTGCATAAATGGCTTTGTCCTGCATCGTTGTTTTTGCGCGGGCCAGTTCCTTGTCGCTGACGCCGTCCTCGACGAGCTTGCGTAACTCTTCCATCAGTGCCTGATGAATGCCGCGCAGTGTTTGGCCCGCAACAGGAGTTGCATAGATATATACAGAACCGTCATTCCATGCGCTGGCGCGATAAGAAAGCCCTGCACTGGACGCAATCTTCTGCTTCGTAACCAGAGATTGGTAAAGACGGGAAGACGGACCGCCCGCCATAATCTCTTCCAGAACTTCCAAGGCTCTTGCATCTTTTTTATTCATGCGCGCGCTCGGCACACGGAACAGGGTCTGTACAACGGCTTGGCGAATGGATGGGTGATTCAGTGTAACAAGTGTGTGTGAATTCAACTGCGGCGTTTGCGTGCGCGTGCGCTCGGGAACGGCTTTCTTCGGAACCTTGCCGTAAATTTCAATCGCCAGTTCAAAAACCTGCGCGGGTGTGACATCGCCCGATACCACCAGAGTCGCGTTGTTCGGCGCGTACCACAAATCGTAAAAAGCTTTGGCATCTTCGTAGGTCAGAGCCTCTGCCTCATGCTTCCAGCCAATGACCGGAATACCGTAAGGGTGATTGACGAACGCGGCGGCGGCCATCTGCTCACCAAATTGCCCGCGCGGATCGTTGTCTGTGCGCTGACGGCGTTCTTCGATAATGACTTGTCGCTCGGACTTATACTCTTCACGCGGAACGATGAAACCTGTCATGCGGCCCGCTTCCATGCGCATTACGGTTTCCAGATGCTGTGAAGGGACAGACTGAAAGTAAGCCGTGTAATCTTGGGACGTAAACGCATTGTCATTACCGCCCATACTGCGGATGATTTCTGAAAATTCCCCGGGGGCAAGGTCACGACCGCCAACCTGCTTGGAGCCTTTGAACATCAAATGCTCCAGATAATGTGCAATACCTGACTTGCCCGCGACTTCGTCGGCTGCGCCGACTTTGTACCACACCATATGGGTTAGCACGGGTGCGCGGTCATTCGGAATGACGACAACATTCATACCGTTATCGAGGGTAAATGTTTCGGCTCCGAAAACTTTTTCGCGTTCTGATGCTTGTTGTGGCTCTGCCGCGCGTTCTGCTTCGAGGCTCTGCGCATAGGAAGGCGCAACACACAAAACGGCGAGAGTAAGGGAAAGAATAATGTGGCGCATAGCTTATTGCTCGATAGACGGCGTTTCGCCTTCTGTTACGGGCTTACCTTCGGCTTGGTTTTTCTGCAGTCGCTCCAGTTCTTTATCGGCATCGACAATCGTGGCGGCGGGTTCTTCTTTACCGCCGATGCTCAACAGCTTTTTCACGACGGGACGGTCAGGCGAAAGCTCTTGTGACTCACGGTCAACCGTATCGCGGATATTCGGATCAACGCGTGTTGCTCCCGCTTGTTGTAGTAATGCGCTTTCGGTTGAAGAGACTTCTTTAGGTACATTGCCCTGTTCGCCGCCAAAAACGGTTTCACGGGCTTCTTCAATCGGTGCCTGCTCTTGCGGTCGCGGCGCACCCGGGCGCGGCGGACGTAAGGAATAAGATGGCGGCAGCTCAAGAGGAGCGCGTTTGACAACCTGAAATTCGTCAGGGCTTTTTTTCTCAAGGCCCAAAGACTCTTTTGCATTACTGCATGCACCAAGACTGAGTGCGCCTGCACAGGCCACAAAGAGCGTGAGGGTTTTTATGGTAATTTTCTGATTCATAAGCATCATTTTATGTAGCATCTTTTTGCGGTGTTTCAAAAAATAAGGACTTCACTATCAACAATAAAACGCCGATGAAAATACAGCTATCGGCAACATTGAACGCGGGCCAGTGAAATCCGGCGATGTGAAAGTCGAGAAAATCGATAACGGCGCCGAAGCGTAACCGGTCGATTATGTTTCCGAACGCCCCCGCAATCACAAAGGCAATACCGATATTCTGCATCTTTGATTCGCTGCGAAACAGCCAGATCAGGAAAACAACGGATATCACAAGCGATAAACCGGAAAGAATATAGGCATTCATCTCGCCGCCGTCATTGAACAGGCCAAAACTGATTCCCTGATTCCAGACCATGACCAGATTGAAGAACGGCAAAATATCAATCGATACGAAAGACAGCCGCGGCGGTGTGTTGAGAAACCATTCAAAAAAACCGAGTGACTGCGGATCGGGTTTTTCAACCACGATACGGATTAAATACTCGGTCACGACCCATTTACTAAGCTGATCGAGCAGGAGTAAAAAAGCGCTCAAGGACAGGTAAGGCATTTTGCTCATTCCCGATCCTTAGCGCTTTTTGGCAAAGCATTCAATTCTGAATCCTTATTTTCGGATAGTCTTCAAGATCAAATAATCCAGTGACAACGCTCCCGGCCCTTTAATAAAGATCATCAGCCCGAGAAACGCCCACAGAATATGCACGTCGAAATGCCCGTATGTGAATTCGATAACAGCGGTCATAATCAGCAGACCCGCAGCGGCAAAGCGGCTGAAAAGACCGACAAATAGCATAATCGGCAAAATCATTTCTCCGGCCAACGTCATATAGGCCGCAGTCGCCGGATCGAGGCCGGGAACGGGGTGCTCAAGTTCGAATAGAAAAATCTGGTTGTCGAAAGAGCCGTTCGAAAAATCATTCCACCGTGTGAGGCCCGATTTGAAAAATTCATATCCCAAGTAAAGCCGAACGGATAAGTCGAAAATCGGCGCGCCTATAAAGTTGGCGAGCTTGCGCAAAGGCTCGATCAAATTGTCAATTTTTTGTGCAAAAGCAATCATTTAAATCTCCATAAATATTCTGTGATTATATTCGCGCATCAGCACAAAAAGTTTCAAGCTGTAGGTGTTTTTGCAAAATAGTTTGAATATCGAAGTCGGAAAAATCTGTCATCGTTTCTTCTGTCGCCTCTCCCAACGTTTTTCCGTTTTGAAGCTTCTTTAAAAATACAAACTCATCATCCGAAAGGGGTAGGGTAACACTCTCAAAATTCTGTCGGAAGACCATGAGTTGTTCGCCCCCTTGGTCCATATCCAATGTCCCGTCAGGGTCATTTTGTAGGCAAAATGTTTCAATCGCCGTAAGAGGATAGGCGGATTGGATAAGAAACACATGGGTGCGCAGATTAATCGCTAAGTCCGCGAGTTCTTCGGGCGGGATCGACGCGAGTTGTTCCGGCGTTAAGGGTAAATCATCCGCCGCATGGTAGCTGTGGTTTTTTGCGATTTCATATGCGGCGATATCGGCCAGATACGGCATGCTTTTTGTCGGCTCGAATGTTTTGATGAAGTCGTCTAATCCTTCGCCATAATGGCTGAGTACACCCTTGCGCGGCGGGGTTTCGAGAATGAAACTGCGCGCGAGCGTTTCAAAAAATTTTTCGCCAACCAGCTTTTGCAAAACCGGAAAGGTCACTTTCAGTATGTCGGTCAGGCTGCCGACAATATTATTGCGATAAACTTTCAGTCGCGTCGGTAATGCGATATCGCCTTCTGCGCAAAACGCGGCTAGATCTTCAGGTGGAGTGTTCAATGCGTCGGGATGATCGAGCATCAATGCCTTAAAGCGTTCCTGAAATTCATTCAGCTGCATGTGACAGGCTCTCTTTTTGAATGGCAGCGATAATCGCACGGGCCTTATCGGCTTCACCGACTAAGGTCGCCAGATCGGGGATATCCGTGTCCCACTCAATTAATGTCGGCACAACACCGACTTTGCGAACCGCATGTTCATACAAGTCCCAGACATCGCCTTTCACGGGGCGGCTGTGGGTGTCGACAAGAATAATGCCGTCGTCTGCTTCTTGTTCGATATGTCCGGCCAAGTGCATCTCGCCGACATGGCGGGCGTCAATCGTATCGATATAGGACCACGCGTCGTAGCCGTGATTATGAGCCTGCACATAGATATTGTTCAGATCGAGCAAAATACCGCATCCCGTCATCTCGGCGATGCGGTTCATAAATTCGTCCTCGTGCATTTCGTTGCCTTCAAAGGCAAGATATGTCGAGGGGTTTTCAACCAGAATTTTGTGCCCGAAATATTCCTGTGTCTGTTCAACATTCCGCGCAAGCTTGTCGAGTGTTTCCTGCGTATAGGGCAGGGGCAGCAGGTCATTTAAATGCGCATTACCGCTGGCACTCCATGATGCGTGGTCGGAAACGTTGAATGGTTTGTAGATATCGATCAGCTCTTTGAACCCGCGAAGATGGTCTTCGGATACGGGTGCGTCCGAGCCGAGCGAGAGGCCGACCGCATGCAGGCTGAGGTCATATTGCTTTCGGGCTTCGGAAAGAAAGTGACGGTGCGCACCGCCACCAAAATAATTCTCAGGATGAACTTCGAGCCACCCCAGATTAAGATCTGTTTCCAGTACCTCCTGATAATGGGGATACCGAAGGCCTATCCCCACCGGCTCTTTTGGAATCTGCGCCGGCGGGAATGAACCATAATTATGGACATCGTCATTCGCGATAGTGTGTTCATGAATGTCGTTTTGTCCTGACATAGCGAAACTATTAGCCGTCTTTTTCTTCTTTGCTCATGGCGTCGCCTTCGATCGGGGTCAAAGAACCGCCGACAAGCTTCTCACAAAGACCTTCTGGAACTGTGACCCACTCTCCGCCGTCGCCGTCAACTTTGGAAAAACCTGCGCAAGAGTGTGTCTTGGCAGCATTACCACAGTCATTATGACCGGCTTTAACAACGCCATAACACTTCTCTTTGCCTTTGGCCGCTTCAGCAGCGCCGATACCGCCGGCCATTGTTACAGCTACGGCAGACGCCAACAGTGTGTTTACAGTTTTTTTCGAAACCATCTTTTCTATCTCCTTTAAATGGTTAGTATAAATGCTCTTATTAAATGTAAGGGCTTATTGGTTTTAATTTCGAACGCAGTCTTGAAAACGTTACAACCTGATCTGAAAAAAGCGAGTCATAAAGCGATTTAACGGCAACTTTCTGCAACTTTGACAGGCACTATGGATATTTATAACAGTTTAGACGCTTTAACGGCTTTTAAAGAGCCACTGATACTCGCAATCGGCAATTTCGATGGCGTGCATCGCGGTCATCAGGCTTTGTTGCAAAAAGCCAAGGATTTGGCGGCCGTGGAGCAAATACGCTTTGGCGTACTGACATTCGAACCGCATCCCAAGCGTTTATTCCGCCCCGATGATCAACCCAACCGCATCACTCCGCCGGAAATAAAACACTGGCGATTACAGGAATTCGGTGTTGATACGCTCGTGTCCCTGCCATTTGATTGGGACTTTGCATCACAAAACGCGGACCAGTTTATTCAAAACGTGCTTGTAAACGGCGTGCAGGCAAAACATGTCGTAATCGGCGAAGATTTTCGTTTCGGGCAAATGCGTAAAGGGTCGCCCGAACATATTGAGGCTGCGGGGATCGGCGTATCTATTGTTGAAAAGGTTGCGGATGAAGGGGGTCAAATTTTATCGTCTAGTCGCGTTCGTAGCGCCTTGAGGGCGGGTGATTTGAAAACGGCTAACGCTATACTGGGCTGGGATTGGGAGATGCGCGGTGAAGTCGTTAAGGGCGATCAGCGCGGCCGTGAGCTCGGTTATCCGACGGCAAATGTGAATATGGGGGATACCATTCATCCCGCCTATGGTGTCTATGCGACACTGGTGCAAATCGAGGGAGAGGACCAGTGGCGCGGCGCGGCGACCAATATCGGTATTCGCCCGATGTTCGAAATTCCGACGGCGCAGGTTGAAAGTTTTATCTTTGATTTCGATCAGGAAATTTACGGCAAAACAATTCGTGTCAGACCCGTCGAGCGCCTGCGCAGTGAGGCGAAGTTTGACGGCTTAGATGCATTAATAACGCAAATGGATAAGGATTGTGCAAAAGCCAGAGAGGTTCTCGGAATTTAATGGACGTCTTTTTTACATTGCTGACAAATCTTGTGCCGCTCTATGCATTGATCGCATTGGGGTGGGTGGCTCGTGTTTATTGTAACGTAGACAGGCAATCTCTGAGCGCACTTGCCATTTTTATCATCCAACCGATTGTCTCATTCGGCTTTGTGGCGCAATTGGAATTCCATGTCAGCTACATATTAATCCCCGTTCTGGTCTATCTGCTGTTTTCCGGTCTTTTGCTTGCAACATATAAATTTGCGCAAGGCGTCTATCCCGATAAACGCGCCAATCTGGTCGCGATGTGTGCCGCTTCCGGAAACACGGGGTATTTTGGCTTGCCGTTGGCGATCCTGCTATTGGATGCTCAGTGGGTCGGTGTCTATATTTTCGCCAACCTCGGGGCACTGGTTTGCGAGGCGACTACCGCCTATTATGTCGCCAATCGGGGGCAGTTCGATGCCCGTGAGAGCCTAAAACGTGTCCTGCGTTTCCCGACAATCTATGCCATTGCGGCCGGACTGTTGGTGAATTTCACACAAATTGATTTACCGACACTGGTTTATGATTACTGGGCTTATTTCAAAGGCTGTTACATCGTAATCGGTATGATGATTATCGGGGTCGCTTTGGGACGTATCGACCAACTTAAGGTCGGTTGGCGTTTTTTAACCATCGCTTTTTCCGTCAAATTTATTGCGTGGCCTGTCATCGCCTTTGCGTTGATTATGCTGGATCGCATGGTTTTGCATTGGTATTCGGAACCGATCCATATCATGCTGTTTATTATCGCGATCGTACCCCCTGCGGCCAACACCTCAGCCTTCGCAGCGCAACTCAATTTGAATCCGGAAAAAGCCGCGACGACAATCCTTTTCGGGACAATTTTTGCGCTGTTTTATATCCCCGCTGTGCTGCTGATTTCAGGGCTTTATTAAAAAGGTTGACCTGAGGAATCCGTTGAGTCATATTGCCGCCGTTTTTGTTACGGAGAAAATATATGACAAAACAGATGGGTGCGGTTCCTTTTAACCGCGAAGACTGGCGTGACGCGGCACAGCAAAGCGATCGGCAAATGGGTGGTAATGACATCATGCAGGGGCAAATGGGCGATAATCATGGCCGCTACGCTCCCCCGGGATCATACAGAGATTTGCGTGATTCATGGCCTGAAGAAGGTTCCCGCCAAATGGTCCATACTTTCGACTGCACACAGCAGATGGGCTAAAGGCTTTCTAGCCTTGGGTTTTTTATCCCCTCTGTCTTGCTTGAGCATCCTTTTTATCGCATAGTGCGCTCCTAGTAATAGGTAAGCGCAATTATGACTGATAAAGACCAAAGCAAAGATAAGTACAAAGATACGGTTTTCCTTCCGAAAACCGACTTCCCCATGCGTGGCGGATTGCCACAAAAAGAGCCTGAAATTATTGCCAAATGGGCTGATATGGATCTTTACGCCAAAATGCGCGAGGCGGGTAAAGGCAAGAAGAAATGGGTACTGCATGATGGCCCGCCATATGCAAACGGCAACATCCATATGGGCCACGCGGTCAACAAAATCCTTAAAGACGTAGTCGTGAAGTCTTACTCCATGCTGGGTTACGACAGCCCCTATGTCCCGGGCTGGGACTGCCACGGCCTGCCGATCGAATGGAAAATCGAGGAAAAATACCGCG
>CAZLTT010000034.1:0-3505 GCA_964562515.1 uncultured Micavibrio sp.
GGCCGGTATTTTGACATCGCGCGGCGGCATGACGTCGCACGCGGCTGTTGTTGCACGCGGTATGGGCACATGTTGTGTGGCCGGTGCGGGTGAGCTTCATATCGATGTTGTCGGTAAAACGATTACAGCCGGTGACCGCTCAATCAAGGAAGGTGATATTATCACGCTTGATGGTTCTACGGGTGAAGTGATGCTCGGCGGTGTTGATACAATTCAGCCAGAACTTTCCGGTGATTTCGGTACGCTGATGGATTGGGCCGATGCGCGTCGCCGCATGAAGGTGCGCACAAACGCGGAAACACCTCTCGATGCAAATGCTGCACGTGAATTCGGTGCAGAAGGTATTGGTCTGTGCCGTACGGAGCACATGTTCTTTGATCAAACCCGCATTCAGAGTGTGCGTGAGATGATTTTTGCAACGAGCGAAGCGGATCGCCGCACTGCTTTGGATAAGTTGTTGCCAGAGCAGCGTAGTGATTTTGCAGAGCTGTTCGAAATTATGAAAGGCTTGCCTGTTACGGTTCGACTTCTTGATCCGCCTCTGCATGAGTTCTTGCCGCATTCGCAAGAAGATATTGATACATTTGCGCAAGCCGCAAGCATCCCGCATGACAAGGTTCGTCTTCGTTTGAGCGAGTTGCATGAAACAAACCCGATGCTTGGTCACCGTGGTTGCCGTTTGGGTATTACATTCCCGGAAATCTATGAGATGCAGGCCCGTGCGATTTTCGAAGGCGCATTGGAAGCGGCCGAAAAGACAGGTGAGAGTGTCGCTCCCGAGGTGATGATTCCTCTGATTGGTACTCAGGCCGAGTTGGCGATATTGCGCACTGTTGTTGAAGATGTTGCGAAGAGTGTATTCGAAGAAAAAGGTAAGACGCTCGAGTATAGTGTCGGTACGATGATCGAATTGCCGCGTGCATGTTTGACTGCGGACGAGATTGCACAAAGCGCTGATTTCTTCAGCTTTGGTACAAATGACCTGACGCAAACGACACTCGGTATGAGCCGAGATGATGCTGCGAACTTCCTTCCTGCATATGTCGGGCACGGTATATACGAGCGTGACCCGTTTGCATCTTTGGATGTTGATGGTGTTGGCCGTTTGGTTGAGTTGGCCGCACATGGCGGTCGCCAGACCAACCCGAATATCAAGCTTGGTATTTGCGGCGAGCATGGCGGTGATCCATCATCTGTTCATTTCTGCGAGCAGGTTGGTCTGGACTATGTCTCTTGTTCTCCATACCGCGTACCCATTGCGCGATTGGCTGCGGCGCAAGCCTCGATCAAAGGGGAAGGCCTGGGAAAGCCTAAGGCCGCGGAAACGAAAAAAGCGGCTTAAATTCAAATGTCTCTGGATGTTTTCTTGTTAGCGTCCTGGATCGGGAGCGCGGCTTTTGCGCTGTCCGGCTTTCTGGTTGGCGCACGCAAAAATCTTGATCTGATGGGGGTGTTCATTCTGGCGTTCCTTACCGCGAATGGCGGCGGAATGATCCGTGACGTTTTTATCGGACAGACCCCATTGGTACTAACAGACATGTCGGGCTTCTTGATTGTTCTTTTGGCTTTCGGGATTGGGTTGCTTCTGGCTCGAATGAAACAAACGGCGATCGAGCAGCGGGCTTTTTTCGTCGTGACGGACTCGATTGGTTTGGTTGCATTTAGCCTAACGGGCACTTTGGTTGCGCTGGATGCCGGCTTGAGTGTTTTTGGTGTTGCTGTGTTGAGTTTCATTACTGCAACAGGCGGCGGCATTATGCGGGATGTGTTGGTCAATGAAGTGCCTGCCGTCTTCAAAAGTGACTTTTACGGCTCCGTTGCGATTTTAGTCGCGTTGGCGATTTATGGGCTTCATGCATACGGATTTCATAGTGATATGAGTACTTTGGTCGTGTTTGTGACGGCTTTGTCAGTTCGTTTGGCGGCCTATAAAATGGAATGGCATTTACCGCGGCTCAAGTTTTAGATATTTTGTAATCAGCATTTGAAAAAGGTTCGTAATATGAGCAAAGACCCTGAAGATAAAAGCGGCGCAGAAGACGAAGAGATACTGCATACATTTGATATGTATCATTTCTTTTCCCGTAAGGACGTAATTCTGATTATTTTGCTCGTTCTCGGTCTTTTGATCTATGTCCTTTCCCAAACACTATTCGCGCCACAGGCCGCGTAACACCCTATAGAGGCGGGCTGAACGAAATGGTTCAAGAAACATTCAACTCAGCGGTTATTGCTTCAGCTTACACAGGGTGGATTATTATCCCCGAGAGTGTCGAGGATTTGTACCAGTCTGTCGGCCCTTTGCGTGACCAGATGGCCGAACTTGGCGGTTTTCAGGATATGGATATTTTGTCACCGGAGTTTCAGGCGCGTCTTCGTGCCGAAATGGAAAAGCATTTTCCCAATTTACAAAGATTTGAAGCTGCGGGGAGAGCGTTTTTCGATAAGGGCGGTGATAAGTTGTCACGCGAGGAGGCGTGGCCGCATATGCAAGAGGTTGCGGCGAACCTGATCGGGGATCACAGCCTGTCTCAGGGCTGATAGCTTGCCATCATTTCTGCTTCGGCGATTACGCGGCTTTCATCTTCTATATCGATCGGACGCGCGCCAAAATTCGCGTTCGGAGCGCTTAAAAAGCTTTCGGCTTCTGCGGCGGCTCGGTCGGGCGCCAAGCCGTAAGGGCTGTCAGGGTCGCCTTCAAAAACGCGCGTGACTTCGGCAATCAGTGCCGCTTTTCTTAGTTTTTCTTCTTCTGATAAGCCTTCCATAGCGACAGATAAACAGGTTTTCATAAAGTTTGCAAAACTTATTCGCCCGTGCTAGGTGTCAGCATTGCTGAGTAAACAGGGATACGTCATGGAGCGTGGCTTTTCGGCCCGGGATATAGGGTCGGCAATCATATTCGATCTTAGAAGAATCGACGGAGCAGAGAGATATCTTGATTTAACCCAAGGTGGACGTTTGCTCGTCGACCGGTTTGCGTCCAAAACCGGAAAGCTTCATACAGCCGGATCAGATGACTATGTTTTGTCTGCAAAGACCCTGAGAGCTTCGTTGTCCGCAAAGGTCAGCGGTGGCCGCGAATGTGTGTATGCGTTCTATAATGCGGTGTTAGCGTATGATGAAATCTGTCGCGAACAAAAGCCCGCGATTATCGAGCAGAACGGCAATGTTATGTTGCTTGCCAATATCATTATCGGGAATGACCGCACGGTTGATATGGGTTAGACGCGGACAAGCGCGAGCGCAACGTTGCTTGCTTGGGAGCGGATTTCTGCACCTTCCGGAAGATCGTCTATATCAACAGTTTTAAGCTTTCGTTTGCCGAGTCCACGGTAATGCATGCGTGCGGTGAGCTCTTGGCCGATATAGCAGCCTTTCTCGTAATCTATGGCATTCCATTGATCCATTGAGCCTTCATCCATTGTCGACTTTTCAGGGATTAAGTCACGGCTGCCGTCGGGGATTCCCAATTTAATGCGATGCTCATCCCATGTTTCAAATG
>CAZLTT010000034.1:3605-19439 GCA_964562515.1 uncultured Micavibrio sp.
GCGTAAATTTTGTTGTGCTCTTCTACCGAGATTTGCACGTCTTTGCGCAGGCGATACATGTTTAAGCGGCGAAACAGATCCTGTGCCCGCTCACCACCTTCGCAATCGAGCAGAATGAAGTCTTTCCCCCAGATGCAAAAGAAGTCATGTAGAAACTTTCCCTGCGCAGTCAGCAGGCACGCATAGACCATGTGGTCGGCAGAGAGTTTTTCCAGGTCATTGGTGATAAGCGCCTGAAGGAACTCAAAACGATCGGGGCCTTCGATGTGAATAAGGCCCCGATTGGGTAAACTTACAAAATATGACATGAGGTATTAGTCGTTGAAATCGCCGAAGTCGCCGTCTTCGTTTGTGCTCATACGTCTGGCTTCTCTGCGAACTTCTTCGGATGGGTCATAGTCATGGTCGACATGAGCGCGTAAGTAGTTCTCGCGGCCACGGCGGGCGACATCGAATGGCGCGTATTCAACTTGTTCCCAACCCTTGTCTTGCATGCAGCCTTCGAAATCTGTGTATTCGCTATGCTCCGCAAAGAGGTGCTTGTCACGTTCCGGGGCGTCATAGTCACGCAGTGCCAGTTCGTCAGGGTTCAATGTTTTTCCGTATAGGTCAGTCGGGATTGCGTCTTTAACAGCGCCGAGACGCTCTAGTTCGCGAAGCTCGATAACGCAGCGTGAAATGTCACGGTTGAGCATTTGCTGAGCTTTTGGCCCTTGCTGGTAAATAGATTCGGATACGCTTACGCGTTGCCAGAATTGACCGCCGACATCACCGACGCTTTTACCGGGTGTGCATGCGCTGGTTCCGAGAAGTGCAACAGCACCAATAGCTAAAACTGAATATTTTTTAAACATGAGCGGAATTCCAAATAAAGACCTTACTTACTAATGAATTTGAGCATAGCAAGCCTTATACGCTCGCTCAATCCTGATTTGTGGAAGTATCCCCATCCATCCACCATGTTTCCACAACCATGCCGTAAAGTGGCGTGGTTTCAGGGTGTTTGATGGGGGTCCAATAGGCGACATGATCGACGCCTGCATAAAAGAGCGGAACCATGTAATGCCCTTCGAGCAGTTTTGCGTCGAGTTTACGCATTGTATCAACCAGTTCTTCGCGTGTAACCGTGTTTGCAACCGCCATAGCGAGCTCGTCGATTTCGGGGTCGCAAATACCTGCATAATTAAAGCGCCCCTCCTGTTTAGCGGCTTCGCAGCCCCAATACAGAACCTGTTCCGTGCCGGGAGATAGGGAGCTTTGCCAATGGTGCAGGACCATCTCGTAGTCATATCCGTTCAGGCGGCGAACAAATCCGGCAGAATCGGCGACACGTATCCGCATATCAATCCCGAGGCGCTTGAGGTTTTGTTGAAAATGGAGCGCGATTTTTTCGTCTTCGGGGTTTTGCAACAGGACCTCGAATGACAAGGCTTTGCCGTCTTTTGTCTGAACGCCGTTTTGAACCGTCCATCCGGCTTCTTTAAGCAGGTTTGAAGCAAGCCGCATGTTGCCACGTGTATCGAACGGCATTTTTTCGGGGCGTTCGCGGAAAGCTATGCCTTCGAATTCAGAGTTCGGGAAATAGGATGTGATGAAGCGTTGTTTGTTATCAAAGAGGACCTCGTTCAACGCATTGCGGTTAAACAGCAGGGCGATCGCATTGCGCACACGGACATCAGCAAACATGTCCTTGCGGGTGTTGAAGATAAAGCCGCGTGCTTTTTCCGGGCGGCCATGCGGCAGGCTTTCAGTAACGGCATCGCCGTTCTGGATGGCGGTAAAGTTGTAGCCGCCTTGCCATTTACGCAGGTCTCCTTCGCGGCGGTATGTGACATCACCGCTTGCGAAACCTTCAAAGGCGACGGAATCGTCGCGGAAATATTCGTAGATAATCTCTTCAAAATTATTGTGACCGATTACGGTGAGGTTATCGTTTGCCCAATAGTCAGGGTCGCGTTCAAAGACAATACGGCGACCGGGATCAAAGCTTTTGATTTTATACGGGCCGTTGGAGACAGGAATATCGAGCGTCGTTGAGTCGAATTCTTTACCGCTCCAATAGGTTTTGGAGAGCACAGGCATAATCGACAAAATCATGCCTGTTTCGCGGTCATACCCTTCGCCGAAGCTGAATTTCACCGTGTCATCGCCTATGCGCTCGACGTTGTCGACGAGACGGTAGATGCGGCGCATGTTCGGCCGTCCCGATTCCTTGAGCGTTTCAAAAGAAAAGACAACGTCATCGACGGTGATTGACGATCCGTCATGGAATTTCGCATTCGGGTCGATTGTGAAGCTGATTGATGAGCGGTCTTCGGGCATTTCCGCTTTGGACGCGATGAGCGGATAGAGCGTAAAAGGCTCATCCCAAACACGCGCCATAAGACGGTCGGTGAACAGGTTTAGCCCTTGTGCGGCTTTTCCCTTAATGGAGAAGGGGTTAAGCGTGTCGAACGTCCCGATAGCAGCAATTTTTAAGGTGCCGCCTTTGGGGGCGTCCGTATTCACATAGTCTAAATGTTTGGCTTGCGCGGTGTATTTCGGCTCGCCGTGCATTGCCAGCCCGAACTGATCCTCTTTTGTGGCTGTTTCTTGCGCAAAGGCAGAAGCGGGCAGGAGGATCAGGAGGAGGGCGAGCAATTGTCTCATTAAGCCGCCTTTGACAAGAAGTCGCTGTATGAGGCTTGCGGACGTGGACCCATATGGCTGATGACTTCGGCCGCGGCGAGTGCGCCGAGCTTTCCGCAATATTCCAAAGGACGACCGTCAGTAAAGCCGAAGAGGAAACCGGCAGCGAACTGGTCACCTGCGCCTGTTGTGTCGACAACGTTTTCGACAGCAGCGGCATCGATTGTGATTTCTTTGCCTTCGTTCAGGATAACCGCGCCTTTAGGGCCGCGTGTTAGGGCTGCGATCTCGACATGTTCACTGATCGCGCTTTTTGCATCGTCGAAGTCATCTTGTAGGAACAGGGATTTGATTTCGTCTTCGTTCGCAAAAAGAATGTCGACATGGCCCTCGACCAGACGCAAAAAGTCCGAGCGGTGGCGGTCAACGCAGAACGGGTCAGAGAGGCTGAGTGCCACGCGGTGGCCTGCTGCATGTGCAGTTTCGGCGGCTTTGATAAAGGCCTGTTTCGCATTGTCACGGTCGAAAAGATATCCTTCAAGATATGTAACCTGTGCTTCCGCGATGAGGTTTTCATCTACATCGCCCGCAGTTAATTCGACACTGGCGCCGAGGAATGTGTTCATTGTGCGTTGTGCGTCAGGGGTGACGAGGATCAGGCAACGACCTGTTTTTGCGCCCATGATCAGTGGTTGGGTGTCGAACTGGATACCCATAGAGCGCAAGTCATGTTGGAAGATTTTGCCAAGTTGGTCGTCAGCGACTTTGCCGATGAAGCCGCCTTTGCCGCCAAATGAAGCGAAACCGGCCATTGTGTTACCGGCTGAACCGCCTGAACTTTCTATGCCTTCGGGCATTTGAGCATAAAGCTCGACGGCGCGAACTTCTTCGATCAGGGTCATTGCACCTGGCTCCATGCCGTGTTCCTTGTTTTGCTGCTCGATAAAATCGTTATCGACCTGTGTAAGAACATCAACGAGTGCGTTTCCGACGGCGACTACGCCGAGTGAGGGTTGGGACATCTATTCCATCCATTTCTTGTATGATTCGTATAAACTGGTACAACAATTACAAAATTAGGTTCTTAAAGCCAAGGAACGAATGGGAAAATGCCGAAAAAAGCAGCCGCTAAAGCCAAAAAAGTCGATTTGAAGACGCAAATTGTTCTGAAAGCCTTACAGCTTGCCGAAGAGCAGGGCTGGGATCAGGTGACGTTGGGTGATATTGCACGTGAAGCGGACCTTTCGCTTGCCGAGCTGTTTGATCATGTCGAGGACAAGATGGATGTGCTCGCGCTGTTCGGTAAAATGATTGACCGTCAGGTGCTGGAAGTGATCGGTGAGCCTGATCCTTCAATATCCCCGCGTGATCAGCTGTTTGATATCCTTATGGAACGCTATGAAATTTTGAATGACTATCGTCCCGGTTTGTTGGCGGTGCTTGAATCATTCAAATATGACCCGAAACAGGCGTTGTTTTCCGCTCCGTATTTGTGCCGATCCATGAGTTGGATGCTCGAAGCGGCAGGTATGGAGACAGGCGGCATTCGCGGTGCGTTACGGGTGACGGGGTTATCCGCGCTATACGTCAAAACATTGAGGGTCTGGAAAGACGATGAAAGCCCCGATTTGGGTAAAACCATGGCGGCGCTTGATAAGGATCTCAATAAGCTGGAACAAGCGGCGAATACGCTCGGTTTCTAGCTTTCGGCTGCGGTCTTGATTGCTTTCAATGCGCTATTCACATCATCACTATACGGAATAGAATCGTAAGCGCCCATTTTTGAGGCAGACAGCGTTGCTGCGGTGAGTGAGCGGATTAACGCCTTGTCCAACCCCAATTCCGCGTAGAGGCAGGCGGCAAACGTGCCGCAGAACGCGTCTTCTGCGCCTTCGGTGTATTTCCATTCCAGGTGATCAAGTTTTATTCCCGGGATCGGGCTTGAAGCGCCGGTCTTTAAACGCAATTCGCAGCTGCCGTCGGTTTTCAAAAATATGGTGGTCAGTTCAGGAAAAGCGCTTAGGTCTCCGAGCTTCTCCTTCGCGTCAAACGGCGCGATAAGGTAGTCAACAAGCTCGAGGTCTTCGACGGCTATATCGCGTTTTGGTGACAGGTTCAAAATGGTTGTCGCTTCGCCTTCTTTTGCGATTTTCAGCAACGCCGAGATTTCTTCCATCGGTATCTCGGTTTGGGTGAGCAGTACTGCTTGTTTGTTGAAAATATCCTCGGGTACTTGCTCCGCGGTGGTTTTTGCGCTGGCGCCCAAGGCCACGACCATGCGGCCTTCGTCGACAATATCGACGCTTGTACCTGTTTGCATACGTTCGGCTTTACCGACGCCGGATGTGATGACGCCGTGTTTGCGAAGCCGCATCAGGATATGCTTTGAAAGCTCGTCATCTCCGGTGCGTCCGACGAGGGCGGTTTTTGCGCCCGCTTTTGCGGCGGCAAGTGCCTGTAGCGCGCCTTTTCCGCCGACACTGTTCGAGTAGGATTTGGCGAAGCTGATTTTGCCAACGGCGCTATCAGAGTCGTTTTCCAGTGTTATGGATTGTAATATGGCGCCAAAGACGATGATCATAGAGTGTTTTTCCAGTCTGAAATGCTTGCTTTTCTGAGCTCCGAGGTATAAAAAACGGAGCAAATGAATGCTGTCAGCTTTCCTTTATAAGTAAAAAATACAATATTCTATAAAAGCACGTGATAACAATATGGCAGATTTTAATTATCAAAAGCATTTTGAAGATTGCATCGAAGATGTAAAGCGCGAGGGGCGTTACCGCAGTTTCGCAAATCTTGAGCGTATTGCGGGCGAATTTCCGAAAGCGATTTACAGACCGGATGACGGCGGCGCGGCCCGTGAGGTAACGATCTGGTGTTCGAATGACTATCTCGGTATGGGACAACACCCTGTTGTTGTTAAGGCCGCACACGAGGCGATTGATAATTCAGGCGCCGGTGCGGGCGGAACGCGTAATATTTCCGGAACTACACGGTATCATGTAGAGCTTGAAGACAGTCTTGCCGATCTTCATCACAAAGAAGCGGCTCTTGTGTTCTCTTCCGGTTATGTCGCGAATGAAGGCGCTTTGGGCGTGATGGGCAAGGTTTTGCCCGATTGTGTGATCTTTTCGGACGAGTTGAACCACGCATCAATGATTCACGGTATGCGCGATTCGAAGGCCGAGAAGAAAATTTTCCGTCACAACGATCTTGAGCATCTTGAAGAGCTTTTAAAATCTGTTGATATCAAACGTCCTAAAATTATTGCTTTCGAGTCCGTGTATTCGATGGATGGTGATATTGCGCCGATCAAAGAGATTTGTGATCTGGCTGAAAAATACAATGCGATGACATATCTGGATGAGGTTCACGGCGTTGGTCTTTACGGCCCGCGCGGGGGCGGTGTCGCAGAAGAGCGCGGCTTGCTTGATCGTGTTGACGTTATCGAAGGTACTTTTGGTAAAGCCTATGGCTGTATGGGTGGTTTTATTACAGGCCCGGCCGCGTTGGTTGATTGCGTTCGCAGTTTTGCCTCCGGTTTTATTTTTACAACAAGCTTACCGCCTGCGGTTTTAGCGGCGGCGCGCGCAGCGGTGGAGCATTTGAAAGTCTCTGATATCGAGCGTTCCAGAATGCGTCGTAACGTCAAGCTGTTTAAAGATATGCTGGAAGCGGCGGACTTACCGTTTATGCGCGGTGAGAGCCATATTGTCCCGTTGATTGTCGGAGAGCCGAATTGCTGTCGAGAGGTTTCGCAAATCCTCATGGATCAGCATAATATCTATGTTCAGCCGATCAATTATCCGACTGTGCCTAAGGGTACGGAACGCCTGAGATTGACGGCTACTGCGGCGCATAGTCAGGAAGACGTCAAGCATATGGCCAACACATTGCAGTATATGTGGGAAACGCATCACGCCCTTATCAAGGCTGTCGCTTAATATCTAAATTCCGCAAAACTAATATTTGATTTTTCGGCCCGTTCCCTGTTATTGGTTTGCATAACAGGGAGTAACTTACATTGGAAATTTTTGCTGAACGCATACATGGTGACCCGCAGGATCCTGTTCTCGCGCAGAGCGGCATTCGTGTTCGTGATATTTTGGCATTGCGTGACAGCGGGATGCGGGCGTCGGAAATCCTTAAGGCACACCCTGAACTTTCTGAAAGCGATGTTGATATCTGCAAAGCGCTTGCGATGATTTCTCTCGAGGATCGTCCTGAGTTCAAAAAGAATGCTGCCGGTATTACGCCACGTAAAGGCCGAGGCAGCCACCCGCCAATCAAGCTGTTGTTCGATGAAAATCTGAGCTGGAAATATATTCCCGCGATGCTTGATCGTGTGGCGGCGGTTAGTCACATCGAGCTGGAGGATATGAAGAGCGCGGCTGATCTTGATATCTGGCGCGAGTTTGCAAGTAACGGAAGCCGCGCGGTTATCATTACACGCGACTATGATTTTGTGCAGTTGGCAGAGGTCTTTGCTGTGGAGGCGATGCTTCGGAATAGAGCTTATAAGGGCATTGATAGTGACTTAAAAAGCTTTCCGTTTGTTGTGCATATCGATAGTACGAAACCCAAGCGCGATAAGTCAGAACGAAAAACCCGAAAAGGGCGTAAAAAAGCAGACTTTTTGAGCAAGGAAGGCATGGTTGAAGCGTGCAGTAAGCAAGCGCAAAATTTTGCGAAAGAAGCGAACAAAGAACCACAGCGCACCGTCTATATGGGCTTAACGAGAAATGGCCTGAAACAAGGGTTACGCTTGCCGGCAATTTTCAAGAAGTACAGGGTTGGCCGTCATGAAAGCGAGCAAGGTAAAGTGACGCATTTAGCGGATGCGGATTTGGCTGCTGAGGTTGATTGGGCGGCGCTTAACAGAGTTCGAGCGCATGTAAGCCATAAGTCAGGCATACCATTAGAGCCTGTCGGCCCTGAAGATTATCTGTAATTATACGCGAATGTTGACGTTCTGGCCGCGTGCGGCTGCTGCGACTGTTTCAGCCGATTCCGCAACTATTGCTGCAATTGCCTGATCGGCCTGTGCGTTTTGCTTGATTACCGAAAGAGCAACATTCTGTTGTAAAAGCGCGGTCTGGGCCGCTATTCCTGCTGGTACCGTGGTCATATCCTTTTCCCTATCGTCCAAATCTTAGAATACATGAAAACGCTTTATAAATCTTTAATAAACGCCGCTTAAGAGGTTAGAAGTCGTTTAAACCGATGGTGAACGTCGATGGCGTGCATGCCCGGGCCGGGCGGCAGCTCTCCGCCTTCGATGTCGGCGTGGACAAAATGCGGTCCATTCGCTGTGTCGAGATTATCGATGTCGGGGAGTTGGACGGTGGTTTTGAAACCCGGATATGCGGCCGAGATGTTGCCCCAATCGACGCCCGTTCCCGGAACAGGAAGGGACTTTGTGAACTCATAAACGCCGTTGTCGAGAACGACGAGGATGAGGTTGCTTGGCGCGGCGGCTGAAATGGTTGCCAGAGAGCTCATATTCATACCGAGCGCACCATCACCACAGGCCGCGATAACGAGGCGATCTTTGTGGCTCACCGCGACGCCGAGTGCGACAGAAGATGCCATACCCATTGGGCCGGAGAGGTAAAGGTTTTCGGGACGATCCTTAGCTGCTTTTAACCAGAGGGATTGAGAGCCGATATCTGCGACGATAAGGGCGTCGTGCTTTTCGGCAAATGCTACAAGATGTTCGAAGGCTTCTTTTTGTTTCATTGGGGCATTCCTTCCGTCAGGGTGACGAAGGCGGGTTCGCCCGCACCTTCGGATCGTGCCATGGCTTTGGGGAGCGTTGTCGGCAGGTCTTCCCAAGAGGAGGGGTGAACGAACAAATTCATCGCGTTTGTTGTTGCTTCGAAGCTACGGAATTTGTTGGGGTCGTATGAATTCGAGTCATTGATGCCGCCGCGATGCGCGATCAGACATACAAAAGGTGTCTGGTATTTCTGGCACAATGTTGTGAAGGCACCGATGGAATTTAAGAAGCCGGAGTTTTGCATCAGGACGAGAGCGCGTTTGCCGCTCATGGCAATTCCGGAAGCGATGCCGAAGCATTCCTCCTCGCGTGCTGCGGCGATGTAGTCAAAGCGGTCGTCTTCGCTTAATCCTTTGATAAGCGGGACAATCCACCCGTCGGGTACGCCTGTTGTTGTGTGGATGTTGTTTGCGTCTAGCGCGTCGAGGATTTTATCAATCATGAAAAAAGCTTAAGCGATTCATTCTTTAAATGCATCAATCGCTTTGGCCATTGTGATGTCTTTTTCGGAAATGCCGCCTGCGTCATGGGTCGTCAATGTGATATCCACCTTGTTATACACATTGAACCATTCGGGGTGATGATCCATTTTTTCCGCGAGCAGGGCGACACGGCTCATAAAGCTCCATGCCTCGTTAAAGTTTTTCAGCTTGTATGATTTTTGGATGGCGCTGCGGCCGTCGACGATTGCCCAACCATCGAGTGTGGATAGTTCGGCTTCCAAGGTCTGTGGATCAATCTTTGCTGTCATAGTTCACGCCATTGTTCGTTTTGGTGAATCATCGTACCCTTTTGACGACTCAAAATGCATCTTGATTGACGGTGTCTGTTTTTGCAACAGGCCGACATTGCTTTATCGCGCCACGCGGGACGCTTTGAGATTACTGATTAAAAGGGGGCAGGGTTATGGGGTCAAAACGTATTATTATGAATTACACAACACCGCCGGGGCTCGATGATATCGAGGTCCTTGCGTCCGATGTGATCGAGACGTTGCCGGAAGAGCTGTTGGAGTTTTGCGATGGCGTCGCCGTGGTGGTCGAAGATTTTCCCGACGAAGCGTTAGAGCAAGAGCTGGATCTGGATGATCCCTATGATTTGATGGCGCTGTATCGCAGCGGAAAAGAAATCTCCCCCGGGGTCGAGCGTAAAACTGCCAATGACGATGATGTGCTCATGCTGTTCCGTCGTCCCATTCTGGATATGTGGTGCGAAAGCGAAGAAGACATTAGTGCCGTCGTGCGGCAGGTTTTGATCGAGGAGTTGGGCAAGAACTTTGATTTTTCCGATGACGAGATCGAAGAAATGTCCGGGCGCCATTATCAGGGAATGCTCGGATAACTTCCTTTAAGACTTATCTTTAAATTATGACCTTTCACACTGGTTGTGCTAAACTATTAGAAGGTATGTGATTTTGCCTCAAAAGGCATGTTTGGTGAGCAGTTAGTGGTGGTAAAACCTCTTTTTAGATTACTTTTATTTATAGCGTTTATCGGTATCCCCGTTGCGGTTGATGCCGGTTCGACACGTCCGATCGAAATTTCTCCCGGCTGCGACCCCGAATTTTATGATGTTATGCATGCGCGTTCATGGCTTGAAGGGCAGCGCGAAGTCGAGGTTGCTTCCCGCCTTATTTTAAAGCCGGACAGTGTGCTTGAATATTCATGTTTTGATGACCGTGTTAATGAGTTGGGCGCGGGGGCGAACCTGATGTTCAGTGATAATGTCTCTGCACCGGGCCCTTTATTTACCAACCACCCTACAGGCGCGCCTAGGCCCGATTTCCCCGGACCTCCGGATGTAGCTCAACCGGATATTCCGATTGGCGACCCCGGACCTAATCCGCCCGGAACACCGCCGATACTTTTATCCTCTCAATTGGACACCAGCCTGAACGAAGCTGTGCGAACACCGTATTTCGGTTATGCCGGTGTCAACTTCGGCCATGTTTATGGCGGTGGTACATATGCCGGAATTCCTCCGCCTGCCTCATCATGTAATGCGATGAATGCTGTGTGGCTGTTTTTGAAATGTCAGGACTTCCCGATCAATCAGTTCAGGACGTTGCTTGAGTTAAGCGTGGTTGATCCTCGTGATATGCCTTTGCCGTGTAACGATCCTAACCGCGGAACAAACTGGGCTAACAATCTCGCAGATGCTTTCCCAAATCCGGGCACGCCGGGAGCCGCCGATTTGTATGATGCATATTTGCCTAAGGTTAATGCAAATAGTGCGGGCGGTTGTAGTGAAGACCCTATTTTGACAGGTTTGCAGGTTTATGCAGGCGGAAGCAGCGAGGATGATGCGGTTTGTCCGACCCCTGGCTGTTATTATGACGGAACATCATCTTGTCAGTAGATTTGATGAGATAGATAAAATTTTACCTATTTTTAACTCGCTGCGTTCTAAAATTAAAAGAGGTATACTTTATTTTGGGGTAATTGTGAGCAAGCTTTTTTCAATAAAATTCATATTTTTCAACGCCTTATTGTTTTTTAGTGCGTCGGCACTTTTAACGTCTAATGCGCATGCGCAGGCGAATAACTCTCATAACTGTATGGAAACGACCATCAATGACGTTATTTGCCCTCAAAATACAGACATTGCGCCGCCGGGCAGTGCAGAAAACCCCTTTGGTCTTCCCGGAACGGATATTTTCGGTAGTGGTTCCCCGTTATTCAGTGGTGCGCTTGGTGGCGTTCTGGGTGGTGGCGATCCCGCAGTCGCAGCTTTGAACGCATTGTTAGACGGTTTGCCTCCAAACTTAAGGCAGGCATTGTTGTCGCAGTTGGCAAGTATGGATTTAACAGAGCTTACAGCCGGTGATATCACAACCCTTGTCGGTTTGTTCACATCGTTGCAGGCTCAATATGAACTTCTCGATGTTTTAGGTTGTGGTGGCGGCACGCTCAATGGAGATTTCCTTGTCTATGCGCAGAATGCTTTTGCGCAATCTGCTGCTCAAATCGATTTAAATCAATTGATGTCGGGCGGCCTGAGTATTGGCGCTCTGACAGGTACGTTCAACACGGATATTATCGCGCAGATTTGTGCGCCTCCGCCTCCGGCTCCTACAGGACCGGGAACAGTGCCGGTAGGTAGCCCGACGACACCGGGCGGTACAGGTACAGCGACTTCACCTCCTGCTGCTCCGACGACTCCACCGGGTACGGTGCCGGCGCCTACAAGCGTTACAGATTCGTCATGTTGGACACAGTCACATTCTGAGCAAGCGTTCCAGATTGCCAGAACAGATAACGCCGGTGGTGGTTATTGTGCAAAAGGTGTTGCGAATATTATGTTGAACCTTGGCTTCTCGGTTACACGTGGTAACGCCCATGATTGGGATAATACGTTGCCATCGAACGGTTGGACATTATTGAATATGCCGCCCGAGCAATGCCCTCCGGGTTCTATCCTTTGGTTTGATAGTGACGTGAGAGCCGGCAAACCGTTGTCGACTTACTCAAGTGGTAAGGTGACGGGCGGTGCAAAATACGGTCACGTTGAGATTGTAACCACGACCTCTGACGGTCAACGTCTATACGTCTCTGATAAAGCACGAAGCAACTGGGGTGGAACGGTACCGCATAACTATGGCGGCTGTTACACTAGCTGTCCTTAAACTTAAACGCAGGTCATAAAGCATGATGAAGTATTTTAAATATGCAGTGTTGTCTCTTGTATTGGTCGTATCCGTTAGTTCGGTTGTGATTGCGCAAGGCCTTGTTGATAGCTCGCAAAACGCGCTTGTCGATACGGAAAGCAACGTTGAAACGGTGACGTATTACGGTCAGACTTTTATTCCGATGAGTTCTGAGGAAGGGTTTTATCAGACGGAATATACATGGAAAGACATGAAGTCATATGTAGAACCTCTTCTGCCCGAAGCGACAACGACGAAGAAAACGCCTGAGGCTCTATGTGAGCACCTGACGTCTCTAGAGCGTTTGTACATGATGAACTATGAAAAGGCTCTTGATAATATTTCCAAGCATTATGCTGATATTTTAAAAGGTGAGACCGATCTTCAGGTTGCGCAAATGTTGCAGCTAAAGTCGGGTTTGGTTGATCTGATTGAGCTGAAGCCGCAATTAGAAGGCAAGGTCGTTATGGCACAGACAGCGCATAACCAGTATTTGGGTATGATGATGTTGGCAGACGGCGCGCGTGCAAAGTTCTGCCCTCCGCAAGAGCCTAATCTTGATAGTCCTTTTGCACCTAAGCAAGACGCAACAGATATCGAAAAGAACTAAAATCCCTTTTCAAGGTAAGTAGACATCCGGCGGGCGAATTCCGCCGGATTATTTACAGGTTCGCCCTGAATGATTTTCGCCTGATCGAACAGCAGTTTCGTGATGTCTTCGAACTCAGGCGATTTTGCATCGGCCGCTTCTAGTTTTTTCACCAATGAGTGGTCGATATTGATTTCCAAAATGGGTTTGGAGTCACCGGCATATTTCTGGTGAATTTTCAGTACACGTTCCATATGCATATCGACGCCGTCATCCTGCGCAACGAGGCAGACAGGAGAGTCAGTCAGACGCTTTGATACGCGGACATAGGCAATGTCATTCTCTAGGACTTGCTTGATGCCTTCGAGGAAGTCTTCATGCTCTTCATCCAGGTTCTTGCTATCGTCGCCATCATCTTTCTTGTCGAATTCGATATCACCTTTGGTGACGGACTTGAATGTTTTGCCTTTATATTCGGTCGCGTTTTGTAACCAGAAATCATCGATCGTGTCTGTGAAGAACAGAACTTCGATGCCGCGTGATTTAAAGCCTTCGAGCTGCGGTGAGTTTTTAAGTGTGTCGAGATTTTCCCCGCTTAGGTAATAAATCTCGTTCTGGTCCTCGCCCATGCGCTCGATATATTCTTCTAGCGATGCGAATTTCTCGCCGTTGTCATGCGTGGAGTAGAAGCGGCAGATTTTGAAGATTTCTTCACGGTGGTCTGCTGCATCATATAACCCTTCCTTAATTGCCGGACCGAATTGGCCCCAGAACGTTGTGAAGGCGGGCTTGTCATCACGGCTGAGTTTGTCGAGATCTTTCAAAATGCGGCGCGTTACGGATGCGCGGATTTTGGTGATGATCGGATTATATTGCAGGCTTTCGCGGCTGATATTCAGCGGCAAGTCTTCGGAATCGATAACACCACGAACAAAACGCAACCACGGATACATCAATCCGTCGAGCGAGTCGGAAATAAATACGCGGCGGACATAGAGGCGCACCATGTTTTTACGTGAAGGATCGTACAAATCCCATGGGCGCAATGTCGGTACGAACATCAAGGCGTTGAATTCGATTTTACCTTCCGCGCGCCAGTGTGATGTCAGAACAGGCTCGTCGAGGCCGTGCGTAATGTGACGGTAGAATTCTTCGTATTGTTCCTGAGAGACTTCCGTATGTGAGCGTGTCCAGATTGCCGATGCTTTGTTGATCGGCTGCCCTTCGCCTTTTTCAGTTTCTTCGGGCGTGTTGTTGAAAATTTTGAAATCGATGTGGTCGGAGTACGTTTCAACCGTGTCTTTAATTTTTTGATCGATGAGAAATTCGGATCCCTCATCCTTGATGTTCATGATGATGGCTGTACCGCGCTCACCGTCCAGAACGGCTTCTTCCTCTTTCGTCGCTTTGCGGACATTAAAGCCGGTGGCGCCGTCACTTTCCCAAACCCAGACAGATTTCGATCCGGCCTTGCGGCTGATAACGGTGACGAAATCGGCGATCATATAACACGCATAGAAACCAACACCGAATTGCCCGATAAGTTTAAGAGGGTCGTCGCCGCCTTTCATCTTTTCCATCAATGCAGCTGTGCCGGACTTCGCGATCGTACCCAGATTGTCGATCAACTCTGCCTTGCCCATGCCGATGCCGTTATCAACGACAGTGAGCGTCCGTGTATCCGTGTTCTTGAAGATGTGAATACGGAATTGGGATTCGTCAGCCGTGAGTTCCGGCTTTTGAATGGCTTCGTAACGCAAGCGGTCACATGCGTCGGCGCTGTTTGAAATCAGCTCGCGCAGGAAGACGTCGTGATTGGTGTAGAGGGCGTTTGCAACGATGTTCAACAAGCGTGAGACATCGGCGCTAAAATTCATTTGATCTGAATCTTCGGTCATTTTCTTTTGTGCAGTCATGGTTGATTACTTAAGGGTAAAGCCAGTGCGGTGTCCAGACCCCATTGGCATCTTTTTTGTATCTAAAGCGCGTGTGCAGGCGGTCTTTGTGCGCAATCCAGAATTCAAAACTGTCGGGGATTAATCGATAGCCGTTCCAATGTGGTGGGCGAGGGACGTTATCCGTGTCTGCGAATTGTTCCTCATATTTTTGAATGGAGGCTTCAAGGTCTTCCCATTTTTCAAAGGTTGAAGATTGGTTAGATGCCCACGCGCCGATTTGTCGTTCCTTGCGGCGGGAAGCAAAATATTCGTCTGCTTCTTCTACGCTGACTTTAACGACGCTGCCGACAACTCTGATTTGTTTTCGTAAGGATTTCCAGTACCAACAGATTGCCGCGCGCGGGTTTTCGTCCAGATCCTGACCTTTTTCACTGTTTGAATTTGTGTGGAATTTTAGGCCGTCTTCACTGATTTCTTTTATCAAAATCATACGGTTACTCGGGAAACCGTCTGCATCAGCCGTCGCGATACAGACAGCGTCGGGGTCGTTAAGTTCTTGATTTTGCGCGTCTTTATACCAGTTTTTACAGAGTTCGACGGGGTCTGGGCCAAATTTGTCAATAATTTCAGTGCTCATGAACTTTTTCGAATGGTTATGCGTTCGCCTACGTATAAGTGTTTGGGTTCGTATCTAAACACATATAAGATGCGAATTCAGAATCGCAAGCAAATGAAAGGCAAAAAAGAGATGAAAAATTTTAGTCTAGTCGCGATGTGTTTGGCGGTATTCGCCATGAGTGCATGTCAGTCGCTTGAAGGGCGTGGGAACAAAGAATTAATCGGTGGCGGTAGTGGTGCCGTCCTTGGTGGTCTTTTAGGTTCACAAATCGGTGATGGTTCCGGTCGTCTTTGGGCAACGGGTGCCGGTGTTTTGATCGGTGGTCTTTTGGGATCAGAGATCGGACGCTCATTGGATAATGCTGACCGCGCAATGGTGAATCAAGCCAACCAACGTGCGACGCAAGTTCCGATTGGTGAAACTGTCTCATGGAGTAACCCTGACAGTGGTAACTATGGTGAAGTGACGCCTGTTCGTGAAGGTACGAGCAATCAGGGCCGTTACTGCCGTGAATATGAACAAACGATCTTTATTGGTGGTCGTCAGGAAACAGGTGTTGGCACAGCGTGTCAGAACCCTGACGGTACATGGGAAATCGTTAGCTAGGATTTTCTTCAGAACTTTCGGGTTCTATAACCAGATCATCAGAAGAGGCTGCGGGCACATCGTCTGTGG
>CAZLTT010000035.1:0-19410 GCA_964562515.1 uncultured Micavibrio sp.
CCGAAGGCCGGCAAAATCATGATGTACACTTCAGGGTGACCGAAGAACCAGAACAAGTGCTGGAACAATAATGGGTCACCGCCGCCTGCAGGGTCGAAGAACGCTGTCCCGAAGTTACGGTCTGTGAGTAGCATAGTGATCGCACCACCAAGAACCGGCACTGCCAGTACCAACAGGAAGGCCGTAACCAACATGCCCCAAACAAAGAGCGGCATTTTATGCAGCGTCATGCCCGGTGCGCGCATGTTAAAGATGGTGGTGATGAAGTTCGCGGCACCGAGGATCGAGCTTGCACCCGCAAGGTGGAGGGCGAAGATGGCCATATCGACTGCCACGTTATTGTGGCCGTAGCCCACACTGGAAAGAGGTGGGTAGATCGTCCAACCTGTTCCTGCGCCGCCGCCGACGACTGCGGAGCCAAGCAAGAAGAGAAATGCGGGGATCAAAAGCCAGAACGAGATATTGTTCAGACGCGGAAACGCCATATCGGGCGCGCCGATCATCAGCGGAACAAACCAGTTTCCGAAACCGCCGATTAGACCCGGCATAACCACAAAGAAGACCATGATCAGGCCGTGTGCGGTGATGATCACATTCCAGAGGTGGCCGTCGGGGCTACCGTCCGACATGGTCATGTATTGGACGCCGGGCTCTTGAAGCTCAAGACGCATATACATGGAGAACAGACCACCGATTAAACCTGCGATGATTGAGAAGATAATATAGAGCGTACCAATGTCCTTGTGGTTTGTGGACATGAACCAACGGGCGAAAAACCCGGGTTTGTGGTCGTGATCGTCGTGTGCGTGATCGTCAGCAGTTGCAGTTTTTGCAGCGTTCATTCTCTACTCCTCAAGATAAGCTAGGCGCACAGGTTGTGTTCCTGTGTTCAGGCTGGCGAACTCTTCCTTCGCAGTTTCCAACCATTGTTCAAATTCTTCCTTCGTTACGGCGCGGACTTCGATAGGCATGTAAGCGTGGTCCTTACCGCAAATTTCAGAACATTGTCCGTAGTAAACGCCCGGTTTTTCGATGCGTACCCATGTTTCGTTCAAACGTCCCGGAATGGCGTCAATTTTTACGCCGAAAGCAGGAACGGTCCATGAGTGAATAACATCACCGCCAGTCATCAGGATCTGGATGTTGGTGTCGATCGGCAGGACAACCTGATTGTCTGTAGAGAGCAATCTAATCTGGCCTTTAGACTCGTCGATCTCGTTTTCCGGAATTTGATAGGATGAGAACGCGATTTCGCCGTAGTCGGGATATTCATAGTCCCAATACCACTGACGGCCTGTGACTTTCAGGGTCATGTCAGGGTTTTCAACGCGGTCGAGAAAGTACAGTAGCTGGAATGACGGAATTGAAATTACAACCAATATGATTACGGGGATGGCTGTCCACAAAACTTCGATCAGTGCGTTGTGAGAGAATTGTGATGGCTCGGGGTTCGCCTTGGCGTTGTAGCGCAGGATTACCCACACAAGAAGAATCAGGACAAAGACTGCAATTGCGATGATGATCCAGAGCAGCATGTCGTGGAAGGCGTGAAGCTCTGTCGCCATAGGGGTTGCGGCTTCCTGCATGTTCAACTGCCAAGGCTGCGGAGCGTTTGCAGAAGCGGGCAGTGACCATATTGTGAAAAGGGATGCCAGAAGATATCCGAAATGTTTCAAAGTTTTCATGGTTTTTTTCTTTTGTAATCCAGTACGTTAAGCCAGAGGCAATTTAGCGTAATTTGGTGTCGCGATACACATAAAAATATATAACAACAAACGCAAGAGGCAATTGCAGTTTATAGCAAATTTTCTTGGCTTTAGTGGCTATTTATTAGAAAAATTCGATAGACAGTACAATGCGGCGGTTTCAGCACGTAATATTCGCGGCCCTAGACTGATCGGGATGATGTGTTTGTTTTCATGCAGGTTGCGACGTTCTTCATCGTCGAATCCGCCTTCGGGGCCGATTAGAAAAGCCGAACCTTCTCGCTCTCCATGATAATTTGCTGCTTGGTCATTACGTTCCAGCGCGCAGAGAACAGGGCCATATGCCCATTGCCTGATAACGGTATCGAGCTTTTGCAGCGGATGGAGTTGCGGAATGTCGAGGCGCTCGCATTGTTCAGCCGCCTCTATAATTTGTGCCTGAATACGGTCCACATTGATTTTTCGCATTTGTGTCCGGTTGGTGATGACCGGATATAATTCTGTTACACCGAGCTCGACTGATTTTTCGATCAGGAAGTCCATACGATGTTTCTTAATTGGCGGGAATAACAGGCGGAGCGGAACGACTTCGGTCGGTGTACGTGTTTGTTCTTTCGGCGCGATTGTTGCTGATTTTTTGCTTAAATCCGTGATTGTCGCGATCCACTCCCCATCTGTTGGGTTGAAGGCGCGGATATGTTCTCCGGTATCCATACGTAGGACGGATTTGAGGTAATGGGCCTGACCCGCGTTCAGCTCGGCTTGGCCGTCTGCGGCTAGTCGCGTTTCCGTATACAGTCTGGGGGTTTTACTGATGTCTGTCATAATTTTGGTTTTGTCGTCGGGCAATTCAGCCTAAGCTTTGATAATGCACACCGATATTCAAAAGCAGAGTTGGATCGAAAAGCTGCCCGATACGGTTCAGCCTTATATATATCTGATGCGACTCGACAGGCCAATCGGTATTTGGCTGCTGCTCTTGCCCGGATGGTGGAGCATTTTACTGGCGGGGCAGTCGGTATCCGCATCTTTTTCAACAGTGCTGTATGTTCTTCTGGCGTTTTTGCTCGGCGCAATTGCTATGCGCGGGGCCGGATGCGTTATTAATGACCTGTGGGATAAGAACATTGATATGCAGGTTGAGCGCACAGCCAAAAGACCGCTGGCGGCGGGCGATCTTACGAGTATGCAGGCTATTCAGCTTTTGCTCGGCTTGTTGTTTTTCGGCTTTGTCATTTTGATTACCTTGACCGAGATGACGATTATTCTTGGCTTGCTGACAATCCCGATGATCATCAGCTACCCGTTATTCAAGCGCTTTACCTATTGGCCGCAAGTGGCGTTAGGGCTGACTTTTAATTTTGGCGCGCTTATGGGGTGGTCGGCGATTAGCGGGGATGTGAGTTGGGCCGCTTTCTGCCTGTACGTGTCGTGTTTTTTCTGGACGATCGGATATGACACTGTTTATGCGCATCAGGATAAAGAAGACGATGCCATTGTCGGTGTTAAATCTACGGCTTTGAAGCTGGGTGATGCGAGCAAGAAATGGGTAAGTGGCTTTTATGGCACGGCCTTTGTTTTCTTGTTACTGGCGTTTTTACTCGCGCACGTTTCTCTTATTGCCTATCTGGGGTTAATGGCCGTTGCTGCCCATATGGTCTGGCAAATGCGTGTCTGGGAATTGGATGATCCAGCAAGTGGACTGCGCGTGTTTAAGTCAAACCGCGATCTGGGGTTTATTGTCTTATTGGCGATTATTCTGGGCTACGTAAATCTCGGCTTTTAAAGCTCGGCCATATTTCTTAGGCGTTGCTCTGCAATTACCAACATAGAGAGCTCGATCGTTCCCGCTCTGCGGAGAGAGCCCATCAGCGCACAAATTTGTTCGAATTGATCCTGATGTTTATCCAACCATTTTTGGGTCAGACTGTCGGCCTTGGCGCTGGTTTTTGCTTTTGTGTCGGTCAAAATTCGTCCCGTTAACGCAGCCTGACAGCCGAATAGCTGATTGATAAGGCCGCCTGTTGCTTCGGCTTCCCAGTGGTTGTCACGTGGCAGGTGCTGTGCTTGCTGACGCAGCCAATCCATGTGGAAGTGTTCGCCGACTTCGAAATATGTACGGGCGGTAGCCTGAAGATCGGTCTTTTGATCAAGGCTGATCCGTACGATGTCACATGCAGAAGACAGGATCGGCAGCAATGCGATTTGATGTGCGAGCTCTTTCGGCAAGCCGTCGGCCTGACTGGCATTTGTGCGGGCGGCAACACTGACTTTCAGATCTTCGGTCAATAATTTGTCGAGGTTGGCGTTGAGCGTTTCAATGCCGCTGCCGTAATCGCTGATTTCGCGACCGATATCCAGATCATTACCGAAACGATTGAGGAACCAACTGACAGCATGCTCGGACAGGAGCGCGATTTCACGCATGGCTTTGAGCTGTACCTCGGCCGGTACCGTGTTATCAAGTGCTTCGATCTGATCCCACATATCGCGCAGTTTAAAGGCGTCACGAACAATGATGTACGCTTTGGCAATTTGTGCTGCTGTCGCGCCTGTCTTGTTCATTTTAGATTTGAGGAAGGTCGGGCCCATACGATTGACCAAAGAATTGGCCATAGATGTGGCGACGATTTCACGCGCCAGTTTATGACGTTTGATTTCCGTAGCGTATTTCACGCGCAGATCATCCGGGAAGTAGTTGATGATCCAGTCTTCCATATCCGGATCTTCAGGGATGTCGGATTTCAGCAAGTCCTTGGTGAATGTGATTTTGGCGTAGGACACGAGCACGGCCAGTTCGACACGAGTCAGCCCCTTGCCGTTACGGATACGTTGCTCAATTTTTTCTTCGTCGGGCAGACCTTCAAGCACGCGGTTCAATCCTTGTTCGCGCTCAAGATCTTTAATGAAGTCGGCTTGCAGCTTGATGTTATCCTTGGCTTGCAATTCCGCGAGGCTGATCGCCTGTGCTTGTTGGTAGTTGTTGCGTAAAACCAGTTCTGCGACATCGTCAGTCATTTTTTCAAGCAGCTTGTTACGCGCTTTCATATCCATTGAATGGTTTTTGGAATTCATGACATCGGTCATCAGAATCTTGATGTTGACCTCAAGGTCGGATGAATTCACGCCGCCGGAATTATCAACGAAGTCTGTGTTTAGGCGTCCGCCGCTTTCAGCGAATTCAATACGGCCGAGCTGTGTGACACCGAGGTTTGCACCTTCGCCGATGACTTTTGTGCGGAGCTCAGGCGCGTCAACGCGAATGGCGTCATTGGCTTTATCGCCCGCGTCGGTGTGCTCTTCCTTGCTTGATTTGATGTATGTGCCGATACCGCCGAACCACATCAGGTCAGTGCGGGCTTTTAAGAGCGCGCGCATGAGTTCGTTCGGGGTTACTTTGTCCTTATCAATGTCGAAGCGTTCTTTGATTTCCGGGGTGAGTTCGAGAATTTTTTCATCCCGTCTGAAAATTTTACCGCCTTTAGAGAGTTTGGATGTGTCGTATGCATCCCAACCTTTAACGTCATCGAACAGTCTTTTGCGCTCTTTCCACGAGCTTTCAGCATCCGGATCAGGGTCACAGAAAATATGCAGGTGGTTGAATGCGCCGACCAATTGGATTTTTTTGGATAGAAGCATGCCGTTACCGAAAACATCGCCGCCCATGTCACCGACGCCGACGACATCGAATTCTTCTTCCTGGGTGTTGTGGTTCAGTTGACGGAAGTGCAGCTTGACGGATTCCCATGCGCCGCGGGCGGTGATGCCCATTTTCTTGTGGTCGTAACCTGCCGAACCACCGGAGGCGAACGCGTCGTCCATCCAGAAGCCGTACTCACGGGATACGCCGTTGGCGATATCCGAGAAGCTTGCCGTTCCTTTATCCGCCGCGACCACAAGATAAGGGTCGTCGCCGTCGCGTCTGACAACATCTTTGGGGTGAATGACTTTTTTACCCTTGAGGTTGTCCGTGATGTCTAGCAAGCCGCGAATAAATGTCTTGTAGCATTCGATGCCGACTTCCTGAAATTCTTCGCGCGATTTGGTTTTTTGCTTAACGACAAACCCGCCTTTCGAACCCATCGGAACGATCACAGCGTTTTTGACCATCTGTGCCTTCATCAGGCCGAGAACCTCTGTACGGAAGTCTTCGTGGCGGTCTGACCAACGTAAGCCGCCGCGCGCAATTTCATCGCCGCGCAAGTGAATGGCTTCGACCTTCGGTGAGTAGACGAAAATTTCACGGTATGGCGCAGGTTGAGGGATGTCCGGAACTTTTGCGCTGTCCAGCTTAATTGATAAGTACGGTTTTGCGTCGCCGTCTTTTGTTGTCTGGAAGAAGTTTGTCCGCAATGTGCATTCGACCAAACGAGTCATCATGCGCAGGATACGATCCTGATCGAGAGAGTCGACGGCTTCGAGTTCATGGTCGATACCAATGGCACATCCTGCCGCGATGCTTTCGGCGTCATTGCCGTTTTTCGGATCGTGAAATCCTTTAAACAGGTCGACAATCAAACGACAGATTTTTGCATTCTCAGTCAGCGCTTTTTCAACGTAAAGACGGCTGAACGGGTAACGGATTTGTTTAAGGTAACGAACATATGTGCGCAGAATTGTTATTTCGCGCCAGTTCATATTCGCTGACAGGATTAGACGGTTCAGGCCGTCATTTTCCATCTCGCCGCACCAGATTTTGGCGAATCCTGTTTCAAAATTATCTTTAACGTCTCTGATAGAAACCACGTCCGAAATGCCCGGTGTTTCCAACAGGAAGTCGTGAATCCAGACGGCGTACTCTGTGTTCTCCGGCAGGACTTCGAACGGGAGTTCGGAGATTGCACGTGCGCCCAAATTCTCAAGGATCGGCATAACGTCGGACAAGTTCATCGGCTTGCCGGGGTTGTAGACCTTCACTCTGAATTGGTTGAGGTCGACGCCTTCGGGGCGGTAAATATCCAGTTGTAATTGGCCGCTGGCATAAACCTCTTCGATCTTGGCGATGTCGAAGATGGCCTGCGTGGATTTGTAGCGCGTGGTATAGCTGAGTGGGAACGCCATACCGTATTTTTGTGACAATGCGGTTACGTATGACTGGTCCTCGAACGATTCACTCAATGCTTGTGAGAGCAGTTCCTGCCATGTTTGGGCGGCTTCCTGAATTTTGGCTTCGATTTCCTTGATGTTGTATTTTGGTTCTTCGTCCTGACGGATGTTGATGGTGAACATCACGCGCGCAAAGAGCGAGTCATCAAGCGATGTCGAGAATGTTTCACATACGCCCTTTAGTTCATCTTCCAAAATCGAGCACATTTTCTGGCGTAATAAGGTGCCAAAGCGGTCACGCGGCACATAGACCAAGCATGATACATAGCGGCGGAACGGATCTTTACGCATAAACAGCGCAACACGCTGACGCTCTTGCAGCTTCAGAATGTCGAGAGAGATATCCAGCAGTGTTTTTGGTGAAATCTGAAACAGTTCATCACGCGGATATTTTTCAAGAATATGGCGCAAGGCTTTGCGGTCATGAGAGCCCTGAATAAAGCCCGACATTTTCAAAACATCTTCGACTTTTTCACGTAAATACGGCACATCGCTGACGCTTCGTGAGTAGGTCACAGATGTAAAAAGCCCAAGAAAAAGCTTTTCGCCTTTTACCTTGCCGTGCTCGTCATATGTTTTGATGGCGACCGCATCCATTGGTACGCGGCGGTGAACGGTGGCCAGACGGTTTGTCTTGGAAATAGAAAGCGGTGGCAGGCTTCTACGCATTTCCTGTAAATTGCGCGGTAAGCCTTCTTCGTGGTCGTTAATGTAGGCGGGTTTGACGTCGTTTCTGAGAAGGCCCAAGCCAGAGTTGCGGACGGTGCGGCTTTTAGTTTCGCCGTCTTTTTCAACGAATGTGTATTCGCGAAAACCGAGCAAGGTGAAGTTGTTGTCATACAGGTAGTCGAGAAACTCGCAATATTGTTGAACCTCTGCGGCTGGGCGCTTTGTCTTCGCCGCAGCGAGGTCTTCACGTGCTTCTTTCAGTTTGCCCAGAAGTTCTTTCCAGTCCTGATTGGCAATATGTACATCGTTTAATGCCTCGTAGAGACCGTTTTCGAGCGACTTCAGCGCGTCTTCGGGCGGAATGTCCTTGATCTGTACATGGATATGGGACTGACGAATATAGCCTTGTTTTTCATTCAGGCTTGTATCTTCAAGGTTGTTCTTTTTGTCGTATTTTGCGTAAAGCGTCGGGTGGAGCAGCAAATCAATGAGGAATGCGTTTTTGTTAATTTCCGCCGCTACGGAATCGACCAGAAAAGCAAGATCGTCACTCACGATATCGATGAACGTGCTTCTGATGCTGCTATCGTCGCTTTCGGCTGTGTAAATTTTGAGTTTGGGCTCACCGTTCGAGCGTTTTTGCGCAAGGTCCCAATGTGTTTGTGCGACTTCTGCCAGTAAGGCAGGGGTGAAATAGTCCTTGTCCTCTTCGCTCATGGAGATCACAAGCTCTTCGAGGAGATGCTTCAACCCGGCGGGAGATTTGGATGGCAGTTCTTTCAGCGCGTCTTTGGCTAATGTCATGATTTTTTATCGATTACCGTCAAAATTCTGCAGTCTGTATGATACATAAAGAACAACAAATCAAGAATCATTATTTACATCTAATATGTGCTGCGATGCGCAAATGAGGTTTTGTTTTTATGTGCGGACGATATGCCTTTTTTTTACCGCCCGAACAATTGAAGGCGCGTTTGGGGTTGGATAATTTGCTGAATATCCCGCCTCGCTATAACTGCGCGCCCATGCAGACGTTGCCGATAGTGGTGAAAAACAGGTTGGGTTTTGCACGATGGGGGTTTCGGCCAGAGTGGGCATCGCGGGATGATCCGGCGATGGCGGCGAAAATGATCAACGCACGAACCGAAACCATAGCTGAAAAGGCTTCTTTCAAGGACTCATGGGCGAAAGGGCGTCGGTGTTTGGTGCCGGCGAACGGATTTTATGAATGGGCGAAAGACCCGGATACGGGGGTGAAACAGCCATATTATATTCAGGCCGCGCAATCGGAGGTGCTGTATTTCGGGGGGCTGTGGTCAAAAGTTGACGGGCAGGTGAGTTTTACAATTTTAACGAAGGCGGCGGATGAAAATCTGGCGCATCTCCATCACCGTAGCCCTGTTATGATCGATGAAAGTCAGGCAGATGCGTGGTTTAACGGTCGTGTTCAGGAGGCTGAAAGCCTTGTTCAGGAATCAGCAACCGATATTTTGCAGTTTCATAAGGTCGGTCTGGATGTTGGTAAGGTCGCCAATGACCATGACGGATTGATAGAGGAAGCCGTCACTGAAAAATCAGGCTTATTGCTCTGATTTCAATTCTTCGATTTTTTTGTTGAGATATTCAACGGTCCAATCGGCACCAATCAGCTTTTCGCGTAATTCCAGATTTTGATCGATAATCATCGTTTCGGGCAATTTGTATGTTCTGAAGATGCGGTGTGTAGCTTCTTCTTTATCATGCGCGATCAGGATGTTGGGTGCGTTCAATTTGTCGCCCCAATCTTTTTCGATTTTTTGCACAAATTCGATCATAGTTTTTTCAGCAACATCCGATGAAAGGCCAATAAAGACGACGTCTTCTGGATGTGCATTTGCGACTTCTATGAAATGCGGAAATTCTTTCACACATGGCGGACACCATGACGCCCAGAAATTGAGCAGGACGATTTTCCCTTTAAATTGCTGCAGCGAATATTCATCACCCTTCATGTCAGTAAACGTGAAATCGGCGACCGTGTCGGGTTCTTCTATGGTTTCGACAGGTGCCTCGGGCTGGACGATGATTGTCGGTGTTGTTTTGTTGAAAAATATAGTCGCGGCATATCCCGTAAAAGCAAGGCTGACGAGGATCAGGCAGTTGAGAAGAATGTTGTTTTTCATGCGGTCTCACTTTGCTGTGTGCGTCGCCAATATAGTGCGGCGATCAGAATGCATTCTATTGTGCAGAATGCCATTAAACCTTCGGCCATGCCGCTCGTAAACCCGTAAGAGTGCAGGCCGACATTGAGCAAGTTTACCCCGAACCATGAGACCGCAACAATAACGTTAAGCAGTGCCATCAATACTAAAAACATTGGAGGAGAAAAGCGGTTTGCAATGCGGCCATGTTGCGCCCAGATTAGCCACAGAACAATCAGGAGTGCGCCGTTTTCTTTTGGATCCCAGCCCCAGAAACGCCCCCATGACTGGTCCGCCCATATGCCGCCTAATACTGTGCCGACGGCAGTTAACAGCAAGGCGGTCAGAGAAAGCGCATAGACATTTTTTTGTAAGATCATTCGCAGTTCTACACTTTTAGCTGCCAAGGCAATATGCGCTAAAATGGCTGTCAGTATGCTAAAGCCGTATCCTGCTGTGATAATCAGGACATGCGTTGTAAGCCAGAATGATGTGTTCAGTACGGCGACAAGAACTTCCAGACTGTCACCATTTGGTGCAAAAACAGGGGCGGACAATAATAATGCGAGTGCCCCAACAGCGCCCGCGCCCAGGGCAATGATGTTGTTCTTTTTTAAATACATCCATAGGCCTGCAACTGCACAAATCAGCGCAACAAACAGAACGGATTCATATAGGGTGCCGACCGGTGGGCGATCGAGAATGTAAATGCGCGCAGCGATTGAAACTGTATGAAGAGTGGCCGCAGTGCTCATGAGTATAGCGGGTAATTTGTGCGTCAGAGTGGTGCGCGGAATACGGGGTTTTAAAACGGCCAGCAGAATGACCGCCGCGTATAAAAGCGTCACCCATAAATAGGGCATGGCGTTGCGGTAAATTCGCTCTGTATTGAAACGACTAATCGGAGTAGGGGCTTCCGCTTGAAGGTTTGTCTCGCTCGCGATGTCTTTCGCAATGCTGTCCCACTGCTCATGATTCTGATCTCGGTAGCTTTGTGCCAGATCGGCCCATAGTGACAGAATGAATGTGGTGTCTGGGGATTGGGGTGATTGTAAAATTGTTGTCCATGGTGACACCCACTGGTCGGGGATATTATCATTTGTATTTGGAATAACGCGCAGCAAACGGTTTGTTTGGCCACCCATCCGAAGGGTCTGTAATTGATAGCCAAGCTGCGATATTGCTTTTTCTTGTTCGGTGAATTTGGACGGGTCGGCGCCGCGCTGGGTAACGATGTTTTTTACATCAGCGTGAAGCGTTCCTTCCAGTTCTAGTAAATCGATAAAGCGCGGGGGTGTAAAAATTTCTGCAGCATATTTTTGCGGAATGGATAGTTCCAGAGGCAAAATTCCGGAGAAGCTTCTCATCAGATTAATCAGTGTTGCCGCTTTTTCATGCGTCTCGATTAATGCGCGTTCTTCAAGTGTCAGCGCGTTTTGATCTTTCTCGAGCAAAGCCACGACGTCGGTTTGTGTTTTGGCGATGCCTGCGTTTAAATCCTGCAGGTTGTAAAAGTCTTTTTCATTGCTGAGTTGCAGCTTGTGACGGATATGGTCGTTCTCGATTTTGATGACATCTACGAGCGCAGCATTTTGCGGGTCAAACAGTGTAAGTGTAAGCCAGTCGAGTGCGCTCATCTGGCCCAGATGTTTTTGACCGGATAGTTTTTCCAGTGTGATTTGCGCGAAACTGTCGAGGGATTTTAGTCGTCCTTCGTGTTGTATAGGGATATTGCGTATGGCCGATGTGTCGGGTTGCTGTGTCTGCGATATGGCTGTTAAGGGCCATAGCAGGCAAAGGCAAAATAGTGCGGTTAACAGCTTGTTCATTGGTTGCCTCTCGATCTGACGGATGTTGCGATCAGGCAGTGTAGTAATAGGCCAATACTCATAATTAACGTGCCGATATACGGGAACAGGCGGCCCTTATTCTCAACAACGGCTAAGACGGTGGCTTCGTAATTTTCACCTCTCTGGAAAGATGATTGAAAGAAGGTATAACCGCGATATGTCAGGGGCTTGTTCATTTCAATCCGGTAAGGCCATTCAACGTCTCCGTCCTTTACGATGATATCTGAGTGATAGGTCTTTGCCATTTCCGTGCCGTCGTATCGTTCTTCGACAAAGTCTTCCAGATAAATTTCGAAGGGCAGTTCGTGTCTGGCTTTAACCAATAAAAGGCGATAGGTGTTGCCGTCATTTTCAATGGTTACAGGTTCGGGCATGCCGTCAAAGGCAATGTATGATCCGCTTTCCTCTATGCCGCTAATGTCGAACTCCAGTCCGGGCAGATTTGTTTCCGGCTGCGCATCCAGAGGCTTGTCTTCGAAGGCCATGAATTGTGCCATGGAATAATAGGTTTTTTCGCTGTCGAAAAGTGGGCTTTCTTCACGGCGGATGATGTTGCAATTCTCGCAGCTCTTTTTGATGTTTATTTCGAATGGCAGGCTGCTCAGATCCCAGTCGGCTCGATCCTCGAAGGGAAGCGTTTTGATGAGCTCGTCATTCTCAAAAACCAAAAATTCCCGATCGCTATAGCTGTAGGAATATGCGTTGCTCTGTCCTTCGATCACGACCAAAAATGTTTCGCGTGCGGTCATGGCCGTTAGCAGACCGCCGAATAAAAGGATTAGTGCGCCAAGATGGGAGAGGATGATTCCGCTTTTGCCCATGCGCCAATCGCTTTTGAGGATAAACTTCAACAGCAGATTTAGCCCCAGGATACCCAGCAGGATGTAAGCGCCGGGCAGAGGGATCGGGCCAAGCCATATAATATATGTAGAGAAATATTGGTCGATAGCGGGCCAAAGACCTAGCCAACGTTGAGCCAGTGTGCCGAAAACCAGTAACAGCATGAGCGGCGGCATCAGCCAAAAGACCATGTCCGCATCGAAGAGCTTGTTAAGCCAATTTTTTGTAGGTTTCGGCTGTTTTTCCATGCGCATGATGTATAGCAAAGGCGCCGTAAATTCAATCCGTTTGGGCGCGCAGGAGTTTCGGGGGTTGCAATATGTGTGGCTTATGCCCTATACAGTCTGCGGAAGGCGGCGCGGGCGAGATATCGCCCAACCCGGTCAGGGGCGAAAGCCAGCAGCCGTAAGTGATTTTTTCGGGTCGTGTCCGTCTTCCACTTCTAAACTTCGATTTTTTCTGTTTATCAATGTTAATGCCGCCTGTTGAAAAGCGAATAAAGTCGCTTCCTTGCTTGCCGTGAAGCGTGAATCGCTCTAGGTTTTAGATATGTCTGAAGCTCAAGTACCTTACCGCGTTCTAGCGCGAAAATACCGCCCGCAAAATTTTGATGAATTGATTGGTCAGGACGCTCTGGTTCGCACGTTGACGAATGCGATCCAAAGCGGGCGTATCGCGCATGCGTTCATGCTGACCGGTGTGCGCGGGGTTGGGAAGACAACAACTGCGCGTATTATCGCCAAGGCGCTTAACCATTCGGGCGGACCGACGACGGGACCGACGGATGATTGTGAGATTTGCAAAGCGATCTCCGAAGACCGTCACCCAGACGTTATAGAGATGGATGCGGCGACCCGTACCGGGGTTGATGACATCCGCGAAATTCTGGACGGTGTGCGTTATGCCCCGACGGAAGCGCGTTATAAAGTTTACGTTATTGACGAAGTGCACATGCTGTCCAAGAACGCGTTTAACGCGTTGCTCAAAACACTGGAAGAGCCGCCGGAGCATGTGAAGTTTATTTTCGCGACTACGGAAATCCGTAAAGTGCCGATCACCGTGCTTTCACGGTGTCAGCGTTTTGACCTGCGCCGCGTCGATGTGCCGACACTCAGCACGCATTTCACCAAAATCTGTGAGCAGGAAGGCGTAAAAGCGGAAGATGCGGCGATTGCGATGATTGCGCGCGCGGCGGACGGGTCTGTCCGCGATGGTTTGAGTATTCTGGATCAGGCGATGGCGCTTGGCGGCGAAACGATTACTGCACAGGCCGTAGAGGATATGCTCGGCTTGGCTGACCGTGCCAAATCACTTGATCTGATAGAAAAGGCGCTGACAGGCGAGATGCCTGAAGCCCTCGATATCATGGATGATTTGTACAAGAACGGTGCTGATCCCGTTGTTGTAATGCAGGACTTGCTCGACCTGACACATATTTTGACGAAGCTGCGGGCTGTGCCCGAGGCCAAGAATATGAGCTACGCGATGGCGCAGGACGAGGTTGCCCGTGCAGCCGAGCTTTCAGGACGTTTGACGATGCCGACATTGGGCAAGACATGGCAGATTTTGCTGAAAGGTCTGGGGGAGGTCAAAATCGCTCCGAACCCGCAGAGCGCAGCGGAAATGGTTCTGATACGTTTGTCCTATGCGGCTGATTTGCCCGATCCGGCGGCATTGATCAAGTCTTTGCAGGATGGTGGGGATAGCGCGCCGACTTCGCCTTCACCAAGTGGGGGCGGCGCTCCGGCGGCGACACAATCTACTGTATCTGCTTCTGCACCCGCACATGTCGAGGCTCCGCGCGGTGGTCCTTCGGGTGGCGGTGAAATGGCGTCGCATGCTTTGGCCGTTGTTCAGGACCCTGTTCCCGCGCCGATTACATCGGTCAAAACATTGGAGGATGTGGTCGCCGCGCTAGAGGCTCAGGATGAAATGCTTTTGGCGTCGAATGTTTTTCAATATGTGCATTTAGTGAAATTGCAGGAAGGGCGTCTGGAAATTCGTCCAGAAGAGCAAGCACCGCCGAAGCTCGCACAAGATTTGGGGCAGGCGCTTTCGAAAATCACAGATCAGCGCTGGATTGTCAGTATCTCAAGCGCACCGGGGCAGCCGACATTGGCGGAAAAAGCGCAGGCTGTTCTTGAGGCTGAACGTGCCGAGATTTTGCAAATGCCGATTATCAGAGATATTCTGAGCGTCTTTCCCGACGCAGAGTTAACAGCTATAAAACATGAATCGATAGAGGATAAGGACGAAACGCCATGATGAATTTTAAAGACATGATGCAGCAAGCACAGCAAATGCAGTTCAAGTTGCAGGAGATGCAGGAAAAGCTCAAAGACATTGATGTCGAAGGGCAAGCGGGCGCCGGAATGGTCAAAGTGACGATGTCGTGTGCGGGTGTCGTGCGCGGCGTTCAGATTGATCCGTCCGTCATTGATGCGAATGACAAGGAAACTTTGGAAGATCTTGTGACTGCGGCGCTTAATAACGCGCATGATAACAAGGAACAGCGTATCAAAGACGAAACGCAGGCAATGATGGAGGCTATGGGCCTTCCTGCCGGAACTAAATTACCGATTTAATGACATATCACAGACCAAAGACAGTATTGATCACGGGTGCGACAGGCGACTTCGGTAAAGCCTTTGCGACGCGTTTTGCGGAGATCGGCTCGCGTCTGGTTTTGCATGGTCGCAATAAAGACAAGCTGAGTGCTTTGGCCGACGAGTTATCGGAAGCGCATGGCGTTGCCGTCACTGTCTGTGTTTGTGATGTATCGGACAGTCGCGCGATTTCGAAGGCTGTTGCGGCGATCGCGGAAGATTTCCGTGATATTGACCTGTTGATCAATAATGCCGGCCTTGCTTTGGGACAAGAAGGCGCGAGCGATGCCGATCTGGCTGACTGGTTGACCATGATTGATGTGAATAATCGCGGTTTGGTCACATTTACCCACGAAGTGCTCAAAATTATGAATGAGCGCGGAGCGGGGCATATTATCAATATTGGCTCAACGGCGGGGTCATACCCGTATCCGGGTGGCCATGTGTATTGCGCATCGAAAGCGTTCGTAAAGCAGTTCTCATTGTCTTTGCGTGCGGATTTGCTCGATAAAAATATCCGTGTGACCAATATCGAACCCGGTATGGTCGAGACGCAGTTCTCAACCGTACGTTTTAAGGGTGATGCGGAAAAAGCCGCGAATGTGTATGCGAGCACTGACCCGTTAACGGCGGAAGATGTGGCCGAAAGCGTATTTTGGGCCGCCACATTACCTCCGCATTTCAATGTTAACCGTATAGAGATGATGCCAACACGACAGGCGCCCGGCCCTCTGGCTGTTGATCGGGATTAGGTATGCGTACGCATTTTTTGAATTTTGCCGCATATAATGAATGGGCGAATGCGCGGATATATGATTCCGTAAGTCCGTTAGACGATGAAGCCTATAAGCGCGATCGTGGCATGTTTTTTAAGTCCTTCCACGGTACACTCAATCATTTACTGGTTACGGATTATATGTGGTTGCATAGGATCGAGGGTGAAGGCCCGATACCGCAAGCTCTGGATGAAATTTTGCATGAGAATTTCGATGAATTAGGGGCTGTTCGCGCGCAGGTTGATAAGCGGATCATTGATGCGGTTGGGCGTTTTGAGGATTCTGATTTCTCGCGTGAATATTCTTACACCACTATTAGTTATGGGCCGCGTACCGATTTTTTAGGGGATATGTTCACGCATCTTTTTAATCACCAAACACATCATCGCGGACAAATCCATAATTGTTTAACCCAAGAAGGTCTGGATGCTCCGCCGCTCGACCTCATTCTGTTTAAGCGCGAAAAAGGACAATAGATGAAACTTGTAACCTGGAACATTAACTCCGTACGCCTGCGTTTGCCGATTATCAAGAAGCTGACCGAAGACGTACGCCCTGACATTTTATGTTTGCAGGAGACGAAAACCCCTGATGAGCATTTTCCTGTCGATGCCTTGAAGGCTATGGGCTACGAGCATCAACATTTCCACGGCATGAAGAGTTATAACGGTGTATGTATTCTCTCGCGCTTGCCGATTACTGCGACCCAAATCCATCATCGGGTCGGTAAGGAAGATTGCCGCCATATTGCCGCAACCATTGACGGGTTTGATCTGCATAATCTTTATATCCCTGCCGGCGGCGATGAGCCGGACCCTGAAGCCAACGACAAATATGCTCATAAGCTCGATTTCGTTGATGAAATGACGCGGTGGTTCGCCGATCAATATAGTTCGGATCAGAATGTGATTGCGGTGGGCGATTTTAATATTGCCCCGTACGAACACGATGTTTGGTCACATAAGCAGCTTTTAAAGGTCGTCTCCCACACGCCGCCGGAAACGGAGCGGTTGGCTAAAATGAAGGATTCGCTCGATTGGGTCGATGTTGCGCGCCATTTCGTGCCGATGGATGAAAAAGTCTACACATGGTGGTCGTACCGTAACCGTGACTGGAAAAAGTCTAATCGTGGTCGTCGTCTAGATCATGTCTGGGTGACGCCGCCGCTAAAAGACAGGCTGCAATCGCACGAGATTTTGTCCGAAGCGCGTGATTGGGAAAAGCCATCCGACCATGTTCCTGTAATTATTGATTTGAAAGCAGCCTAATTTAAGCGTCTGTTTTTACGGTGTCTGGCCTGCGGCGATGATGCCGCCTTTGTAGGTCTGGACCAAAATGGCATGGCGGGTGTTTGCGTCACGCTCAACAGGGTAAGCCATGCTCATACGTTTTCCGTCCCACCGCAGGAGTTTTTGCATATCCCTTACGCTGTTGCGGTAGCGGTGATAGCTTGTTGGTTTGTCTGAAAGCTTGCCACTTTTTTCGATTGTGAGCAGCCAGACATCAGCATCTTTCGCTATATCAACTTTCGGCAATTCAATGTCGAGATATTCGCCGTTGTAGCCCAGACCAACTGGTTGGTTTTTGCTTTTGAGCGCGCGGGAAATAGCTTGCTTGTCGCGGGCGTCTACTAATTTGTTACCGTTTATGATTGCCATGGGTGTGTATATGCCGCCCGTGCGGACCGACATTTTGTATATGTTCTGGCGTGCATCACAAAAGACCTGAGAGTAAAGGTCCTTGCGAGAGCCGCGGTCAAAATATGTCACATGACAGGACAGGCCAATGATATTGGGGTTCTGTTGTTCGAGAGAATTAAAAACTTTATCGGCGGCCGGGCAAGCCGGGCAGTATTTACTCGTAAAAAGTTCGACGACGACAGGGGCATCCTGAGCCTGAGCAGCTGTTGGAATACCGATACAAAGGGCTGCGGTCATGCCAAAAATAAATTGGCTTATTTTGGCTAAGTTTTTCATCTGTAATTAAAAATCGCTACAGCGCCCTTTAACTTCCCAGTCGCCAAAACGCGTCGGCTCGGGTAGGCCTGCATCCTTAAATCCGCCAACTTCCTTCTCGGCTTTGTCCTCGGGTGCGGCTTTTTCATCCGGCTTTTCGGGCGCGGAAATCTTGGCGTCTTGCGTCATTTCTGGGGTTTTCTTTTCTGTACTCATATTTATGATGTAGAGCAGTTAAACCCGTTTGAAAAGGCTGTTTTCATTAATGACTGCAGGTAATCCAGATTCGAATACGCCGCCGGAATTATTGGCGATGCGCGAGGAAATCGACACGCTTGACCATGCGCTCGTCGATGTTTTGGCAAAGCGATATGATGTTGTGCGCCGTGTTGGTGAATTTAAAATCGGCCATAATATGGAAGCGGTGCAGCCGGTGCGTGCGCAGGCGGTCAAAGATCGCGCCGTTGAATGGGGTGCGGAAAAAGGTCTCGACCGTGAATTTATGCGCAAGCTTTATGATCTGGTGATCGATCATGCCCATGATATGGAGCATGACATTATGGGTGTTTCTGAAGAATAAATTATGAGTTCAGAAAACCCGACACAATCCGAAACCGAAGAGTTACCATCAAGCGACGGCATGTCCGCGCGTAAAGCGTGTCTTGTGTTGCTCGAGGATGTTTTGCAACGAAAGCAGGCGCTGGACCATGCGCTTGCCAGTCAGGATGCTTTTAAGGCTCTGCCGCAACGCGATCGCGGTTTTGTGCGGATGTTGGTGACGACGTGTCTGCGCCGTATGGGGCAGATTGATGACATTATCGAGCGCGCATTGGAGCGGGATACCCCGCGCAACCTGACCTTACAGAATATCCTTCGCATTGGTGTAACGCAGATTTTGTTTATGGATGTTGCCGACCATGCGGCGGTTGATACGAGTGTACGTCTGGCCGAAGAGCAGGGGATGGAGAAGCAAAAAGCGTTTGTGAATGCGGTTTTGCGTACCATCACGCGTGAGGGCACGGGGTGGAAGCATAAACAGGACGAGACACGGCTGAACACGCCCGAATGGTTGTTGAAGCTTTGGATTGAGGATTATGAGCTGCGTACGGCGGCGGAAATCGCCAAGGCCAACTTATCCGAAGCGCCGCTCGATATCACTGTACGCGACCCCGAAAGCCGTAATTTCTGGGCGAGTAATTTCAAGGCCACGCAAATGACGACGGGCACGCTGCGGAAAACATCCGGCGGCGCAGTCAGCGAGTTGCAGGGGTTTGATGAGGGGCACTGGTGGGTGCAAGATGCCTCGGCGGCTATCCCCGCGCAGTTGTTCGGCGATGTTTCGGGTGAGCATGTCTATGATCTGTGTGCCGCGCCGGGCGGAAAGACGTTGCAGCTCGCCGCGATGGGTGCGCATGTCACGGCGCTTGATCGTTCGGCCAATCGTTTGAAACGCCTTCAAGCCAATCTGGAGCGGATGCAACTGACCGAGAATGTCGAGGTCGTGACTGCCGATGCAGGGAGCTGGCGCCCGCAAGAGCCCGCAGGATATGTTTTGCTCGATGCGCCGTGTAGTGCGACGGGTACGCTGCGTCGCCATCCGGATGTTGCGCATTTGAAATCCGCGACCGATGTTTCGCGTTTACAGAGTTTGCAGGCAGCGTTGCTCAAGAATGCGTTTGAAATGCTGATGCCCGGCGGGGTTCTGGTTTACTGTACGTGTTC
>CAZLTT010000036.1:0-7858 GCA_964562515.1 uncultured Micavibrio sp.
AACCTATCCGCTTGGGGAATGGTTGGCACTTCCGGGAGTGATTTTCCTCGGCCTCATTAAAATGGTGATTGTACCACTTATTATCTGCTCAATCATTCTGGGAATTGCTGAGGGCGGAGACCTCGGGTTCGTAAAATCAATTAGCATACGGATCGTCCCGTATTTTATATTTACCACCGCTATTTCAATCACTATCGGGATTGTTCTGGTGAATATCGTCCAGCCGGGCCTGCTTGTTGATCAAACTCTGGTTGAGGCCGCAATGGCCTCGGGCGCAGCTCAAGGAACCATTCCGAGCCAAACCTTCGACGACCTGACAATCCCGCAACGCATAGCCAACATTATCCCGACCAACCCCGCAAAAGCACAGGTTGACCGCAACATGCTTCAGCTTGTCGTCGCGGCCATACTGGTCGGCATAGCCCTCATCAGCATCCCTAAAGATACAGGTAAAGTATTCAAGGATCTGTGTATTGCAGGGCAGGTCTTATCGATGAAAATCATCGCATGGGCCATGGCGATCGCCCCGTATGCGGTGTTCGGCCTACTCGCCAATATCACCATCCGCCTCGGCTTCGATGCGATCACCAGCGTCGGCGCATATATGTTGACCGTGTTAGGCGGCCTCCTCTGTGTCTTGTGCGTCTATTTAATCATCATCACGGTCTTCGCACGCCGTTCACCCATCGAATTCCTTAACTCGATCCGTGAAGTACAGCTACTGGCCTTCTCGACCTCATCATCCGCAGCAACCATGCCGTTCTCCATTCAGGCCGCGGAAGAAAAACTACAAACCCGCCCGAAAATCAGCCGCTTCATCATCCCGCTCGGCGCGACAATCAACATGGACGGCACAGCGCTTTATCAAGGTGTCGCCGCCGTCTTCCTATGTCAGGTATTCGGTATAGACCTGACATTGACGGAAACAGTGATGTTAATCGCCACAACAGTTGGCGCATCCATCGGCACACCCGCCACACCGGGCGTCGGTTTGGTCGTTCTGGCGACAATTTTAACGGGTATCGGCGTTCCGGCCGAAGGGATCGCCCTGATTATCGGTGTAGACCGTTTGCTCGATATGTGCCGCACCACAGTCAATGTGACAGGCGACCTGACCGCGACCGCGATCATGGACCGATGGGTCCCCGACAATAAATAGAAGCGATTTTAGATAGGCGCTATATCGAAAAAGATGCGGTAATGACCGTCAGTGTTCTTACCAAGCTTCTCGCTCCGTAAAACTTTCGACGGCCCTTTCAGCTTGAACGCGACCAGAGCCTGCCCGTTCTCGGCGATTTTGGCGGCATATCCCTGCAAAGCACTGCTTTTCGCGTAACGCTTTTCTTTCGGCGCGGACCAATCCGTCGCAGAAAGACGGATAATCAACAGATTTTGGTCCTGATCAAAATCATAGGCAAATTCAGCAGGTGCGTTCAGATCAATCACAAGGCGCGTGCGGTCAGGATATTCACCTGTACGGATTTTCTGAACCTCGCCGCCCTGCGTCTTGAGGCTCTTACTGAGCACAGGGGCTTTTGCTTCGCTTAAACTGGTATGGGCATCCGATGAACCACTCGCCGGTTCCACGGCTACCGTGCGGCCCGCATACACGCTTTTCAGACCTTTAAATTCATTGGCAACGATCTCGACATCACGTTCCATTTTCAAAACGCGGGTATGGACCTCTTCATCGACATTCGCTGTCTTGGCATCACCCGTATAGCTTTTGCTCTTTGAAAGCTGCGAAGGATTAACCTGATCACGCGACCTTTGATGGGCCGCTTCGGGGTCGTAATCGGTTTGTTCGACCAGCTCATATTGGCCCTCGGCCTCCAGAATACTTTCGGCATCCCCTGTGGATGTACCGGCCGGGGTGAAACCCATCTGCGTACAGCCCGCAAAAAACACAGCTGTCGCGGATAACAAAACAAAGCGGGAAATGGAATTTTTAGACGTCATAGAACACTCAGAAAGCCATGGAATTGGCGCTTATTCAACTCATTTAACGAATTCTTAAACTTTAAGCGTTAATTATGAACCTAAATATAAAAAGTAAAAGAAAAAAATTTAGAGGGTATATGATCGCGAAGTATTTATTTTCACATCAGGAAATTCGTCAACACTTACTCGGCTGTCTCGAGATAGCGCTGTTTATGGGTAAAGGCCCTGAGCGCTTCAACGCCGATAAAGCGTCGATGCAGCGATCCTTTCTTATTCCGTTGTTCTTCCTGCCGATCTCCATTGGCATCGTATTGAGCGCGCATCCGTCAGGCGCATTAAACGCCGCATCCATGTATGCGCTCGCAGGAATTTACACATTACGCTTATTCGTATATTTGGGCGCCTATCTGGGCATGATCTACGCGATGACCCGTGCATTAAACACATGCACAGAGGAACAGCAGCAGGATTTCTACAGATTTGCGACAGCCAATAACTGGTTAACAATACCAGCTGCCATGCTCATGGCGCCGCTGGTTCTCTCCTTTTTGAGCGGTAATCATGAGTGGGGTGAAATATACCCACTCATGGTGTTCATCGCACTGTACTCTTATGCTTACACGGCCTATATGGCGTCACGCGTAATGCGCATCCCCGTTGAACTGGGCGTGTTTGTCGCGATTGCCGGTATGGCCATCCACCAGACTTCATTGGATGTGATCAAGCAACTGGCCGTCGGCGTTATCCAAATGATTGCGTAGGACGAATGGAGGCAAGCTCTTCCCCTTCGGGCGGCAGAGGACATCCCCCGCTTACACATGGAAAAGCAATATAGCCCTTGGCGCTAAGACGTTCATCGAACTCGGCTTCACTCATGATTTCAAGCTGCGCATAAACATCCTGAGAAATCTCCAGACCTTTACGATTAATCCCGCTCATTGCATGCTCGGACAAAGCCTCACGCGCGACCATAATCGCGGATTTCGGGGCGAGCTTGCCCTCTTGCGGCCATTTACGCATTTCGAAAGGCGCATCTTTATAATGCGCTTCCAAAACAAGCGTACCGATGTGGCTGTCGAAATCGGCAACAAATATCCAAGGATTGTCTGAAGTCATACGTCTAATATATAGATGGGCGTAAAAATATGTCAAATCACTTGTTAATATTTTGTAAGAAATCAGGAGGTTACAATAGAGGTATGTGGGAAAGAAAAGAATTAAAGACCAATTTATTGGGCACTTTAGAGATGGCGCTGCTGATGCCGCAGGGCGTCAAACGCTTTAATAACGATATGAGCGCGATGTTCCGCTCATTCTGGCTGATCCCGATCGTGATGCCGTTCACGCTATATGCGATCCATTTGATGCAGCCAAGCGTCGAGCAAATCGCCAACCTGTCTTACGGTTTTGTGGCCGTCATGTTTACCTTCAAAATTCTGGTCGTAACCGTTCTGACCCTGCTTTTGGGGTATGGCTTTGCCAAACATTACGAGCGGATGGAGCATTTCTGCCTGACCGTAACGGCGCTGAACTGGTCGGGTTTAATCAATACCCTGCTCTTCCTGCCCGCGGTCGTCATGGTCGGCTCGGGCGCATATGCATGGGATGATATCTATGCCTATCTGGTGTTTTTATCCTTGTACGGATATTTGATCACGGGCTTCATCATGACCTACTCTTTCCGCATTCCGTGGGAGCTCGGCGGCTGTCTGGCGATCTGCTTTATGGCGATCAACCAGACATCACTGGATATCATGTACTGGATCGCGTCGATGCTGTAAGGCGGCGGAGCAGCTTCGGATAATTTTCAAGATTGGCGGAAAACCGCATATGGCTGAGGATTCCCAAAATCCACAGCACAGTCAGCACGACAATCGGCACGCCCGCCATCGCGAGCAATACCCCGAACGCACCATAAGCAAACACCATCATCAATATAATCGCCGTCGCCTGTTTCGGCGTGAACCCTGCGGCGATAAAGTGGTGATGGAAATGCCCGCGATCGGGTGAAAACGGATGCCGCCCTTCGCGCACACGGCGGTAGAATTGCGCGCACTCATCCCAGATCGGCAGCGCCAAAACCCATGCCACCGACATCGGTTCAATCACACGGCCGTTAATATCCGACATCTGTATCGCATACCAACTGACCATCAAACCAAGACACAGGCTGCCCGCATCTCCCAAAAACGCCGACGCTTTACGCCGCCAAGGGTTACGCATATTAAACACCAGAAACCCGAGCAAACAGCCCATCAGGATCAGCGCCGTCGGGGTGTATACAAGCTCCCCGCCCATAATGCCGGCAAACGCAAACCAGAACAGGATGATGAAACTGACCCCGCCCGCAAGGCCGTCGAGACCATCCATCAGGTTAATCGCATTGATCAGCAACACCACAGCCACGATCGAAAACGGAATACCCATGAAATTCAAACCGAACGCACCAAGGCCGAACAAATCACCGAGCGAATACAGCGTCGCCCCGCCCGGAACAACAATAAGGGCCGCCGCTACAAACTGGATCGCGAATTTAATCTTGGCGGGAACATCCTTGAGGTCATCGACCGCGCCCGTAATCAGCAACAGCGCAATAGCCGTATAGAGCGGCCATGTATCGGCGAGCGTGTCACCATTCAGCCACGAAAACGCAATAAATACAGGGAAAATCACCAAGCCGCCGATCAACGGAACTTTACCGACATGATCCTTGCGGCCACCGGGCGCATCAACAAGACCGAATTGCGGCGCGACTTTGCGCACAAACGGAATCAAACCGCCAACGGCCAAAAACGCGCAAAACGGATATATCAGGAAAGCCCAAAACATGGGTTTTGCTAACAGAAAACGGGCGTGAATACCAGTATAGAAACGTGTTTAGAGAATTGCCTAGAACCGCGAAGGACTGAGCGCGGCGATTGTATCCTTGCTTAAGGAATATGGCCGCTCGGTGATCATATCGGTCAAAAGCTTCGCCGCGATCAAGGTGCTTAATATCCCGTGAGAGCCATGTGCCGCCGAAACATAGACATTATCGCGCCCCAAATCATGCCCCTCAACGCGGCCGACAATCGGGAAATGATCCTTTGATGTCGCACGCACCGATGCCCGTTGACCGATAATATTCATATCCTCATCCATGCCGGGAATATGCGCGGCCATTTTGTTGATATTATCGATATCGTCTTGCTCGATTATATCGCTGTGATCCAACCAACGCTGGAACGTCGAACCGACAATATGCATCCCGTTTACAGGTGCGGACATATAGCCGCCATAACAAATCGTTGTTTTAATCTCCGATGATCTTTCCGTCGCCGCGACTTCCGTAATCTGCCCGCGCACACGCCCGACGGGTAATTCTGGCATATATTCGGCCACGGCTGGACCGCACGCCAGAATAACCGCATCCGCCTTGCTGTCCCGCCACGCATCTTTTGGCGCATTCAGATGATAATCAATACCGTCCGCATAGGCCGCGCACAGTCCTTTTGGCGAAACGCTGCCCGATTGTGGCAAATACATCGCCTCATGGCGTAGCTCGACCCCTGCGATCTCACTGGCCGCGTCCGCATCGACAATATTTAGCGTCTCGGCCATCCATCCCCAATTATCAACGGTCTGGAAAAAACGCTTCTTCTTCTTTTCATCCGTAATCAAATGCAGCGCACCGCAAGGATTCCACTCAATATCCTCGAATTTTTCAAACACCCGTAAAGCAGCGGAAAACGCCGACGCGTAATAATCACTCTGCGGCGTGCGTTCCGCGGTAAATCGCGGATTATAAAGCCCGACGGAATTGCCCGACGCGCCGCTCGCCAGTGACGCACCTGCCTCGTAAATGACAGGCTCCGCCCCGACAAATTTCAGGATATGCGCGGCGGCACATCCGGCCAAACCACCGCCGACAATTGCTACCTTCACGCTTCATCCCCTTTGAAAACACCGATGCTCATATCGCGCTTTCGGCCATAACCTTTGGTCTTTTCAACCGCAAACCCGACATCCTGCAAGCCTCTGCGCACGGCCCCTGCCGCCGTAAAGGTCGACAGACGCGTCCCCGGTTTACTCAGGCGGGCAACATGTTCGAACACGGTTTCGCACCACATATCGGGGTTGGTTGACGGTTTGAACCCGTCCAGAAACCATGCATCCACCTCCGCATTCACCTGCGGCAGGGCGTCATTCACATCATCAAAAATCAACGTCAGCATGACCCGTTCATTCACCATCACACGATGAAAGCCGGGCGTAACAAACGGATACACAGCCAGAAGCTGTTTAAGATGTCCTTCAAACACCTCTTTCCACGGTTGCAGATGCAGCTCGATTTCCTCGACATCCAACGGATATTTTTCGATCGAGATGAAATGCAATTTCTGATGCGGCTGGGTTGTTTCCTCAAACCGCTTCCACGCCACCAGAAAGTTCAACCCCGTACCGAACCCCGTCTCGGCAATGGTGAAATAGTCCCTGTTCTGCCAGTCACGGGGCAGATGGTTTCCGTCCAGAAATACATACTCGCTTTCCGCCAAACCATCATCGACAGAAAAATACACATCATCGAATTGTGAAGACACAGGTGCGCCCTTCCGCTCTATGCGGGCACGCTTTTCTTGTGAATTTGAACCTGTAAGCCTTGTACCGAACATGGGGTTCTCTATATTATTTCGGAAGATAACAAGATGAGTTTTACCACCATGACAGACAACCCGCTATTGCAAATTTCTTCAAAACCCAATTTCGCGCCGCCTTTCAGCGCTATCCAGAACGCACATTACATGCCTGCAGTCGAGGAAGCGATCAAGCAAGCCCGCGCAAATTACGAAGAGATCAAAGCGAATACAGACGCACCCACCTTCGAAAACACGATCGAAGCCATGGAAGGTGCAGGCGAGCTTTTAGGGCAAGCAACGGGCATCTTTTACAATCAGCTATCATGCATGGGCGGCGATGAATTACACGCACTCGCCGAACAAATCGGACCTGTATGCTCCAACTTTTCCAGCGATATCATTCTGGATGCGGATCTATTCGCCCGCGTGCAGGCGGTATACGACCAACGTGCAGAATTGGGCCTGACGGCGGAACAAATGACCGTTCTGGAAGAAAGCTACAAAGACTTTGTCCGCGGCGGGGCATTGCTCGACGAAGACAAAAAGCAGCGCTTGCGCGAAATCAACGAAGCCTTATCCACGCTTGGCCCGTCTTTCATGAACAATGCTAAAAAATCCGCCGAGGCGTTCGAGATGAAGATTGAGGATGAAGCGGACCTTGCAGGCTTGCCCGACAGCGCCATCGCCGCCGCTAAACACGCCGCCGAGGAAAAAGAGTATGACGGTTGGCTGTTTACCCTCGATTACCCGAGCTACATCCCGTTCGTCCAATATGCCGATAACCGCGAATTGCGCGAGAAAATGTGGCGTGCCTTCACCAACCGCGCATGGGAAGACGAATACGACAACAGCGAGAACATCCGCAAAATCATCGCGCTGAAAGACGAGCGCGCAAAGCTGCTCGGATTCAAATCGCATGCGGACTTTGTGTTGGAACGCCGCATGGCACAAAAGCCCGAAGAAGTCTTGGGTTTTCTGGACAAACTGAAAGCAGCCTACAAACCCGCCGCTGAAGAAGACCTCCAACGCCTGAAAGACTTTGCACAAGGCGAGAACGGTCTGGACGAGCTACAGCCTTGGGACGTCTCCTATTACAGCGAAAAACTGAAACAAAAACTGTTCGATTTTTCATCCGAAGATCTGCGCCCTTACTTCCCGCTCGACACGGTTTTAAGTGGCTGTTTCGAACATTTCAGTAAACTGTTCGACCTCGAGTTTAAAAAAGCCGAAGGCTATGACACATGGCATGACGATGTGCAGGTGTTCGAGCTGTATGAGAAAAGCTCGGGCGACTTTGTCGG
>CAZLTT010000036.1:7958-15370 GCA_964562515.1 uncultured Micavibrio sp.
TCTGTGCTTTGGGACTTCGTTGAACTGCCGTCGCAGGTGCAGGAAAACTGGTGCTATGAGAAAGAAACGCTCGACCTTGTTTCCGGTCACTTTGAGACGGGTGAGAAAATCCCCGAAGAGCTGATCGAAAAAGTCCGCAAAGCCAAAAACTTTATGGCCGGTTGGGGCGGCCTGCGTCAGGTCAATTTCGGATATCTGGATATCGCTTACCACACTGTAGACCCGAGCAGCATTGGTGACATCGGTGAGTTCGAGGATGAACAAACCAGAGAAACATCGCTCTTCCCGCGCATGGGCGGCCCGTTCTCGACGAGCTTCGCGCATATCTTTGCGGGCGGCTATTCGGCCGGATATTACAGCTACAAATGGGCGGAAGTGCTCGATGCCGATACGTTCGAGCTGTTCCTTGAAAAGGGCCTGTACGATCAGGAAACCGCCAACGCGTATAAGGAACACATCCTGTCGAAAGGCGGGTCACAACATCCGAGCATTCTATATAAGAATTTCCGCGGACGTGATGCCGACCCTGATGCGCTCCTGCGCCGTGAAGACCTTATCGGTGACAAAAAAGCCGCATAACTTTCCTTATTCTCTATTTCGAAGAGATTTTGTTTTGAGTTAGGCGCGAGAAACAAGCTTACAAAATGTAAGTGCGTGACGAGCAACAACACTCAAAGCAAAAGACCTTAGAAAGAAAAGAAGCCTGGAGCTAGGCTCCAGACTTCAGGCGTGTGTGGGGTTCCAAGTTACTCTACGGGCCAATGCGGAACTAGACACTGGCCTCGACTATCGCACTCACATCCATTGCTTTTGGGGGAGAACAGCTCAAGGGGGTGAGCTATTTTTATCAAGCAATGGCGCTCAAACGCACAATAATTCCGTTTCCGATCTGCATATTCATAACCATTCAACAGGAGAGAGTGATGAATAAATTATGTACTTTTATGCTTTTTTTCTGTAATTTATGCGTTTTGTAACAATCGTTATGCATAATGTCAACCAAAAAGCGACACTTACATTAGAGAGTTATAATTTTCTTGAAACTTGGGAGTTTAAAAGAGCTCCGCGAGCATACAACGCGCAGAACCGCCGCCATATTGCTCCAATGTATCCAGCGGTGCGTAAATAAGTTCGGCAAAATGCTGTTTACAGATTTCGAGCTGCTTATCATCCATCGCGGACAGGGCTTTTTGCGACAAAACGAGGAACTTTTCATTGTTTGGCCCGACCACTTCCAACGCATTGCCGCAGAAGGAACGCAATTGATCGTTCGTAAACTCGATAACCTCGTGTTTCTCGCGTAAAGACGACAAAACACGCTGACGGTCATCCTCAACGATACAATCCGAGCATAAGCCAGCAACGGTTGTCCCGATCCACATCACGCAATCTGTATGATACACCGGAATCCCTTTATGACTTTTTGTATTAAACAGGATCAGAGAATACCCCATAAACTCCGCCCATTTACGGGCCAGTTTTTCATCCGTGCGGGCAGACAGTGCCGCAAAGGTTTTCTTGTTCACACGGTCGGTAACCATGCTCGCCGTACTTTCGAGCGACAGGTCAAAGTCTTCATAATCCGTCCAGTCAATCAGCTCCTTATGCATCTTGCCTAGCAACTTCACCAACTCCGGCTCGCGTTCGTCACGGCGGTTCTGGTTCAGCATCGGGCACAGCATCAAACGACGGTCAGGCAAGCTGAAGAACCAGTTCGGGAACACCATATCGGGACAGCCTTCCAACCCCCTCGCATTCGTGACATGAACGCCCCGCGCAACCAACGCATCGCGCAAACCGCGAAACTCCTGAATAGCACGCGCCGTTGTCGTGTCCTTATCTTCCAGAGCATCAACCTGATACGCATTAGTCTCCATCGTTTCAGGGTTGGCAAAAAAACTGCCCGGTTCGATCATCAGCACATGATTGGTCGATTGTTTGATCATAAAAACTTGATGTGTTTGTTGGCGATTGAGTAGGTGAAACCTCTACTTAAAGGTAGCAAAAAAGCCTGAAACGGTCAGGACATTTCAGGCTTCATCGCAATGAAAGCGGTTAATAAGTTTACGCGTAGACCGTCGGCAAACGTTCACCGATCTTGGTTTCGATCAGCGTTATCGCTCGATTGGTCATAGGCGCTATATAGCCGGCTTTCAACAAGTTCAACTCGCGTTGCGCCAAATAAGAAGCCCCGATCTCAAAACGCTCGGTCTTGTCACGGGCAAAGCTTTCTTGCTTGGACGCATTTTTTAAAAAGAACACAGCCTTGTATCCCAGAGGGTCTTCTTGCTCATCACAAGGCTCCACGGACACCTGGTTAATGTTCGTTTCCCAGTTTTTATTCATAAACCGTCTTCGCAGCAAAATTTTCCAATCCACTGGCATATTAACTTCCTCCTCAAAACCCCAAATCAACATCAGGGATTTGAATAAATTATGCACCTAGAGGGCCTGTGGTCAATAAAAAAATGAAAATGTGGTTATATTATAGTTTACTAAAGCACGATATATTATACTTTAAGTACCCGATGTAATATTTTGGTTAAAATCGCGCTCCTGACTTTCAAGCTCAGAAAAATCATCCTCACGTTTTAACAAGCGCCGGACGGCACGCCCGGTCGTCGGGAAGAAGTGGACGCGGCGAATAAAAGGTCCGCCAACATCGGCATTAAACACCTGCAAGCCTTTGCGAAACAGGTACTCCTGAACAAAAACAGTGTTCTTTAAACCTCGGTCTGCGTCATCGCCGTCTCGAATCACACCACCAAACAAGCGAATACGTATGCGGTTTTTACCCGCACCGCGTGACTTCATTTCCTGAATAGCATCGTTCAGCGGCTTAAAGGCTTTTTCAACCACGGCAGGTTCGGCCCTATCCAGAAACGGAAAAACATCGAGTATCTCTTCGGGAAGAATGATTGAACTCATCAGCCCGAGCCCGAGCTCCTGATCATAACACGTCATCAAAACGCCGGAACCAACAGTCGACACCAGCATTTCATGCTGATCATCAGTGCAGCTCGTGCCGCCCATATCTACATAGACGGGCTTGGCTTCAAATTGCGCATTGAAGTACCCTTCCGGGTCGGTATTCTTTCGACGGTCTACTTCAGGGCCGCCTGCATTTGATGAAGATGCACCAGAGTCAGTCATATAGCTATTATATCAGTAAATCTTAAATTAAACTTACAGCGTAGCATTCTTTATACTGCTGTTTTGCTTCGAAAACCATGCATAAGTTTGCTCAAGCCCCTGTTTTAAAGAGGTTTGGGGCGACCACCCTGCCTTTTGAATACGATCGCTATTCATCAATTTACGAAAAACCCCGTCGGGTTTTGACGCATCAAAACGTAATTCGCCCTCAAACCCCGACGCTTTAGCAACCAACATGGCAAGATCCTTGATGGTAATGTCCTCCCCGGCGCCAATATTCAAAATCTCCGGCGAGGAATAATTCTTGAGAGTGAACACAAGCGCATCGGCCAGATCATCAACATATAAAAACTCGCGCAGCGGCTGCCCGCTCCCCCAGACATCGATCGCATTCTCACCTTGCGTCTTGGCAAGATGGCATTTCAGCATCAAAGCGGGAATAACATGCGACGTCGTTTCATCGAACATATCGCCCGGCCCATAAAGATTGCACGGCATGACGGCGTTAAAGTCACAGCCATATTGCTTGCGGTAGGTCTGGCACAGCTTAATGCCTGCAATTTTGGCCACGGCATAGGCTTCATTTGTTGGCTCCAAAGAACCGGAGAGCAACGCCTGTTCCTCAATCGGTTGCGGTGCTTCTTTCGGATATATGCAGGATGAACCAAGAAAGAGCAGCTTATCCACCCCGCATAAATGCGCAGCGTGGATGACATTCGCTTCGATCATCAAATTGTCATAGAGAAATTCGGCCGGATTACGGTCATTCGCCAAAATGCCGCCAACACGCGCCGCCGCCAGAATAATCATATCGGGCTTATGCGTATGCACCCATTTCAGCGTATCCTTCTGGTTACGCAAATCGAGTTCCATATGCGGAACGGTCAGAATTTCACAATCCTCGCCCTGCAAGCGGCGTACGGTCGCCGACCCGACGAGGCCGGTATGGCCCGCGACCCATATGCGTTTACCTTTTAATGATAAGGGTGTTTCTAACCAGTCTTCAGCCATGACTTCGGAGTGTTTACCGCCAATTGGCGTTCTTCGTTGATCATAATCCCGATAAGCTCTTCGAAATCGGTTTGCGGTGCCCAACCGAGCGTTTTTGCAGCCTTTGAGGCATCACCAAGCAAGGCATTCACCTCAAGCGGTCTAAAGAGCTGCGGGTCTATTGTGATAAGCACGCGGCCCGTTTGCGCGTCAATACCTTGTTCCTCAACACCTTCGCCCTGCCAGTCAATCTCGACACCGATATAGGAAAACGCACGCTCGACGCATGTGCGAACGCTGTTCGCTTCGCCGGAAGCCAGAACAAAATCATCGGCAAAATCATGTTGGAGCATCATCCACATGCCCTCGACGAAATCACCTGCATAGCCCCAATCACGCATCGCTTCCAAATTACCAAGCATAAGAGGCTCGCTGCGCCCTTGCTCGAATTCGGCGACTGCACGCACTATCTTGCGGGTCACGAAATCCTCACCGCGCAACGGGCTTTCATGGTTAAACAAAATCCCGTTGGCAACAAACATGCCGTAAGCCTCACGATATGTACGCGCCAGATGATATGCCGCCAGTTTCGCAACTCCGTAAGGGCTGCACGGCGTCATCGCGCTTTGCTCGTTTTGCGGCGGCTTGGTTGAACCAAACATTTCGGATGACGAAGCCTGATAAATACGAACGTCCTTTTCCATGCCCAGAACCCGAACGGCCTCCAGAATGTTCAACGTGCCCTTCGCATTGATATCAAAGGTTGATGCAGGTGTTTCAAAGCTGACATGTACCTGCGAGAGCGCAGCCAGATTGTAAATCTCGGTCGGTTTGATTTTCTTGATAAGCGCGGTCAACGCATTTGCATCGGTGATATCGCCCGTATGAACGATCAAGCCCTTGTCTTTTAGGCCCAACTCGACCAGACGGCTTTGCCCTTCATCCGCCGCCGATGCACTGTCCCATCGCAACAAGCCATGTACCTCATATCCCTTATCGAGAAGGAATTTGGCAAGATAGGCACCGTCCTGTCCGGCGATACCCGTGATGAATGCGATGTCAGACATACCGGCCAAGATGGACTATCACGCTGTAGTTGTAAAGTTTTAAGGGGTTCGCTTATTCGGCTGCGCCGCGGATAGCCGCCAGTTTCGCCAGACGCTTCTCTTCCGATTCCGCACGATCCTCATAACCGAATGGTTTATATTCGTAATCGGGGGCGATTTTTTGCTTCTGCGCGACGCTCAGAAACGGCCAGATGATCTGGTGCCTGAATTTCTCGGGCATGTAATCCCCCATCCCGATATCGGCGGGTGGGCGGTAATCCGCATTATAAAATGTTCCGAACACATGATCCCACAACATCACATTCTCGCAGTAGTTACGGTTGCCCTCAAATAACTCCCGCGAATGATGCCAGCGATGCAGTGACGGTGTGTTGAAGATGTAATTCAATACGCCAAAACGCATCTCGACATTACAATGCGTCAACATGCCGATGAATGCGGTGATAACCGTGAGCCATTGCACAACCTCCATTGGTGCACCCAATGGCAGCAAAATCGCGAGCCCTATGACGATACTGGCCAGACTATCCACAAAATGAAAACGGCCCGTATTTAAAAACCACAACTTGGTCACCGAGTGATGTACGGCATGAAAACGCCACATAAAAGCCGTCGTATGGCCCAGACGATGCACCCAATACAGGCCAAACTCCGCCAATGTCACGCCCATAATAACCTGCAACCACATCGGCCACTCACGCGGCCAGATGCCAAAGCCCGGCTCGGACGCAGGCGTTATAAACTCCGCGAGCCCGATGATACCGCTGAACATAAACAACAGCTGCACCGAGCCCTTGCTCGATAATGTATGCAAGACGGAAGCAACATTCTGCCCGTCCGGCTTAAGCCATTCACGTTCATGCGGCATCCATTTTTCAAGGAAAAACAAAGCGATAATAAGGGAGATATAGGAAATATTAAACGCAATAATCGGATAGCCCGCGTCAAAACCATAGGCCGTAGCCACCATACAAACGGTCATAAGGGCAGGCCATAAAATCCAGGATAGGATGTATTTAAAGCGGTTCATGATTTACTCGGCGGCGGCTTTTTTCTCTTCAGCCTCTACATCATAAAACATTTTGTACCACTCCATAAAGTGGTGAATACCGTCCTTGAGAGAGGTCGACGGCTTAAACCCGATATCCTTGGCCAAAGCATCCGTATCCGCATATGTCGCATACACATCACCCGGCTGCATCGGCATGTAATTTTTCTTGGCCTCAATGCCGATTTCATCTTCGAGAAACGTGATCATATCCATCAATTGCTCAGGATTGTTGTTTCCGATATTATACAAACGATACGGAGCGTTACTATATGATGGGTCGGGCTGTTTAGGATCCCACATGTCCGAAGGCTGCGGAATATGTTCCATCAAATTCAACATCGACTGCACGATGTCATCGATATACGTAAAGTCGCGCTGCATATCGCCGTTGTTGTAAATATCGATTTCTTCGCCGTCGTAAATCTTCTTGGTGAATTTGAAATACGCCATATCAGGCCGTCCCCAAGGCCCGTAAACGGTAAAGAAACGCAAGCCGGTACACGGCAAGCGGTATAAGTGGGAATAGCTGTGCGCCATCAACTCGTTGGCTTTTTTAGTTGCAGCATACAGGCTGATCGGGTGGTCCACATTGTGGGAAACCGCAAACGGCACAGTCGTATTCGCACCATATACGGATGAAGAAGAGGCAAAAATCAGATGCTTCACTGCGTTATGGCGGCAGCCCTCAAGGACATTTAAAAAACCTTGTACATTCGAATCCACATAAGCATGCGGATGATCGATCGAATAGCGGACGCCGGCTTGTGCCGCTAAGTTCACAACAATCTCCGGCTTCCAGCTTTCGAAAACACGTGCCATCACTTCGCGATCAGCCAAATTAAGCTCTTCGAACTCGAAATTCTCGAAGCCTTTAATATCGTTCAAACGCGCATGCTTAAGCTCGACATCATAATAATCATTCAGATTATCAATACCGAGCACATCAAGCCCCGCTTCGAGCAGTCTTTTCGAAAATGCGTGACCGATAAATCCGGCCGCCCCTGTAACAAGTATCTTAGTCATGACCGCGTATACTAATCCCTTTTTGCTGCACGGCTCAAGCGGTCATTGATAGCGATCCCTATTCCCGTCTGCGGAATAGCCATGACGGCAATGCGCTTTGCGTTGCATTGATCCAACTCTTTAAGCAT
>CAZLTT010000036.1:15470-18919 GCA_964562515.1 uncultured Micavibrio sp.
ATATCAAGCACTTCGCCGATCTGCTCGGCCGTGATCGCACCTGGGCGCAAGATAACGGGTACAGAGCCGCTGACATCCAACACGGTAGATTCCAGACCGACAGCACACGGCCCCGCCGCCAAAATCATATCAACAGCATCCCCCAAGGAGTCATGCACATGAGCAGGCGTGGTTGGCGAAAGCGAACCCGATTTATTCGCGCTTGGTGCGGCAATCGGCAATCCGGACGTTTTGATAAGTCCCTGCGCAATCGGATGAGAGGGCTCACGCAATGCGATAGTATCCAGTCCTGCAGTCGCGAGCTCCGAAATACCGCTATCTTTTTTACGCGGAACAATGAGCGTCAAAGGACCGGGCCAAAACGCATTCACCAGAAGCTGCGCATACTCGCCCATTTCGCCATATTGCATCGCTTGGCGCATATCGGCGACATGAATGATCAACGGATTAAATGACGGACGGCCCTTGGCTTCGAAAATTTTCGCAACCGCCTCCCCGTCGAGGGCATTGGCCGCCAAGCCGTATACCGTTTCTGTCGGCATACCGACAAGGCCGCGATTTTTCAAAATATCGGCGGCTTCGGCAATGTGATCGTGCGTGGCGGAAACAATGCGGCTCATAACGGCTCTACAAAGCCATCAAAACATAAGAAAATCAAGCGTCTGTTGGTAAAGGCGCCGCACCTGCGTCAGAACCCTCACCTGCGAGTGAAGGACGCGCCTTTGCCAAAACATCGTGGCTCAAGGCACTTGTGCCGTATAGCATCGTAATTTGGCTGAAAAGCTCTTTATGTTCAGGGTTTTGGGATAGTTCATGAACCGCCTGCCCGACAACACTAAAAGCATCACCGGTTCTACCGATCGCCAAGCCTCTAAGGTTCATTTTCCCGTCTTCAAGTTCCGGATAAGGCATAACCGTGAAATAAATATTCATGTTTTCAAGGGGAGATTTATCGGCAATACCGTCAAAATGCTCCTCAAACAGAGCAGCAATTTGCGTAGCGTTTTCATGGGCTTCTTCGGTAGTACCCGTAATCGTGATAACGGCGGCCCCTAAATCTACGTAGCTATTGATAGCTTCCCGTTTCTCGGCAGCTTCCTCAGACACAACAGGTGCGTCCTCAACAGCGACCTCTTCGACAGGCGACGCGTCCGCTGCAGCGCCGTCTCCATCAACCTTTGTGCGAAAAAACTTCGCCAAACCTTCCGGTATAATTGACCGTATCATTACTCAGACTTTTCTCTCCGTTGAAACGTAAGTCCTTCATAACGTGAGTATCAAAAAAGAACAACCTTTTTCCGGAAAACAAAGCCCGTTAGCGAACCGTATGTAAAACACCGCCAACCTGAGGAGCAGCAACGCCTGTCGTTGACGGCAAGCTCAAGGGCAAGCCCAACTTCGAACGCACAGCCAGATACGCAAAACATTCAGCCTCGATGGCGTCACCATTACACCCTGCGGCCTCTATCGGCCTCAATTCGGCAGGCTCAAGCATGTCCGACAAAAGCTGCATCAGGAAACCGTTTTGACGCCCGCCACCACACACAAACCACTGCGCAGGCGCTTGCGGGAAATGCTCGAGCGAGGCCACAACCGCCGCCGCACTCATCATCGCCAATGTCGCCATCGCGTCCTCGGGATATTTCGGCAAGCTCTCCATCATCACGCTAAACTCATCACGGTCGAGGGACTTCGGCGGCTTCATCTTGAAAAACGGATGCTCCAGAAAAGCCGAAACGACATCGCGGTCAATCTGTCCGCACGCCGCAATCTCGCCATTTTCGTCAAATTCACGATCAAGACGCGCACGCATATAATCATCCATCATCGAATTGGCAGGACCGCAATCAAACGCCACCAACTGATCCGCGCCGACATAGGTGACATTGGCCACACCGCCCAAATTCAGCACACAGACGGGCTTATCATGCTGTGCCATGATCGCCTGATGATATAACGGCACCAGCGGTGCACCCTGCCCTCCGGCTTTCATATCGGCACTACGGAAATCATTCACGGTATCGATGCCGAGCGCTTTGGCCATGCGTTCTCCGTCGCCCAACTGCCAAGTAAAGCCTTCCTCGGGGTGATGCGTAATCGTCTGGCCGTGAAACCCGACAAGCTCCGCCTCAAAGCCCGACTTTTTAACGGCTTCGATATGAATATCGGTCACGACTTCCTCGACCGCCTTGCTCTGCGCATCCGGTTCGGTCTTGCCGAAACAGGCGCGTACCACTTGCCGCGCATCGATATCGTAAGGGTGAAAATAAACATCGAGCGGCTTCACGTAATCGTGCCCGTCAGTTTCGATCAGCGCGACATCGATATGCCCGTCCAGCGATGTGCCGGACATTAATCCAATGGCCCTATAGACTTTATGATTTTCCATGCGTATATACGTGTTATGTCGAGTTACAAATCAGAGTTCCTCAACATCCTAGAACAACGCGGCTTTATTCACCAGTGCTCAGATTTCGAAGCGCTCGATGCCAAGTTGTCCGAAGGTGTCCAGAGTGCCTATATAGGCTTTGACCCCACCGCGGAAAGTCTGCATGTCGGACACCTGACGGGGCAAATGATGCTGTATTGGTTTCAGCAATGTGGACACAAACCCATCACATTGATGGGTGGCGGAACAGCCAAAATCGGTGACCCATCATTCAAAGACGAGCAACGTGTCTTACTTGATGACAATGCTATCCAAACAAACATCGACGCGCTTGAGCGCACATGTTTTAAACAATTCCTGACCTATGGCGACGGTGAGACTGATGCCCTTATGGTCAATAATGCTGACTGGCTGGATGCGCTGAAATATCTGGAATTTCTGCGGGACTATGGCCGTCATTTTACAGTTAACCGTATGCTGAGCTTTGACTCCGTCAAAACTCGTCTTGAGCGCGAAAGCCCGCTCTCGCTATTGGAATTCAACTACATGGTCATGCAAGGTTACGACTTTGTCGAACTGCATAAACGCTATGGCACGATCCTGCAAATGGGTGGCTCCGACCAATGGGGCAACATTATCAATGGTGTTGAACTGGGACGTAAAGCCCACCGTCAGGAACTATACGCCCTGACCGCGCCGCTGCTCACAACACCTGACGGCAAGAAAATGGGTAAAACCGTAGGCGGCGCTGTCTGGCTGAACGCCGACATGCTCAGCCCGTACGATTACTGGCAATACTGGCGTAATGTTGACGACGAAATGGTCGAACTCTTACTGAAACGCTTTACCACCTTACCGATGGACGAGATTGAAAAACTCTCAGCACTGGGCGGGCAGGAAATCAACGAAGCCAAAAAGATCCTCGCCCATGAAGCCACCAAGCTTTGTCATGGCGAAGCAGCAGCGCTTGAAGCCGCCGAAACCGCCCAGAAGGTCTTTGAACAAGGCAGCGTCGGCGATGATCTGCCAAGCATCGAGATCGACAATAGCCGCCTAATTG
>CAZLTT010000037.1:0-8196 GCA_964562515.1 uncultured Micavibrio sp.
GCCTGACGACAAAGATTTTCTACATCTTTATTGATCAAAGATGCTGTTTCTTCAGATGGAAATAACAAACTCTGAAGTTCAGACCTCAAAGATGCTGCATAAGTATTTATATCTGAACGACGATTGAGTGTTGTGATCAACATCCAAAGCATCGCAGGCGGTGCAAGCATACCGGCCAGAAACGCGCCAAGCGCTTGCGGTGCTAGTGAGAATTCCGGTGTGATAACGGCATAGCTGATACAAAACACAATCCATGCAACAGTGGCGAAAATACTGGCGATTTCCATCATACGTACACCGCTTGAGGGTTTCGGCAGCTCGATGTTTTGGTTCGCGGGCTTCAAAAGCAAAACAGGCTCTTCATCATGATCGAAGCCTTGCGCTTTTTCTTCTGCTTCTTTCAGGATATTTGGTGAGGATGCCATTTTCAGGCCACCGAGGCTGCTCGCCTTTTTGCGCAAACCTTCTGTGTTCTCATGACGTTTGTCGATATTCAGCGGGCTGCGCGTTTCTTCGCTCTTTTGCGCCTCTTCCTGCTCACTCTTGTCTTTTACCGCTACATCATCAGTCATTTTGATGGTCGATTTATCGATACCTGAGGGTTTGCGCATGTTTTCTAGCTCCCGAATAGGCCCGCACAGGGTGCCGGCCGTTGAAAATTAATGTGTGAAGAAGCTTTAAAAAGCCATGATCAAGGTGCTGTCGCAAGGTGGTTTTTTGGGTTATTCACAGGCAGCCGTGCAGGCTCCTCGGAAAGCCTTGATAGAGCTCAAATCGATTCCGCGCAGGGGTGTGGATAAATAATTTTCTAAATTTAAGAAGTCGCTTTCATTTCCTGAATATAGGATTTCAGCTCGCGCTTGATTTCGGGCGCAAACATATACAGGGCAATGATATTGGCGAAGCCCATGGACAGGAATAAGCCATCGGTGAAGTCGATGAAGTTGCCCAAGGAAACGGATGTTCCCGCGACCACAACAGTCAGGAAAATTGCTTTATACAGATGTGCGACCCATTTCTTTTCACCCAGAATATAGGTCATGCCGATCTCGCCGTAATAATACCAAGTGATCAGCGTTGAATAGGCGAACAGGAATACAGCCAGAGCCAAAACATAGGACAGCCAAGCGCCGCCATTTTCCATCGCGGTTGAAGTCAGCTCAACGCCGCTGATGCCGTCCGCACTTTCATAGGCTCCGGTAACAACGATAAGCATCGCCGTTATGAAACAGACGATGATCGTATCCGCGAACGGCCCAAGCATACCGACAAAGCCCTGGCGTACGGGGTATCTGGTTTTGGCAGTGCATTGAACAATAGCCGCTGACCCCAAGCCTGCTTCGTTACTAAATGATGCGCGTTGCACACCGACAAGCATACCGCCCAGTACACCGCCGAGGCCCGCTTCAAAATTCAGGGCCTCACTCAGGATAATCATGATTGCGCCGGGAATATTCTGCCAATGCGCCAGAATAACGAACAAGGATGCGATGATATAAATGATGGCCATCGCAGGTACGAGCTTAGAGGCCACGCGCCCGATAGATTGGATCCCGCCGACAATAACAAGACCGACAAGAAACGCGAGGATAAGCCCAAACGCCCAACCGTTTTCGGCAAAGATACTGGTCTCCCCGCCCGTAATGCGTACGACCTGCTCCAAAGCCTGATTGGCTTGGAACATGTTTCCGCCGCCCAGTGAGCCGGCAATGCAGCTCAAAGCGAAAATCATAGCCAGAATAGAGCCTATGTATGGAATTTTTCTGTTGGTGAAGGCATCACGTACGTAGTGCATCGGTCCGCCGACAATGGTGTGCGGTGAGTCATCGCCCGTACGGTCGCGCCTGTATTTTGATCCGATGGTGACTTCGGCAAATTTGGTCGACATGCCCAAAAAGCCCATTACCATCATCCAGAAAACCGCTCCAGGCCCTCCGAGAGATACAGCGACAGCGACACCGGCGATATTCCCCAACCCAACCGTACCCGAAAGGGATGCCGCCAAGGATTGGAAATTCGTCAATTCACCGGGGGCATCCGGTTCCTGATATTTCTTTTTGAACGTAACGGCGATGGCATGGCCGAAATAGCGCAGATTGATAAAGCCCAGATAGAAGGTGAAAAACACCGAGGCCAAAGCCAACCAGACCAATAAAAACGGGATATCAAAGGTTTCAATACCCGTACCTGTTTCGAGATCTACAGGGACTGAATAAAAGATTGTTCCGTTGGAAATACAGGACGTTTTGGCGAACGCACAATCGACAGCGTTGCTTAGCCCCGGCTCGACACATGACTGCGCAAGTTCCTTAAGTGCTTCTTGTGTTTGCGGAAAACAAGACTCAAACATGTCTTAAACGGTCTCACATCCCCGAAAGTGATGCAAGCGTTCGACGAAAAACTATCAACGGATTGTATTTAGCCTTCGCACATAGGCTTGGTCACAGGATGTGACGCATAGAAAGTCGAAGCCCATCTGCGGAAATCATTAGAATTCATTTCCAGAGCTCTTGTAATACGCGGCAAATATTTGGAACAAAAAACATCAGGGCGCAGCTTTGCTGCATCTTCCGAGATTTTGTTACCAAAGCTCGTACTCAATGTTCGAAGCTGTTTATCGGGGCTACCGCCACCTGACTTCGCGAAGTGGCTCAACATAATGTTGTTATACTTTTCCAATACGGATGTGTTGGCGACCTTGAATTTCTGATAATCCGCGTACGGGGTTAAACCGTGACGTTTACCCAAGGAATTGCATGTTAAACCAATAACCATCAACTCGTTCTGAATACGAATACCCTGCTCTGCCTCCGCTTCAGCTTTGGAATAGCAACTGCCCGCATAGGCAGGCATAGAGATAAGAAGACACAATGCGGATAATAGAATACGGGTCATGAACGCGCTCTTCGTTAGAAATTTGAATTGTGGTTATATGATTATGCTAGCAGAATTGTCCAGTATTTTGGCGGGATTTTTGTTGATTTTCTGCCGAAGTCTGTGGTTTAAAAGCGGCCATGAACGCATCAGCTAAAAAATTGTTTATCAAAACATGGGGTTGTCAGATGAATGTCTATGACAGCAACCGCATGGCCGATATTTTACGTCCGCTCGGTTATAATACCGTGGATGCCCCCGATGATGCGGATATGATTATTCTCAACACCTGTCACATTCGCGAAAAAGCAACCGACAAGGTGTTCTCCGATTTGGGACGCTTGCGTTCCTTGAAAGAGAAGAAAGAAGAGCAAGGCGGCAAGATGCTGATGGCTGTGGCCGGATGTGTCGCGCAAGCCGAAGGTGATTACATTCTGGAGCGTGCGCCATATGTCGATATGGTGTTCGGCCCTCAGACCTATCACGAACTGCCCGAGATGGTGATTGACGCCAATGGCGGCGAGCGCATCATCAACACCGACTTTGACGGTGAAAACAAATTCGACAAATTGCCGGAAGAACACAAAAATTCCGGCGTCAGCGCATTTCTTTCCATTCAGGAAGGCTGCGATAAATTCTGTACGTTCTGCGTCGTTCCCTACACGCGCGGTGCGGAATATTCGCGGACGGCGCAGGATATTATCGATGAAGCCAAGCGTATGGTTGATGGCGGAGCGCTTGAAATCACAGTCCTCGGTCAGAATGTAAACGCCTTCCACGGCACAGGACCGGACGGTAGCACATGGGGGCTCGGTCAGTTGCTAAGAGCGCTCAATGAGATCGACGGTCTGGAGCGTATCCGCTACACCACATCACACCCGCGCGATATGGATGATGATTTGATCGCGGCGCATGGCGAACTTGAAAAGCTTCAGCCATTTTTGCACCTGCCCGTTCAAAGCGGTTCCAACAAGATTTTGAAGGCAATGAACCGCAAACATGATCGTGACCTTTATTTCGACGTCATCGAGCGTTTGCGCAAAGCCCGTAACGACATCACATTCTCGTCCGACTTTATCGTTGGCTTCCCCGGTGAGACCGATCAGGACTTCGAAGATACGATGGATATGGTTCGCCGTGTTGAATTCGTATCCTGTTACTCATTCAAATTCAGCGCACGTCCGGGCACACCGGCCGCAAATATGCAGAATTTGGTGCGCGACGACGTTGCGAGTGAGCGTTTAAGCCAATTGCAGGGCCTGTTGAATGAGCAGCAAATCGACTTTAACCGGAAATCCGTGGGTATGACACTGCCCGTACTTCTAGACCGCAAAGGCAAAAAAGACGGACAACTTGTCGGGCGTTCGCCGTTCATGCAATCCGTATTCGTACAAGCCAATGACCGCCTTATGAACACTATCGCCGATATCAAGATCACCGAAGGTTTTGATAACTCCCTAACCGGCGAAATTGTGACCACCGAGACGATCGCAAACTCACAATAAATTAAACTGTTTAATTTCAGTGCCTTAGCTTTTTCCTTTTGACAGGATAGCCATAGTCGATTATCCATATCGTCTATTAGAAAAAACTAAAAAAACTGAGTAGTTGTACAGGGATGACAAAAAAATCAACAAAACGCGCGAATAAACCCGCGCAGGATATTAGCGTTCATATCGCATTTCAGGACGTCAATTCGGGCGTAAACAAGCTTATTGCAGCGCGTACGCTCGTATCACGGGACCGTAAATCGGGCAGCGGGTTCGGTTTTGGCCAATCGTCACCCCCCATGCGCGGCCTAAACCACACCGATACAAAAGCGATCGATATACAGGTTAAGCCCAAAGACAGGGCCTCAGCTTTTGAAGCGAGGATGGAAGCTGTAAAAACGTTTCTCAAAAAAGCCAAACCAGAGGATCGTATAACGCTTGCCACAAATGATGCTGACTTCCTTAAAATCGTTAATGAGAGCGACCCTGCGGCATCAAAAGCATCTAGAAAATGGCAAAAATTCAGCAAAGATCTTAACATCGAGGTTGTCGATCTATCCGGTGAGTTCAGTGCTCCCGATGACGCATTTGAAGATGAAGGCCTGTCTGATATGGACCTTGCGCTCAGACATGTTGCGTTTCGCGTAAATAAGCTGACTCGCGCCGATAGCGGTATCAAAGGGTATGTGAACAGCCCCGCCTCTACACGATAACCCCCTCCGAAATCTGGCTTTTTCCAGTCTTTTTATGTTATACTGAAGGAGTGTAACAATAGAAGGACTTGTTCAGATTTGAGCGAAACCCAAACACTTGAATTCAAGCAGAATAAGCTGCTTCCCCTGCTCTTTGGTGAGCATAATTCCCATTTGAATTATCTAGAAGAAAAACTCGGCATCCAGATCTCTGATCGCGGCAATACTTTGACGTTGTCGGGGGACGATGAATCGGTCAATACGGCGAAAGATATCCTTCACTCGCTTTTAGATAAAATCGAGAGAAAACGCGAAATCGGCACGGCGGAAATCGATGCTGAATTGCGGTTTTTAAAGGACAAAGAAAAGAACAAGAGTAATGGTCAGAGCAAACAAGCCGCCATGCCGAAAAACAAGACTGTGATAAAGACGAAAAAGAAGTCGATTGTCGCCCGATCACCAAATCAGGAAGAATACCTCAAATCGATTTTGAACAACGAGATGGTCTTCGGACTTGGCCCTGCGGGTACGGGTAAGACATACCTCGCCGTTGCGGCTGCCGTATCGATGTATCTGGACGGGACCGTTGAGCGTTTGATTTTCTGTCGTCCTGCCGTGGAAGCCGGTGAGCGTTTGGGCTTCTTGCCCGGTGATATGAAGGAAAAAGTCGATCCTTATCTACGCCCGATCTATGACGCGCTCCACGACATGCTGCCGCATGATTACATGATGAACAAAATGGAAAGCGGCGATATCGAAGTAACCCCCCTCGCCTTTATGCGCGGGCGCACACTGAGCAACGCTTTCGTGATTTTAGACGAAGCACAGAACACGACAACAACACAGATGAAAATGATCCTGACGCGGCTTGGCGAGTCATCACGTATGGTGATTACAGGGGACCTGTCACAGACAGACCTGCCCGTCGGTGTTAAATCAGGTCTGCGCGATGCCACGGAAATACTACGCGACGTTGATGACATTAAATTCATCCGTTTCGACAAAGAAGATGTGACACGCCACCATCTGGTGAGTAAGATTGTAAACGCGTACGATCAACATAAATAAGCTTTATGACTCACCCTCTACTCGATGTTTCAATCCGCCACAAAGACTGGACACGGCAAATCCGTGACATTCAGAATACAATTGTGTCTATTGTCGGTGTGACGCTCGACAGGGCTGATGTTAATGCCAAGAAAAAAGAGCTGAGCATTGTTCTGGCTGATGATGATTTCGTTCAGGAACTGAACCGCGAATGGCGCGGTAAAGACAAACCGACGAATGTTCTGTCTTTCCCTCAAGACGACCCGATGATGCTCGGTGATGTCATTCTGGCCTTTGAAACTGTACAAAGGGAAGCAGACGCGCAAGAAAAGCGGTTTGAGGACCATACAACCCACCTTGTCGTGCATGGATTGCTCCATCTTTTGGGGCATGATCACGAAGAAGATGATGAAGCCGAAATCATGGAATCGCTCGAAATTGAAATTTTGAAGGGTTTAGGGATAAAAAACCCTTATGAAACGCAAGATTTCGTGCCATAATTGATGTTTAGGACCAATATTTAAAGACATGCGCACAGAACCCGAAGCTTTAGCGACTGTTTCCCCCTCTGACGACACGGATGACCCGGATAGTCCGGCGAGGACTGAAAGCACTCCCAAACCATCAAACGGACAGGACAAACCCGGTTTATTGAACCGGTTGAAGTATCTTTTCACCGGAGAGCGTGAAAAGAGCGATAACGGCCTGCGTGAGGCTATTGAAGAATATATTGAAGACCCAGAAGAGCTTGATGCCGATCCGGTCACATCTCATGAGCGGCTGCTTCTTTCCAACATATTGAAGCTTCAAGACATGAAGGTCGTCAACGTGATGGTGCCGCGTGCGGACATTATCGCGATTGATGTAAATACATCCAAAGAAGATTTATACACCCACCTCAGCGAAAAGCAGTGCAGCCGTTTTCCTGTTTATAACGGCACACTCGATGAGGTTCTCGGTACCGTTCACATCAAGGACATCGTTGAGTGCATTGCCAACAAACGTAAAATTGACCTGTTCGATTTGATGAGCGAAGTCCCGATTGTTTCTCCGTCCATGCCTGTTCTGGACCTCGTTTTAAAAATGAGACAATCCAAACGTCATATGGCTTTGGTCGTTGATGAATATGGTGGAATTGACGGCCTTGTTACCGTTGGTGACATCATCGAAGCAATTATCGGCGAAGTTGATGACGAGCACGACATTCAGGAAGACCCGTCGATTACAGAACATAAAGACGGCTCCGTTATTGCCGATGCCCGTGTCAACCTTGAGGAGTTCGAAGAGCGTTACGGCACAATCCTTACAGAAGAAGAGCGTGAGGAAAGCGATACGCTTGGCGGTCTTGTCTTTGACACGGCCGGACGCGTACCCGCACGCGGTGAGATGATTACGCACGACACTGGCATGGTTTTTGAGGTGTTGGAAGGCGACCCGCGCCGCATCGAGCGCATAAAGATCACGCACATCCCAAAGGCCGATCCGTCAGAAAACGAAAAAACTGCTGGTCAACGCGATAGCGCATAAAGTACATCAGAAGGCATGAATACGCCTTTGACAAACGCATCCCTGCCCCGATTACAAAAACTGTTAGAAAACCCGTTCGCAAATACAGGCCTTTGTTTGCTTGCTGGCGCGTTGGCATCTTTGTCGATGGCGCCGACGTCCCTTTCCTTTACTTTGTTTATCGGTCTGCCTGTTCTTTATTTTGCGCTACATTATGCGCGCTCCAAGCGAACAGCTTTTATCGCGGGATGGTTTTTTGGCTTTGGTTATTTTGTGCTCAGCCTGTCATGGATTGCGAATGCGTTATTGGTTGAAGACAACCCGTATGCGTGGGCATGGCCCCTTGCTGTGGCTGGCCTTCCCGCGGCGCTCGCTTTTTTTTCCGCTTTTGCATGCCTGACGGCCAAAAAATTTATGAGGCTAGACCATATCAGCGGTTGGCTCGGCTTTGCGGCCAGTTTAGCCGTGTTCGAGTGGTTACGCGGGCACCTGTTCACCGGTTTTCCATGGAACTTGTTTGGGTACACATGGGCAGAGATGCTGCCGATGATCCAGATATTACGCTTAAGCGATGTGTATCTGCTGAC
>CAZLTT010000037.1:8296-11424 GCA_964562515.1 uncultured Micavibrio sp.
TTCATGGAAAATGAGCAAAGCTTTCAAATGTTGGTGGATGCACTCGGCCAATTACCGCAAGGCTCATCCTTGCTGACAGGCTATCTTCGGCATGATCAAAGCAGCGGTCAGTATTTCAATTCCCTGATCGAAATAGATCAGGCAGGCAACATCACGAACACTTACGATAAACACCATCTGGTCCCATTCGGGGAATATATTCCATTTCAGAAATGGATTCCGCTTAAGCCCATTGTGCAATTTCAAGGCTTTGGACGCGGGGATGGCCCTGCGACCCAGATATCGCAACAAGGCGTAAAATACAGTCCGCTTGTCTGTTATGAAATTTTGTTCCCCGGTCGTGTGGCAAGTGAAACAACGCAGCCCGAGCTTTTGATCAACGTAACCAATGACGGATGGTATGGCGACAGTGCAGGACCTTACCAACACTTCATCAAAGCTACCTATCGCGCCGTTGAAACAGGTGCCCCCGTTATACGCGCGGCTAATACAGGCATATCCGGAATCGTTGATCCATTCGGGCATACAATTGATTCCCGCGGCTTGTTTACAGAAAATATCATAGATGCAAAAATACCTATGGTGACGAATACAAAAGCGCTATCACCGATTTTACAGCACTCTTTATTTATCATCGTAAGCTTGTTTTTGCTCGGACTTGCGTTACTTTCTAGTTACGTAATCGGATTAAATACTAGCAGAGATTGATTTTTTAACAGCGTATATACTTAAAGTTAGTTGCATACCATGGAAATCATGTCTAATACTCATCCGTCCTATCAGGTTTTCATATTGTCAAAATGTCTTTTGAGCAACTTTTTAGGCCGCTGTTTAAAATTTAATAATCACCAGGGTTAATTGCGTATGGGTCAAATAAAAACAAAAGGTACTCCCAACAAAATGGATGTCCACGTAGGGCAGCGCATCAAGGTCAGACGCTCTCTTATGGGACTTAGTCAGGAAAAGCTTGCTGAATCAGTAGGCATCACTTTTCAGCAAATCCAAAAATATGAACGCGGTACAAATCGCGTTAGCGCAGGTCGACTTTTCGAGCTGAGTAAAATTCTGGACGTCCCTGTAAACTTTTTCTTTGATCAGTTTGACAACAACAATGTTGCATCCGGCATGGCCGATAATGATCAGGACGGTTTCCAACATGATGACATTATGACGCGCAAAGAAACCACCGACTTATTGCGCGCTTATTATTCTGTCGAAGATGCCAATGCCAGAAAAGATATTATGAAATTCATAAAATCTATGGCTGAACGCCTTAAAAACTAACGGTTACCCGTTTATAAAAATCTTCCAGTTAAGGCTTGCACCGCTATATCAGAACGACTAGGGTCGTGGTTTGTAAGTATGAAAAATGCGTACATGCGTGTGCGCGGAATTGAAAACAAATGGACTCTGATATGCAAAACACATCTGCTGCACTTGCTCAAGCACCTGCCATAGACAACAAACCTGAACTTAAAGATTACATTTTTACATCCGAATCCGTTTCGGAAGGTCACCCGGATAAAGTATGCGACCGTATTTCAGATGCGATTGTAGATCTGTTCCTTGCTGCGGACCCGCAATCTCGCGTAGCTGCTGAAACACTTGTCACAACAGACACAGTTGTTATTGCAGGCGAAACACGCGGCCCGGACAGCGTTACCAAAGAAAAAATCGAGGAAGCGGCCCGCGCTGCAATCAAGGACATCGGTTACGAGCAAGAAGGTTTCCACTGGGAAACAGCCAATGTTGACGTCAAGCTTCACAAGCAATCAGTAGACATCGCGCAAGGTGTTGACGCCGGAACAGGCATCGATACAAACGAAGGCGCCGGCGACCAAGGTATTATGTTCGGTTACGCATGCCGCGAAACAGATGCATTAATGCCTGCTGCAATTCATTATTCCCACCAGATTTTGCGTGAGTTGGCCGAAGCTCGTAAAGGCGGCCCACTAGCAGGCAAGATCGAGCCTGACTCAAAATCTCAGGTTACTTTGGAATACCGCGACGACAAGCCAGTGCGTGCCACATCTGTTGTTGTATCTACACAGCATGCCGAGGGCCTATCACACGAAGAAGTCAAAGAACTCGTTCGTCCATATGTTGAAAAAGTTCTGCCTGAAGGTTTCATGCCTCCTGAAGAAGAATTCTACGTTAACCCTACAGGCCGTTTTGTTATTGGCGGTCCTGTTGGCGATGCGGGTCTGACAGGTCGTAAGATCATTGTTGATACATATGGTGGTGCTGCGCCTCACGGCGGCGGTGCTTTCTCCGGTAAAGACCCAACAAAGGTTGACCGCTCAGCTGCTTATGCTGCGCGTTACCTTGCCAAGAACGTTGTTGCCGCAGGTTATGCTGACGGCTGTACCATTCAGCTTGCTTACGCAATCGGCGTTTCCAAGCCGCTTGGTTTCTATGTCAACACACACGGCACAGGATCTGTTCCGGAAGCCCAGATCATCAGCGCATTGAGCGAATTGATGGACTTGAGCCCGGGCGGTATCCGTAAGCACCTAGACCTGCACAAGCCTATCTACTCCCCAAGTGCTGCATACGGTCACTTTGGCCGCACACCGACAGCTGACGGTGGGTTCTCATGGGAAAAAACTGACCTCGTTGAAGGTTTGCAAAAGATCCTTGGCTAATCAGCAGAAGAATTTTTACGGACGGCGACAAGGCCGCCCTTTAAGAAAACAGCAGGCAGAAGCGATTGACGCGCTTCTGCCTCAACTTTGTCTGGTAGAAGACAACCTTACCCAAGACGGCGCACTTGCGCCCTCCTCACTTTTCGACACCGATTATGATGAGTGCTGGCTCGAAATCGGCTTCGGTACGGGCGAACATCTCAGCGGCCTAATGCGTCGCCATCCTGAAAATGCGTATATCGGCATTGAGCCATTCATCAATGGTATGGGCTCCTTTTTAAAAGATATTCGCGATGAGCCGCATGATCGTATTCGCGTATATGATGACGATGCGATGATGGTTGCCAGATCACTGGCCAACGCGTCTTTAGACGGTATATATATCCTCAACCCTGACCCTTGGCATAAGACGAGGCACCATAAACGCCGCATGGTTCAACGGGCGCATCTGGAACATTTTGCACGTATCCTCAAGCCCGGCGG
>CAZLTT010000037.1:11524-16514 GCA_964562515.1 uncultured Micavibrio sp.
TTCGAGAAAAAGGTTGAAACATAAGATAAGCAGCGCTATATCTACCTCCAACATCTCAGTTTAAATGAGGGTGGGCTCAAAAAGAGGCCCGCCTTTTTTATTGGAATTTAACGGGAACACATGAGACAGACGCCACTTGAAAAACGCCTCAGCGAATATGCAGCCCCGGTCATTGAAGACCTCGGCTTTGCACTTGTTTGCGTTAAGGTTATCGGTGCCGATAGCTCGCAGACTGTTCAAGTTATGGCGGAAGACCCGAAGACAAAGCGTCTGGGCGTTGATGATGCCGCAAGCATCAGCCGTGCACTTTCAGCTGTCTTTGATGTTGAAGACCCGATTAACGGCGCATATAGGCTGGAAGTCAGCTCACCCGGTATCGACCGTCCGTTGATGCGCATTGGTGATTTTGAAGATTACGAGGGTTTTGAAGCGAAAATCGAAAGCGCTCAACCGGCCGAAAACGGTCAGAAGAAATTCAGAGGCCGCTTGAAGGGCCTGAATGGTGAAAACATATTGATTGAGACCGATCAGGGTGACGCGGAAATTCCGTTCTCAGATCTGGTGAAAGCCAAACTGGTCTTAACCGATGAGTTGATTAAGAAAACAGCAAACCTTTAGAGGAGAAACATAATGGAATTGCTGCAAGTTGCCGACAACGTCGCAAGAGAAAAGAATATTGATCGCGAAATCGTGATTACCGCTATGGAAGAAGCGATCCAGAAAGCCGGACGCTCCAAATACGGTCATGACCACGATATCCGCGCTGAAATCGACCGCAAGAGCGGTGACATCCAGTTGAAACGCTTCCGCGAAGTTGTTGCCGACGATGTCGAGATCGAGAACGAAATGGCTCAACTTTACGTCGATCAAGCCAAGCGCATTAAAGCAGATGCTGCCGTTGGTGACTTCCTGATCGATGAATTGCCACCTCTGGACTTTGGTCGTATTGCTGCACAGACAGCTAAACAGGTCATTATGCAGAAAGTTCGCGAAGCAGAGCGCGCACGTCAGTACGCAGAGTTCAAGGACCGTGTTGGCGAAGTTATGAACGGCGTTGTGAAGCGTGTTGAATACGGAAACGTTACGGTTGACCTGCAAGGTCGTGCGGAAGCCCTGCTCCGTCGTGACGAAGGCTTGCCACGTGAGCACCTGAAAGTTGGTGACCGCGTTCGCGCCATCATCTACGAAGTCCGCGAAGAGATGCGCGGCCCGCAAATCTTCCTATCCCGAACACACCCTGAATTTATGGCGAAGCTGTTTACTCAGGAAGTGCCTGAAATTTACGACGGTGTAATCGAGATTAAATCTGTCGCCCGCGATCCTGGCTCCCGTGCCAAAATCGCTGTTGTCTCAAAAGATGGCGGTATCGACCCTGTCGGGGCTTGTGTTGGTATGCGTGGCTCCCGTGTTCAGGCCGTTGTAAACGAGCTGGGCGGTGAGAAAATCGACATCGTGCCATGGCAAGAAGATATTGCCGGTTTCGTTGTAAACGCTCTACAGCCTGCCGAAGTCACCAAAGTGGTTTTGGATGAAGACACACAGCGCATGGAAGTGGTTGTTCCAGACGAACAGCTCTCTCTTGCAATCGGTCGTCGTGGCCAGAATGTGCGTTTGGCATCTGATCTTGTTGGTTGGTACATTGACATTCTGACCGAAGCACAAGAATCCGAGCGTCGTGCGGAAGAGTTCAAGACTCGCTCAGCGCTGTTTATGGAAGCGTTGGACGTTGATGACGTCATTGCGCACCTTCTTGTTGCTGAAGGCTTCACAAAAGTTCAGGAAATCTCGGAAACTCCGATTGAAGAGTTGAACCAGATCGAAGGTTTTGAAGAAGAAGTTTCTATCGAGCTGCAAAACCGTGCGACAGCTTACCTCGAAGCCAAGCAAAAAGAGCTTGATGAAAAGCAAGCTGAACTCGGTATTGCCGACGACCTGATGACAGCGAAAGGCTTAACACCTGCGCAAATCATCAAACTTGGTGAAGGTGAAGTTAAGACGCTCGACGATCTTGCTGACTTGGCCGCTGATGAATTGCAGGAACTTCTTGGTGAAGACCAAATCACCGAGAAGGATGCAAACACGGTCATCATGGCAGCTCGTGAGCACTGGTTTGCAGAAGAAGACGCAAAAGCGGCTGAAGAGGCTGCTGCTGCTGAAAGTGAAGCTGAAGCGGCAGACGCTGCAGAAGGCGAAGCCGCACCAGAAGAAACTGCTGAAAACGCTGCGGAAGGCGACGATAAAGTTGCCGCCGGCGGCGCAGCATAAACCGATGTTAGAAAGGCGCACATACTTTTGGAACTTAACCGTACACAGCGGAACAGCCATAAAGTAACGTTTACAAGCAATTGTAGACGGCGCCTTTTCTCAACCTCAATTTCGAAGCCTAATCTCTTCGTATTTAAAGAAAATTTTGCACTGCCGCTTTGGTAGTGTATAACCCTTATGCGCTCTGATTTAGGGGCGTACAACGTAAATGGAATAAGATGAGCGAAGCAAAAAACAAAGAAACAGACGACAAGAAAGCCGACGATAAAAAATCCGACGGCAAGAAAACTTTGAGTCTTGGCGGAACCCTTAGCCTTAAAGGCGGATCCGCGCCCTCTTCCCCGCGCCCATCAAGTCCGGGAACGGTCGCCGTTGAAGTTCGCAGAAAGCGTGCAACGCCTGCGCAGGAAAAAGCCGATGCGCCTCAGCAATCTGACGAAGAAAAACGCCTGACCGATGACGAACGCGAAGCACGCGCCGAGGCGTTGAAAAAAGCGCAAGCAGATGGTGGCAAGACAAAGAGCTCACTTCCGAAGCGCCGCGTTACAATCGAGGACAAGAAGAAAGAAGCTGCGGCCGCTGCCGAAGACGCGGAAAAGACAGCGCGTGAAAAAGAGCTGGAAGAGCTTAAGAAAATTGAAGAAGAAGAAGGCGCCAAGGCAGCCGAAATTCAGAAGAATGCTCCTCCTCTGCCTGCCCCTGAATCTCCTGCGGCACGCCGCACAGGTAAATTCGGTGAAGATAAAGAGCCTGAAAGCTACCGCGACAAAATGAAAAAGGCAGCGCCGAAGTCGAAACCTCGTACAGGCGATGCCAACCGCGGCGGCCGTATTACCGTTACGCAGGCGTTGAACCGTGACTACGAACGTGACCGCGGACCATCTCTGGCTGCGCAACGTCGTGCGCGTGAAAAGGCCCGTATGGCTGCTAAAGGCCCTCAAGAGCCTGCACAAAAAGTTTTCCGTGAAGTTATTGTCCCTGAAACTATTACAGTTGGCGAATTGGCTAACCGTATGACCGAACCATCCGGTGAGGTTGTCAAAAAGCTTATGGGGCTTGGCGTTATGGCGACAATCACTCAAACGATTGACGCCGACACTGCCGAATTGGTGATCGAGGAATTCGGTCACAAGATCAAACGTGTAACAGACGCCGATGTTGAAGTTGGTCTGGAAGGTGATGAGGACAATGAAAAAGACCTCAAGCCTCGCCCTCCTGTTGTGACGATTATGGGTCACGTTGACCATGGTAAAACATCCCTGCTCGACGCTATGCGCGAAGCGAATGTCGTTGCCGGCGAGGCCGGAGGCATTACGCAGCATATTGGCGCGTATCAGGTCAATATGGACTCCGGTGAGAAAATCACGTTCCTCGACACCCCCGGTCACGCAGCCTTTACTGAGATGCGTTCGCGCGGTGCAAACGTCACGGACATCGTTATTATTGTTGTGTCCGCAGAAGACAGTGTTATGCCGCAAACAATTGAAGCTATCAGCCACGCAAAAGCGGCTGATGTTCCGATCATTATCGCTGTTAACAAGATCGACCTGCCCGCAGCAGACCCGATGAAAGTGAAGACCGAGCTGCTTCAACATGAGGTCATCGTTGAGGAGCTGAGTGGTGATGTTCAGTGTATTGAAGTTTCAGCGAAACAGCGCACTAATCTCGATAAACTTGAAGAAGCAATTCTTCTTCAGGCCGAAGTCTTAGAACTGAAAGCGAACCCGAACCGCAATGCGCAAGGTGTTATCGTCGAAGCCAAATTGGAACAAGGGCGCGGTTCTGTTGCAACTGTCCTGATCCAACGCGGTACTTTGCGTGTCGGTGATGTGTTTGTTGCCGGTGCCGAGTTCGGTAAGGTTCGCGCCTTGATCAACGATCAGGGCCAAAATGTGGAAGAAGCCATTCCCGGGCAACCTGTCGAGGTTCTCGGCCTGAACGGAACTCCGGATTCCGGCGACCCGTTCAACGTCACAGCCGATGAAGCCAAAGCCCGCGAGGTTAGCGAATATCGTCAGCGTAAGCGTCGTGAGTCACAAGCCGCGATGGCGGTCAGTGGCCGTACAACGATTGATGACCTTATCGCTGCGCGTGAAGCAGGCGAGAAAACCGCCCTACCCGTTATCGTTAAGGGTGACGTGCATGGTTCTGTCGAAGCCATTATGGGTTCATTCCAGAAAATGGCCGAAGAAAACGAAGATATCGAAGTACAAGCCCTGCATGTCGGCGTCGGTGGTATTACCGAGAGCGATGTGAAACTGGCACAAGCTTCCGGCGGTATCATTATCGGCTTTAACGTGCGTGCGAATGCGCAAGCCCGTGACCTCGCTCAGCGTGAAGGCGTGGACATTCGTTACTACAGCGTTATTTACGATGTGATCGACGATGCGAAATCTATCCTTAGCGGTATGCTCTCACCCGCTCAACGCGAAGAGTATATTGGCCAAGCGACGATCAAACAGGTCTTCCGTGTATCCAAGGTCGGTATGGTTGCCGGTTGTTATGTGGATATGGGCGTTGTTAAGCGCGGCGCAGGTGTGCGCTTGTTGCGTGACGATGTTGTTGTTCACGAAGGTACACTCAAGACACTTCAGCGCTTCAAGGATGAAGTGAAGGAAGTTAAAGAAGGTACCGAGTGCGGTATGGCGTTCGAAAACTATGATGACATCAAAGACGGCGATGTTATCGAATGTTACGAAGTCATCGAGGAAGCCCGTACGGTTAC
>CAZLTT010000037.1:16614-18735 GCA_964562515.1 uncultured Micavibrio sp.
ATGAGCAGTCACAATTCCAAAAAAGGCCCGACACAGCGGCAGTTGCGCGTAGGCGAACAGCTTCGGCATATAATTGCCGAAACAATGGCGCGCGGGCATTTTCAGGATGAAGCCTTGCTGGATGCCCATGTCACAGTTGCAGAAGTTCGTGTTACACCCGACCTGCGCCAAGCCACAGCCTATGTGATGTCATTGGGCGGGCGCGACATGGAGGAAATTCTCCCCGCCCTGAATGCGGAATCCAATGTGTTTCAGAAAGATATCGGGCGACAGTTGAATATGAAATTCACCCCCAAGGTTCGTTTCCTGCGCGATGAAAGCTTTGATGAAGCACAGCGTATTGACGAAATCTTGCGCACGGTTCACATCCCCGAAGGCGGCGAAGACGAAGAATAAATATGGGACGCCGCAAAAAAGGCCAAAAAATCAGCGGTTGGATCAATCTTGATAAACCGGCAGGCCTGACCTCCACACAAGCACTTGGTAAGGTTCGCCGTTTTCTGGATGCGCAGAAAGCAGGACATGCGGGCACGCTCGACCCCGCCGCGACAGGTATCCTGCCGATTGCACTTGGTGAAGCGACAAAGACCATTCCTTTTGTTCAAGACCGTATCAAAACTTATGAATTCGAGATCACATGGGGCGAGCAGCGTGATACGGACGATCTTGAGGGCGATATCATCAACTCATCCGATGTTCGTCCTGATAAAAGCGATATAGAAGCGCTGCTCCCCGAATTTACCGGTGAGATTGAGCAAACACCGCCGAAATACTCCGCGATCAAGGTTGATGGGGAACGTGCGTATGACTTGGCCCGTGACGGCGAAGAATTCGAGCTGAAAAGCCGCATCGTATACATTGAAAGCCTTAAATTGCTTGATACAACTACGAATACGGCCACGCTGCGTATGGTTTGCGGCAAAGGAACATATGTACGCTCCCTCGCCCGCGATATGGCTGAGAAACTGGGTACTTACGGATATATATCCATGCTTCGCCGCACGGCCGTCGGCGGATTTACCGAGAAAGATGCGATTTCTCTTGAAAAATTAGAGGAATTGGTCAATAGTGCGGCCTCCGACGCTGTGTCGGAAGGAGTTTTGTTACCGCTTGAGGCGCCGCTGGACGACATCCCGGCTTTAAATCTCAAGCAAGATGAAGGGGCAAAACTTCGCAACGGACAGGTTGTTTCGTTTGTTGCCAAGCCTGATTTTGAACGGATTAAATCCATTGGGCTTGAAAACGACCAAACTGCAATCGCGATGTTAGATAACAAAGCCTTTGCTCTGGTTGAACGTGACGGACCGAACATTAAACCCGTTCGTGTTTTTAACTTATAGAAAAAGGAGAAACCGATGTCGATTAGTCCAAACGTAGCCGCCAAGAAAGCGGAAACTATTTCAGAATACGCCACAAAAAAAGGCGACACAGGCTCACCTGAAGTTCAGGTTGCTATTCTGACAACTCGTATCAACGAGCTTTCAACTCACATGCAAGAGCACAAGAAAGACCTGCACAGCCGTCACGGTTTGTTGGCGATGGTTGCCAAGCGTCGTAAGTTGCTTGATTACCTCAAGAAGAAAGACGAAGCCCGTTACCAAGACATCATTAAGCGTCTCGGTATCCGTCGTTAATTCGTCGCACACACAGAATTCACAAGAAAAGCCGCTGATTAAGCGGCTTTTTTTATTGCCCGGAACTTTTGGGCATTCTCCTCGTTAGCTAGGCAGAACTGAAAAACGATAGTGAGGAAACGAAAATGGATAATTCAAATAAACAAATGATTACTGGTGCACTGATTGTAGCGGTTGTTGCGATCGTAGGTGTCGGAGCGTATGCAATGCTGACACAGCCGGATGAGAGAAGTGCGAACGAACATATTGGCGATGCGATTAGCAAGCTCGACGAAGGTGTCGATGATGCAGCAAGAGAATTGAAGGACCGCACGCCCGCTGAACGTATTCAGGACGAATATCAAGACGCTACTGATGGTGACGCAAACTAATCAGGTCTTTGAAATGTGAACGGAAAAGCCGCTTTTTTAAGCGGCTTTTTTGTCGTCCAAGAAGTAACGATTCTGAACTTTACCGTCTTCAATTTCGAATACGAGCGGCTGACCCG
>CAZLTT010000038.1:0-5189 GCA_964562515.1 uncultured Micavibrio sp.
GGCCAGAGTGCTTGGCCATAACAAGTTTGGATTCCGTCAGGCCAACGCTCTCGGGAGTCATGATCTCGTAAGTCTGGGTGTTTTTCAGCATACCGTCCTGATGGATGCCGCTCGCGTGGGCAAACGCATTCGCGCCGACAATGGCCTTGTTCGGTTGCACACCAAAGCCCGTGATGGTCGAAAGTGTCTTGGACGTTTTGGTAATCTTGGTCGTGTCCACACCGTTGGTATATGGCAACAAGTCATGGCGTGTACGGATCGCCATCACGATTTCTTCCAATGCGGCATTCCCTGCGCGCTCACCGATACCGTTGATGGTGCATTCGACCTGACGCGCGCCGTTTTGTACGCCCGCAATCGAGTTGGCCACAGCCAGCCCTAAGTCATTGTGGCAGTGTGTAGAGACGATGGCTTTATCGATGTTGGGTACGCGTTCAAACAGCATGGCGATCTGCCGGCCATATTCATCGGGGATCGAATAGCCGACGGTATCGGGAATATTGATGACGGTCGCACCCGCATTAATCGCCGTTTCGACACATTGGCACAGAAAGTCGTCTTCCGTGCGGCTTGCGTCCTCGGCGGACCACTCGACATCATCGGTATAGTTCCGCGCCAAAGTCACGCTTTCATGCACGGCTTCGATGACCGAGTTCGGGCCCATCTTCAGCTTGTATTTCATGTGTAGCGGGCTAGTGGAGATAAAGGTATGGATACGCTTGCTCGCAGCGGGGGCGATGGCCGTTCCAGCGGCTTCGATATCCGCATGCTTCGCGCGGGAAAGGCCGCAAACGGTCGCGTTCTTCACCATTTTGGCGATTTCATGCACGGACTCGTAGTCACCCGGAGAGGCGATCGGAAAACCCGCTTCGATGACATCGACGCCCAATTCATCAAGCAGCTGCGCCATTTTCAGCTTTTCTTCCAAGTTCATGGAACAGCCCGGCGATTGCTCGCCGTCACGAAGGGTCGTGTCGAAAATGATTACACGGTTCGGGTCTTTTTGTACTTTTTCAAATGCGCTAGTCATGATGGCTCCTTATTAATGCGCTTAAATCAGTTTGGCAATGTTTGAAAATGTCCCCTGAAGCGCAGGCGTATCAAAACGCCTTATTCCCGCTCAGGGGCGAATAAGGAGGAGGAGGTTGAGCAGGAGAATGTTCAAATTCTTATGCATGACAGTATATAAGCGAGATTTGGGGCCAAAGCGCAAGCTTTTTATACGCGCAGGTCGATTGACTGGCCTTCACTCGCATCTTCGGGAATTGTCTTTAAGACAACCTTACCATTTCCGGCAGGCTGATAGATTACGGTCGGTATTGCTTCAACGCCGTCATCTTCTACAACATGCGGCGGCGTCGATACCTTTTTAGGCCTTTGAGGTTTTTCCCCACTGACGAGCGGCCAACGCGGCGGCAAGCGGCGGCGGGCTTCTTCGTCATGGGCGCTTGTATCGAATGTTTTCGACACTGGCGGCACAAGAGGCGTGTGTTTGACATCCATACTCATAATGCCGTCTTTTTAAATTATGAAAAATTATTTGTCAATTTACTCCGCTGTATTGCGGGCCTCGTCGGCAAGCATGATGGGGATACCGTCGCGGATCGGATATGCGAGCTTGGCCTGATCAGAAATCAGCTCTTTCGTCTGCGCATCGTAACGCAGCTCGCTCTTTGTTACGGGGCAAACCAGAATTTCAAGTAGTTTGGGGTCGAGATCGTTGCTCATGAAAGGAGTGTGACTGATCGCATTCCTGCAATCAATGTTTATGAGAGCATGCGTGGTCTGTCTTGACCGTAAATTCAAGCATTTTTAGGAACAGGTCCTTGCGGGTCTTGCAGCATTGCGCCTCTAGCAGCGCTTGTTTTTCCTGCGGATCGAACGGACAGACCATCGATAAGCACGTGATCAGCTTTTCATCACCAGCGGTATCGACCTTTTGCCAATCACAGTCCATACCATGGATTTTAAAGTAATCTTTTAGGAGCTGCTTTAGCTCTTCGCGGTCAATATCCAGACATGTTTTGCGCGTATGATCACCTTCGTACGCGCTCCAGTCCGGCTTAACGATGCGATATTTTTTTGGCGTTTCCAATTCTTCGGCAATGTTATAGCGGTATACACCGGACAGAGTAATCAGGTAACGGCCATCCGGAGATTCACTGAAATCGATAATTTTGCCGCAACAGCCCGTTTTTTCGAGTGCAGGTTTTTCGACATCGCCCTGCCCGGCCTTGGGCATAATCATGCCGATCATACGGTTGGTTGAAAGAGCGTCTTCCACCATTTGCAAATATCTGGGTTCAAAAATATTCAGCGGCAATTGCCCACCCGGCAACAGCAGAGCGCTCGTCAACGGAAACACAGGCAAAGTCTGCGGCAATTCACTGAATGCTGGTGCAAAGGGGTTCTGTTCCATAACAAGTTATATAGGTAGATATTCTTAGGAAAAAAGGATCGCCGAGAGTTTTTTACGCCCGTCAATCGTAAGAGGGTCGCTGTGACCAAGCGCTTCGAAGAATTTTAACAGCGCTTTTCTGGCCGCCTCTTCGTTCCAGTTACGGTCAATTTCGATCGACGCGATCAGCGTATCGATGGCGTTTTCTTTTTGCCCGACGGCGAATTGCCCCTCGGCCAGATCGATACGTGCCTGATGGTCTTTCGGGTTATCGGCAACAGCTTTTTCAAGCGCGCCAAGATCAACACCCGAAGCTTTTTTAGCCATCTCTAAAGCCGTACGTGCGGCTTCCAGTTCATCGTTACCGGAGAATTTTTCGGATGCGCTTTCCAACATTGCTTCTGCCTGCTCGATTGCCCCCGCAGCAATATAGGTGCGGATCAGACCGGCAAAGGCAGCCGCATTATTATCGTCTTGCTGCAGTATCTGCATGTACATATTTTGTGCAACCGGAAGATCGCCTTGCGCCAAGGCATCTGCGGCGGCTTTCAGGGTTTCAGGAATATCTATCGCATCCGGCTTACTGGAGCGGACGATTTGCACGAGCTTTTCGACAAAGGCGTTAATCGCGCTTTCAGGTTGTGCCCCTTGAAATGCATCGACAGGACGGCCACCAAAGAACGCGAATACGGTCGGTACGGATTGTACGCGCAGCGCTTGAGCCAGTTGGGGATTATCATCCAGATTAACCTTGGCAAGCTTCACTTCGCCTTTTGCCGCCTGCACCGCTTTTTCGAGGATGGGCATGAGTTGTTTGCATGGCCCGCACCATGGTGCCCAGAAATCGACGATAACCGGAACCTCCATCGAAGCATGCACGACTTCGGCTTCGAAGTTATCGGTATCGACGTCGAAAATCATTGCGGCGGCACTGTCATTTTGCGGTTCAAATCCAAGCATCGTGTATCCTTACTGTATTTAGGGCTTATGTAAGGGTTTCTGGCTATAAATCAAGGATTATCGGCTCGTGACCTGTATGCTTCAGGAATTTGAGCAAGTCGTCGGGGCTAATGCCGATCGTCATTCGATTATCCAACGGGTGATAATTCACGCGCTCCTGTTTCATCATGAAACCATCCAGAACGATCTGAACCTCATGATCCTTATCATTTATTACCGTGAATGGGCACACTGAGCCTGGACGAATGCCCAGATATTGCCAAAGCCGGTCAGCCGACCCAAAAGAGAAACGTCCGCTTTCAAGCTTGTCCTGCAGCGTTTTTAAATCCACGTCTGTCTCATTCGCGGCCACCACGAGGAAATTTTTCTTCTTTTTATCCCTAAGATATAAATTGCGGCAGTGCGTACCCGGAATTTCAGCATTGATTTTGCTACTTTCCTCGACTGTAAAGACCGCTTCATGCTCATGAAGTTCATATTCAATATCAAGGCTTTGAAGCAGATCGAGCAGGTCTTGCGGTTGCGTCGGGAGCGTGTCTAAATCTTGTGGCTGAGGTTGGGCGTTCATAGGTTTTCATCCGTCTGTTTTTCAACAATTTGTGCAAAATTGTTTGCGATAATAAGCATTTTCTTAAGATTTGTCGCCTATTATTAACGGAAATTAATAATGAAATATAGACTTCAGTGCGCGTGAATAGGGACAAATGGCAGTAATAGAGAGTGACACAGACGCAGCCCAGAATTTAATCCAACAAGTGGGCGATTCATTAGTAAGCAATCCATGGGTTGCCGGACGTATGCCTCCGGAAACTTGTTGTGGACTTCATCCGGCAGGTGATCTTGAGACAGAAACACCGGGCTTTTTCGATGTATACGCCCATGCCGGTGATTTAATGGGCATTTTGAGAGAAGGATTGGGTGAGCCGTTGGCTAACCCGTCATTGGCTTTCAGCAGAGCGGTTACGGCGCCGGGCTTTGCAGAAACTTACGATAATACTTTTACGTTGGACGCATAAGATGAATATTGAACTTGGCATATTGAAAGACGGAGGTGTGGTGCTGGTTTGTGACGCACCTTTGCCGAATGTTGTACAGCGGATTGAATATTACCGCGATCAGCGCCTGTTCATGTTGGTTTACAGGAACGAGGATGAAGGGCAATTGATGGATTACGAAATCCCTGAAGATATGGCTATGCCTATCGAAAAAAGCCCGAACGTCATCGTTTACACCCTGTTCAAATCCCACGACCCTGTAGGCTATAAAGTGCCTCTCATAAAAGTTGGCGAGCTTTACTAAGTTTTAGGCTTGCGCTCCCCGTTCAAAATCACTATAAGATTGAAATCCTCTAGGACGCGAGTGTAGCTCAGGGGTAGAGCACAACCTTGCCAAGGTTGGGGTCGAGGGTTCGAATCCCTTCACTCGCTCCATTTTCCCAATAGTTTGATATCGGTAAGTGGGCAGGTTTTCAGATTTGAAGACCAAGAACCCTCTTTTTAAATATAGCATTCGCAAAGCGAATGAGGTTCGAATCCCTTCACTCGCTCCATTTTCCCAATAGTTTGATATCGGTAAATGGTCAGGTTTTCAGATTTGAAGACCAAGAACCCTCTGTTTTAAACATAGCATTCGCAAAGCGAATGAGGTTCGAATCCCTTCACTCGCTCCATTTTCCCAATAGTTTGATATCGGTAAATGGTCAGGTTTTCAGATTTGAAGACCAAGAACGCGTTTAGTATTATTTGAGATTAATAAAGCCCGCCTGTGCCGCCGGTGGACTCGGTCTCATAAGACGGGGTTGGCGGCTGCTCAGGAACTCTTTCCTGCTGCT
>CAZLTT010000038.1:5289-9902 GCA_964562515.1 uncultured Micavibrio sp.
GACTCGGTCTCATAAGACGGGGTTGGCGGCTGCTCAGGAACTCTTTCCTGCTGCTCGCGATAAATGCGCTCCAAGGCTTCACGACCAGCACGGTCATTCACGCGATCAAAATTGTTGCGCGTTCTGTCGAGCAAACCATCAATGCCCTGCTCCTGATTGTAGAACTGATCGTAACGTTCCGGATTCTGACGGTATTGTTGGTAGTACGGATCATCATAGCCGAATTCGTCATATTCATAGTATGCGGCGCTGTTGGTGTAGATATTGATGCCTGTGCCATCCAGAATATACATGTTCTCAGTCGGGAGCGTGTCTTGCGTGAACGCTTCCCAGATAACTTTCTGATCGCCCGGCTCTGCGCGCGCGCCTGTCTCGGCGTTGATCTGGACGTTGCGGATACCGTTAGGGATACGGAATGGCAGGATCGGCTCACCCTCCAATGCTTTTTCCATGAACGCCTTGAAAACCGGCAGGGCCGTTGATGAACCTGTCTCACGTTTACCCAAAGAGCGCGGATCATCAAAACCAACATACGCCCCGACAACAAGATCGGGAGAAAAGCCCATAAACCATGTGTCTTTGGACTCGTTTGTCGTTCCCGTTTTACCGGCGAGCGGACGGCCTAAAGATTTCAAACGAACGCCCGTCCCGCGTTGGACTGCGCCTTCGAGGATAGAGACCATTTGGTAGGCATGGCGTGGATCGACGAGTTGTTCGCGTGTATCGGGTACTTCCGGTGCTTGTTGGTTTTGCCACCGCACAAGCGGACCACAATTGACACATTTGCGCGCATCATGCTGGAAAATGGTTTCACCGCGGCGGTCCTGAATACGGTCAATAAAGGACGGTTCGATTTTCTTTCCGCCATTCACAAGCACAGCATACGCACTGACCATTTTCAGCAAGGTCGTTTCGCCCGCGCCCAGAGAATTAGCAAGCAAAGGCGGCATATCATCATCAATGCCAAAGCTTTTGGCGAAGTCCGCGACGATATCCATGCCCAGATAGTCAGCCAAACGGACAGTCATCAGGTTTCGGGATTTTTCGACACCGACACGAATGGGGGTCGGGCCGTAATATTCGTTGGAATAGTTTGTCGGGCTCCAGAAATTACCGGGGCGGTCTTCGATAACAAATGGTGCATCCAGAACAAGCGTGGCAGGTGTAAAGCCATTGACGAGTGCCGCCAAATACACGAACGGTTTAAAGGCCGAACCGGGTTGGCGCTGCGCCTGCGTTGCGCGGTTGAATTCGGAGCTTCCGTAGCGGTAGTTCCACCCGCCCTGCATTGCCAGAACACGTCCAGTGTGCGGGTCCATAGCAATGATCGCGCCCTGTACTTCGGGGATTTGCTGAAGACGGTAATGAGAGCCGTCCTGATCCCATGAAATGATGACGACATCACCTTTCGAGACAACGTCACTGGCGGCGGAAATTTCAGGCCCGAGCGCATAGCCCTCGTTCAATGATTTCCGCGCCCATTTCAGCCCTTTTAGAGGGATGTAGGATTTCTGGCCGTTTTCCAAACCGATTTCAGCGCGTTCCGTTCCGGCACTCAATACAATTGCCAACTCCCAATCATCAATCAGACCATCGGGCTTTTGCGTTTCTTCAAGCTTGGTTTGCCATTGCGATGTATCGGTGACTTTCTTGAGCGCACCGCGATAACCGTGACGGTGGTCATACGCCATTAATCCGCTGCGCAAGGCTTCAGCTGCAAATTTTTGCAAGCGCGGATCGATTGTGCTTCTGACGGCTAATCCGCCTTGATACAAACTTTCTTCGCCATATTTTGACGCAAGTTGGCGGCGGACCTCTTCCGCGAAATACGGTGAGCTGACCGAGCGACCTTCATCCCGTGTCGTTTGCTCCAATGGTGTGAGCTTGGCCAACTCGGCTTGCCCTTCGCTGATATAACCCTCTTCCTGCATACGGTCGATGACGTAATTGCGGCGCGCAACGGCGGCGTCATGGTTCTTTTCAGGATGGTAATTGTTTGGTGCTTTCGGCAGGGCCGCCAGATACGCCGCTTCGGAAATGCTCAATTCCTCAAGCGATTTATTGAAATATTGCAGGGACGCGGCCGCGACGCCATAGCTGCGCGATCCCAGATAAATTTCGTTCAAGTAAAGCTCCAAGATACGGTCCTTGGACAGTGCGCGCTCCATCCTTAGGGACAGGATAGCCTCGCGAATTTTACGCTCGATCTTGCGCTCATTGGTCAGCAACATGTTTTTCACAACCTGTTGCGTAATTGTCGAGCCACCGATCAGGTTGTTGCTTTTACCGATCTTATAAAGCGCATAGTTATAAGCGGCACGGACCACCGCATAAAAATCAACGCCCTTATGCTCATAGAAATTCTGGTCTTCGACGGCGATGAAGGCCTGTTTGACGCGGTCGGGGATGTTTTCAATCGGAACGAAGACGCGCTTTTCCTGCGCGAACTCGGCCATCAGACGGCCGTCACCGGCATATAGTCTTGTCACAATCGGCGGTTCGTAATTTTTAAGCTGTTGGTGGTCGGGCAGGTCTTCACCAAAATAATCGACAATATAAATCGACCCCGCCGCAACGACGAGGAGGCCTAAAAAACCCAATGAGAATAATCCGAGAAAGCCATACCAGAGATATTTCATGATAATACCTCCCGTCTATGCAACCCGTCTTTGGATCGGACCATCAGCACGGCCGTGAATGAATTGATCGACATATTCATTGCCTGAATCATCTAGTTCATCAATCGGACCGGTCCAGATGATTTTGCCGTCATGGATCATCGCGACATAGTCGGCAATTGTGCGGACGGAGGACATATCATGTGTAATGGACAGTGCCGTTGCGCCGATTTCCTGCACTTGTTCGACGATCAACTGATTGATCACATCCGCCATAATCGGATCGAGGCCCGTTGTTGGCTCGTCAAAGAAGATAATTTCAGGGCTTGCAGCCACAGCACGAGCCAGGCCAACACGTTTTTGCATACCGCCCGACAATTCAGCCGGATACAAGTCGGCTACTTCGGGGCGAAGGCCGACAGCCTTAATCTTGGCTACGGCGATTTCGCGGGCTTCCTTGCGGTCAACGCCGCGCCCCTGAATGAGGCCAAATGCCACATTTTCCCAGATTTTTAAGGAGTCAAACAGTGCCGCACCTTGAAACAACATGCCGAATTTTTTCATCAGCGCGTCACGGTCGGTATTGTTATATGCGGTGACCTCTTCCCCGTCGATTTTGATTGAGCCTTCGTCAGGCTGGATCAGGCCGAGGATACATTTCAAGGTTACGGATTTACCCGTACCTGAACCACCGATAATCACGGTCGATTTGCCTTCGGGTACTTTCAAATCGACGCCGTTCAAAACATTGTTAGAGCCGAACGCCTTTTTCACACCTGTCATTTCAATTTTTAGTGAATCGCTCATGAGAAAAAGACCTGCGTCAGGATGTAGTTAAAGATCAGGATCAGAATGGAGGATGAGACAACCGCATTGGTTGTTGCCGCGCCCACGCCTTGTGCGCCGCGACCGGAATTAAAGCCGTGATAGCAACCCATCAAAGCGACAATGAAGCCAAAAGCCGCCGCCTTGATCAGGCCTGATACAACATCCATTGTCTGAACCACGTCCCATGTTTGGGAGAGATATCCGCCGGGGCTGAAGCCAAGATTGTAGATCGAGACAACATAACCGCCATAAACGCCGATAATATCCCCGATCAAAACCAGAATCGGCAATGTCAGGGTCGCCGCAATGAGGCGCGGAGCGATGAGATATTTAAACGGATTGACCGATAAGGTCGTCAGAGCGTCAATTTGTTCGGTCACGCGCATTGTGCCGATCTCCGCCGCGATCGCCGCACCGACGCGGCCCGCAACCATCAAACCCGCCAGAACGGGCGCCAGTTCACGGGTTACGGATAATACGACCACACCTGCAATCGCGCTTTCGGCGTTGAAACGGGTGAAGCCTGTGTAACTTTGCAGAGCGAGCACCATACCGGTAAACAGAGCGGTCATGCCGACCACAGGCAGGGAGTAATAGCCGATATCAACCAGTTGACGCCACAGCTGCGCGGGGAAAAACGGCGGCACAAAAGTATGCACGAGTGAACGGCCAATAAAGATGAACAAGCGCCCCGCCTTTTCAAAAAAGGTCAGAATCGCGTGGCCAATAATCTGGAAAAAGAATGTAATCGGGTTAATGCGGTCTGAAGAACTATCCATCGGTAAAGCTTCTGTCTTTTAATTCCAAAACACGTTAAAACATTGATGATGGCGCGTCTACAACGAAAGCACGGAAATATAAGACAATGAGCGGTCTGAACACAATTTCTGCTGATGATTTGGTCAATATGCATGATCATATCTGCGACACGTTGCGGATTGAAGTTGCCTATGCGCGGGATGATAATTTGCTGTTCGGGGAACGTATTTACAAACCCGATGCACAGCTATTCTTGTACAAAGATCTGGCAGACATTGTTTTGGAGGCCGCCGAAAGCCTGAAAGCGCAAGGGTTTACGCTTGTTCTGTATGACGGGTTACGTACAGCGGACGCACAAGCCCGAATGCTGGAGACACAGCGCGTGAAGGATAATCCACATTGGTTGGA
>CAZLTT010000038.1:10002-18494 GCA_964562515.1 uncultured Micavibrio sp.
CCTTTATTTACGGAAAGGTTCGCGCCATTAAACGATGCAGACCTGCCTGAAGCAATGAGAATGACGGATTAGTCTTTATAGACACGCTCGTAACGGTCGCCCAAAGCGGTGAGAATTTCATATCCGATCGTACCTGCGTCTTCCGCCAACGCATCTGCACTCTGGTTCGGGCCGATCAGTTCCATCATGTCACCAGATTGCGGGCGTTGGTCCTCCGGCACATCCGACAGATCGACGACAATCATATCCATGGATACACGGCCACGGATCGGACAGGCGATTCCATTCCAGTAGACTTTGCCTTTATTGCTCAAGGATCTGAAGATGCCGTCAGCGTATCCGGATGATAACAGCGCAACCGGTGTATCTTTTTCGAAACGATACGTTGCGCCATATCCGGTATATTCATCTTTTTGAATCAGCCTTGTACGAATAACGCGTAATTGTAAGTCGACGACATTTTGCATCGGGTTATTTGTATAGGGTGTCGGATTCAACCCATAGATCGCCATACCCGGACGGGCGAGATCAAAGTGATACAAATCGTCTCGAAATAAACCAAAAGAGTTACTCAGGCTCAACTCAAGTCCGTCATAGTACTGCGCAAAGCTATCGGTGATGGCTTTAAAGGATGTGTATTGTGCATGCGTCATAGGGTGTTCAGGTTCATCCGCGCAGGCGAAATGCGCCATTAAACCTTTCAGACCCAGCCCCTCAAGAGCAGACGGATTATCCAGAATATGCTTCCATTCTTTTTCGTCCAGACCAGCCCTGTTCATCTCGGTACAGAATTTTAAAAAGCACGGTTTTTCGCCTAAACTGTTCTGCGATTTATAAGCATTGATTTCATAAGCAGAGCCAAGCGTTGGAATCATCGCCGGATGCTTATAATAAGTATGCGATTCCGGATCATAGCCATTTAGTACAATCACACGCACATCATCGGCCAGAGTGCCCAATGTTTCTATTTCATGGGCCTTAGCAATGAAAAAGGTTCTGCATCCTTGCTTATATAACGTGTCAGCTATGCACTCAGCGCCCAAGCCGTAAGCGTCGGCTTTAATGACACAGCCAACCTCGCATCCCGCTGAAACACGGCTTTTTAGAGTGCTGTAATTATCTCTCAGTGCGCTTAAATCGATCGTCAAAAGTCCCATAAATGCCTTTATATCAGATATTTACCGCTCGTTTAACGTTTTATTAAGGGGTGTTCCCCTATATTTAACGTAACCAAAAAAGCCGAAAACGGCGAAAAAGAGTAACTACATATATAAAACGAGGGTGTTAACATGGCGGAATTACAAGATCGTTGGGAAGCGATAAGTGAAAGCGATACAGCAACTGTAGCGCAAGAGATCATTGGATCGAGCAATCCAAATGCAGCTTACCTAGAGGCAATACAAGGCAAGACCGCCGATGAAATCCTCGCATTACAAATTTCCATTTATGCATATCATCCTGAAGGCAACGCCGCGAACATTAACACATGGCGCACAGCGACGATGGCGGATTTCGAGACATTCCGCGATAACAATCCTGCATTCGCTTCGATAACAGCCGCAGCAGCACCTGCTCCTGAAGCTGTTCTTCCCGAAGGCGTATCCGTCGGTGACAACACGATTACGATTGCGACGGACGACGGACATACCGTTGAAATCGAATACCGATTTACAGAGGATGCGTTCAGAGAGTCTGAATATGGTTTCCGCATTAAAGTGGATGGCGAAATCATCAATTCCGACAGAGTCGGCGTAGGTGCGAATGCCTCAATCGCGATTGCAGCAATTTCCGAACATCGTGACGCAATTATCGGCGCGATGACCCCTATCCTTCAAGAACGTTTCCGCATGACAGACAGCGGCGACAACGATGTTGTTAACAGAGGCGATCTGGATAATGTCTTTGACGGTATCCGTACCAGTCTCGGGAATGTTGACGGCACTATGTTGGAAATTGTCGACGCACTTACGACAATCGCTGTGCGTGACGCCGTGAACGGTTTAGGGCGCATTGATGAAGATGCACGCCGCGAATTCCTTGAAGGCAGCGAATACACATCAGCACTTGCCGTAGCAGAAGAAGTATTGGCACAGGAACGTGTAGCCATAAGCGCAGAGCCAGCAGAGCCTGTGATATTGGCAGATACGCGTTACGACTTTATTACAAAATTTGACATAGCAGAAATCGACGCTGCTGACGAAGCGCATGACGAAAATGCAGTCCCTCAAGACAGGCTAAACACACTGTATTTCGAGCAATTCAGCAGCGGTGCATTTACTGAAGAACTTACCGAGATTGAACTTGAAGCCGTTGCATTGGCAAATGTCTTGTTTGAAGCCGGCGCTGATGGCCGTCCGGGTAGAGATCCGGCAACGCAAGCTCTGACCTTGGATGAAGCGCGCGCGCACCCTGACTACATTGCCGTTATGGAAGCATATGCAGCGTTCTCAGCGGAGGCCCGTCTTACAGTTACAGCAGGTGCTGATGAAAATGCACTGACAATTACAGCGAACGGTCTTGATACTCCTGAAGCTGTGACAGCTTATATCGAAGCTAACCGTGATGCAGTGATGGCGCAAATCGAAGATGTTCTGAACGGCGACGATACTGAAATCACAGTAGATGAAGCCACAGCAGCCTTGACTAAAATTGACGCACAATTGGAAGGTGCTACAGAAGGCGGAGTTGATCATACAGTTCTTTCAATGGCGAAAGCACGTGCCGAAGAAGTTATTGCCGGAGTAGAAGCAGCGGCGGATGCCGATGTTGATACAGACGTTGTAGTAGACGCTCAAATTGAAGGCAGAGACGGTGGTAACGCCTCCATCCGCGAAATTCAGCTTTATGCCGCTATGGCACAAGCAGGCGGTCTGGCATCACTTGAAGGCCAAACGCTCAGCTCCATCGACGGTCGTGCAGGTCGTCTGACAGGAAACAGCATGGTCAAAATGATGGGCATGAGTGCCGCAGAATTGAACGCTTTAGGCAGTTCAGCAGCCGCAGCAGAGCATCTTGATCAAATGATGAATAGTGATGAAGCTTTCAGACAGGCTGTCTTTAACGGACTAAAGGCCCGCGTAGAAAGCGATCCAGAAGATGTACGTGAGTTCTTGCAACATCAAGGCGTCGAAATTGCAGATGACGTAACAGGCGCTGCTTTGTTGGCAAAAGTTGAAGAATATGAAGCATTGTATGGCAGTGAGCCTGCTGCAGAGGCCAGCATTACTATTTCGGCCCCTGCTGATCCAGCAAATGCTTTCGATATGACAATCACCGGCATCTCGACGGTTGATCAGTTGCAAACTTACCTGGCAACGGAAGGTAATACAGAGGCACTTGATGAGCAGCTACGTTCTGCGATGTACAACGACATTACAGTAGTCGATATAAGCGACGGCGTTTCAGCCGATGAAGCTGCAGTCGTGAATGGCTGGATTGATGCACAACTCGCCACAGAAGGTCTTTCAGAGGTAGAGACAGCCTTGCTTGAGCGAGCGAAAGGTTTAGTAGAAGCAGACGTCGCCGCCACAGCAGAAGCAGAAATCACTGTCAGAGCCCACAGTGCGCGTGCAGATGATGACCGCGTCTTGGACGGCAATATCATCACTGAAGCTCAAGAAGCCCTGAACAGAAACGTCGAGCGTGGGGATGTTATCCCTGATGCCGGTATCCTGACAATCATTGAGGGCGGCCCTATGCTCGTCCGTCAAATTGAAGGTGAACTTGTTGTCACGCAAATTCATGAAGATAACTTTGCAAGCGTTCTTAGCGAAGGTGTTGTTCTAGACACAGAGCTGGAAGGCAAGCTTCGTGAGCGCGCCGATATGGGTGACACCGAAGTCAGATTTAGCGGAGTAACAATAGGTGTAGATCCTTCGACAGCAGATTTGCAGGACACATCTACCATCTCCATCACAAAAGACCGCAAAGACGGTTTGGTCAATACTTTGGTTTCAGACAGCTCGGGCGCAGGCGTCCTTATCGAGAGTGAAGAACTTGCAGATGCGATCGATCACTTCGACGGAAGAGCGCCAAGAGACGAGCGATTTGTTACCAATTACGATCTTCCCGGTACATTTGACTCTGCCGCTATCGCCCGCGGTTTGGACGCCCTTGAGCGTGCGATCGACAATAACGGCGCAGGCAGCTTGAGCGTTGAATTCATCGAAGGTGCCAATGGCACGACTGCTGAAATCAACTACGGCGACGGTCAGAAATTGGAAATTCCAAAAGGACTTTATGACGCAATCATGGAGCGTGCAGGTACCGAAGCGACAAGAGACAACTCTCATGTGGTCGAAATCTCTGCACCCGGTGTTGGCGCATAAATCTATTCCCCGAACCCGTCTCCAAAGTGGGCTATGTGGTTCGGATCAAGATCAGAGAACCTTGTAACGTTCGGATCAAAGAACATTTTCACGGCCCCAATCGGGCCGTGTCTTTGTTTTGCGACAATACATTCGCCGATATTGTGCGCACGTTCCATCGATTCCTGCCACTTCATGTGGTTTTCCGTTCCCGGTTCCGGCTCTGTCCGTGACAGGTAATATTCCTCACGATACACGAACATCACGACGTCCGCGTCCTGCTCGATCGAACCCGATTCACGAAGGTCGGCCAATTGCGGGCGTTTATCTTCACGCTGTTCGACCTGACGCGACAGCTGGGACAGCGCGATAACGGGGATGTTCAATTCCTTGGCGATGGCTTTAAGGCCTTGGGTAATTTCGGAGACTTCCTGCACGCGGTTTTCCTGTCCGCGTTTAGAACCGTTACCACGAAGAAGCTGCAAGTAGTCAACCACGAGCATATCGAGGCCGTGCTGACGCATCAGACGGCGGGATCGTGTGCGTACCGCACTGATCGACAATGCGGGTGTGTCATCGATATAGAGCGGCACTTGTGACATGCGTTGTGATGCTTCGACGAAGGCGCGGAAATCTTCCTGTTTGATATTCCCTTTTCGGATGGCGTCACCCGAAATGCCCGATTGCTCGGACAGAATACGTCCGGCGAGCTGTTCGGCGGCCATCTCGAGAGAGAAGAACGCGACGCGGCCGCCTTCCTTGCCGCCGCTTTCCGCGTAGGCTTTGGCGGCGTTGAACGCCCAGTTCACGGCCAACGCCGTTTTACCCATCGAAGGACGTCCAGCGAGGATAAGTAAGTCAGAAGGTTGAAAGCCGCCGAGTTTCTTATCGACATCGATCAAGCCCGATGTGACACCTGTGACATGCCCGTCGGATTTATACGCTTTTTCCGCATGTTCAATCGCGGTCAAAACGGAATCGCGCAATGTGACAAAGCCACCTTTTACATCGCCAGTTTCAGCAAGCTCAAAAAGGCGCGCTTCCGCATGTTCAATCGTGTTTTGCGCATCCGAGTCCAGATCATGGGCATAAGCATCATTGACGACATCCTCGCCGAGCGTGATCAATTGGCGACGCAGGTGCAGATCGTAGATCGTACGCGCGTAATCGGCCGCGTTAATCACGGTCACGACATTGGCGGCCAGGTCAGCCAGATACATTGATCCGCCGACATCCTTAAGGTCTTCGTCATCATCGAAATAGTTTTTCAATGTGACCGGGCTTGCGTTCTGACCGCGGTCGATCAGTTTTTGAATCGCTTCGAAAATACGTTGGTGCGCAGGGACGAAAAAATGATCGGCCTTGAGGAAGTCACCGATTTTTTCAATCGTGCGGTTGTCTATGAGTAATGTCCCGAGCAGCCCCTGCTCCGCATCATTGTTGTGCGGCAGTATACGGAATGTCGGAGACTCCTGATCACCGGCCTTTGCTTCGCCGGAATTTTTAAACGCAATATCTTGAACCATGAGAGGCAGCATAAAAGGCTGCACGAAAAAATTCCATAAATGCGTATCATTGGGGGTGTGAATAACGGGGATGAAAAAAGCCTGCGCATAAGAATGGCAGGCTTTGTTTCGAATTTCGTGTAGAGGTAAAGCTTACTCTGCTTTATCTTCCTCTGCTGCTTCTTCCGCAGGCGCCTCTTCGGCTGTTTCAGCTTCTGCTTCCGCAGCGGCTTCCTCAGCAGCTTTAGCAGCATCTTTTTCAGCTTTCTTAGCGGCACGCTCTTCAGCTTTCGCTGCTTCTTCGGCTGCTTTTTCTTCAGCTTCTGCCTGACGCTCTTTTTCAGCTTCCAGTGCGCCTTCTTCGAGAACTTCGGCCAAGGCCTCTTCCTCGATAGCTTCAGCTTCCGCTTCTGCTTCGGCAACAACTTCTTCAACTGTTTCTTCAGCGTCCGCAATCAGAGCCTTACCTGTCTTCTCTTGCGTTTCAGCTTCTTCAACAGAACGCGCAATGTTGATTGTGATTTCAACAATCACCTCAGGGTGAAGCTGAACATCAACAGGGAACAAACCGATAAGCTTGTAGTTCTGGTTTACCTTCACAGAAGAACGGTCAACAGATTCACCTGTCTTTTCGTTCAACGCTTGCGCGATGTCTCTGGAGTTAACCGAACCGTAAAGCTGACCGCTTTCAGATGCCGCACGGATCAGAGCAACAACTGCGCCCTCGATCTTCTTGGCTGTCTTTTCAGCGTCTTTCTTCAGCTTGTCGTTTTCAGCCTGAATGTGTTTCTTTTGCGCTTCGAAATACGCAACGTTGCTCTTGCTTGCGCGCAAAGCTTTCTTTTGCGGCAGAAGATAGTTACGGGCATAGCCCGGTTTTACTGTTACAACGTCACCAAGCTCACCGAGCTTCTCAACGCGTTCCAATAGAATGACTTGTGTAGACATTTTATATTCTCCTTAAGACTTAAGAGCGGCCGCCACGTCCAGAGTGACGAGGCCCTTCGCTTTCGGTTTGAACATATGGCATCAGACCCATGAAACGTGCGCGCTTGATGGCTTTGGCCAACTCGCGTTGCTTTTTCTGGGACACGGCCGTGATACGGCTAGGAATAATTTTTCCACGCTCGGAAATGTAACGGCTCAACGTTTTTGTGTCTTTCCAGTCAATCGCAGGTGCATTAGGACCTGTGAAAGGACAAGTTTTCTTACGACGGAAAAACGGGCGTTTTACTGTAGGTACATCTGCAGGTGACATTACGCAGCCTCCTTCTTGTCTGATTTATCTGATTTGCGATCTTTACGATCATCATCGCGGTCTTTGTTCTTATCCATGATAATGGACGGACCTTCTGTCGGTTCATCCAGACGCAGGGACAAAGAGCGCAGGATATCTTCGTCAAGGCGAAGCAGACGCTCAAGTTCAATAACGGCTGTGCCCGGTGCTTCAAATTCAACAAGTGTATAGTGCGCCTTACGGGCTTTGTTGATTTTGTAAGCCAGCGTGCGCAGGCCCCATTGTTCAGTTTTCAGGATTTTTCCGCCGTCTTTTTTGATGACGTCAGAATATTTTTCGGTGATGTCGTTGACCTGACCTTCGGTCAGATCCTGCCGTGAAATAAACACGGTTTCATATACTGGCATATTTTTCTCCTCTTGGGTTGCCCCATAACCCTGAAAATCAAGGCTACAGTCAAGCTGAGCGCACCATTGCAGTCAGCGAGGTATAAAGTATGCGGGTATATAGACCTAAAAGGCCCAAGAAATCAAGGTTTTTTACCGTAGATTTTGTCCAAGCCGTAATCGAAGCTTGTTTCGGTATTTTGATTGGAGCTTTGTGAAATATGATTGGCTACAAAAGTCGCCCAACATCCTTCCGGATCTTTAGTTTTATGAGACTGCCCGCCTTCACGCAAAATACGGCGCAGTTCATTACCGGTCATCTCCGGCTTGTCGAGCAGTTCCTTGAATTCAGACAGGCGTAGAGACGCAAATGCGGCATAATCAATATTCATACAGCCAGCACAGCTTTCGAATGCCTCGTTGGTCTCTTGAATGAGAGTTTTTATACGTTCATTAATATTGTGCGTCATGCTAATTCCTTGCTCAAAATTCTTATTCTTGTATTGTCGCCGTCAGCGGCGTTTTTTTAATCTGTAGTTTTTAAAAAGCTTCAATGTTCAAAAAACGCAACTTTTCCGGCATCAAATAAGGACTTGTATCCCGGATAAAAAAACTCAATAAAAATGCTAGAGTGCATAAAAAATGGCATAGGGTTGACGAATTTGCAAACTTTTATTGCACTTTTTGTTGTGCACAGCGTTATAAAATTACAGTCGACAATTTACGCTGCTAACAATGTTTCTCTAATATAATATTAAATTCAAAGGATTGGACACACTATGACACGCGCATTTATCTTCCCCGGACAAGGCTCACAGGCTGTGGGTATGGGCAGACAATTGTATGATTCATTCGCTGAAGCCCGCGAAGTATTTGAAGAAATCGACGAATCATTGTCGCAAAACCTTTCCAAAATGATGTTTGAAGGACCTGCAGAAGATCTCAACCTGACCGAAAACACTCAACCTGCTTTGATGGCTGTTTCAATGGCCGTTGTTCAGGTCCTGAAAAAGCAAGGCGGTATCGATTTTAAAAGCGCGGCAAAATATGTTGCGGG
>CAZLTT010000039.1:0-12254 GCA_964562515.1 uncultured Micavibrio sp.
ATTGAATTGATGCTTGATCGTGAAATTTACGAAAGCCAGTTGAGGCAGGAAATGGCCATGTCTGTTCTCTTGTCATCACGTATCGGCGTTCGATTCTTTGATGTTAACAAAGCGCTTGGAAGCGAAAACTAGGAGTAGTTTGACGGTATGTTGATCAAAAAACGCATACAGAAAATATTTACCGTTATGATCTTGGCACTGGGCAGCCTGGTGCTCTCTTCTGTTGCTACGTTCTATCCTTCTAACGCTATTGCCGGACACTGTTGTTCGCCTTTGGCGCAATGTACAGTTTGTGCCTACACAACATTGCCGACAACAAGTCAGACCGAAACAACGACCAGTATCAGTGATATCAACCAATTTGTTACCGATGAATTCGTTGCCCACCGCCAATGGTATATCGCGGTGTTCTGGGAGGATAATATCCTGCCGGCGATGATGTTGATGGCTGATCAGCTTTCAGCGGTTGCTATGCATCAGACTATGCAGGTTGGCGCCTTGATGGACGCAAAACACCAGATGGAAACGCAGCGTGTTTTGCAAACCATTCGTGCGAAGGCGCATAAGGACTATCACCCCAGTAACGGTATGTGTGAGTTCGGTACGAATGTTCGAAGCCTTGCGGCAACGGAAAGAAAGTCCGAAATCAATGCGCATGTTATGAGCCAACGTTCACAAGACCGTCAGTTGGGTAACGCCAATGTGGCTGCGGCTGGTGGTCCGGATGATGACTTTGATAACAGACTGGAAGACTACAAAAGAACATATTGTAACCCGGCCGACAGTAACCAGGGCTTGGAACTTCTTTGTGACCATGATGGCTCCGGTCCGGGTACAGCCGTTGGTGCGACTGACCTGCGACGCGTAAACAAGGATATTGATTACGCCAGAACGGTCGCTTATCCGAACACATTATATATCGACTTCTCCGATACAGATCTGCAGGAAGAAGAGCAGGACGTTATGGCGCTTGCCAGTAACTTGTACGGGGATGTTGTCTTTAGCCGTATTCCATCGCCCGCCCGTTTGTCGGACCCTGTAAAGGGGGCGTCTTTACGTTCTTCATATATTGATATGCGCGCGCTTTTGGCAAAACGAAGCGTTGCTGAAAACTCGTTTAACGCCATTACATCGATGAAAGCGGCAGGAACAAACGGTTCTGCGGACTTTATGGAAGCCATTCTCGAAGAGATGGGCATTGACGCATCTGGCGATGAAATCAATCAGGCGCTCTATGGTTTTGATTCTGACGCTGTTCCGGACGATATCGGTCCGAGTTATCACGCCCAGATGGAAGTTTTGACAAAGAAAATTTATCAAAACCCGGATTTCTACACGAATTTGTATGATAAACCCGCGAACGTGCAAAGAAAGCAAGTAGCGATGCAGGCGATTGGCTTGATGCAGAAGTTTGACCTTTATAAAAGCTATCTGCGTAACGAAGCCAACCTATCCATTCTTCTGGAGCTTGCGATTGTTGACCTGCAAACGGCCACTGAAAACTCACTCAGTTCGCAATAACAGAAATTTACTCTATGTTTGATTTTATGCGCTTCAGAAGAAATCATCTCAGAGCCGTTACCTATATCGGCTTGATGTTCTGTAGCGTGTTCATCATGGGTATCGGCCTGTTTTCGGGTCTAAAGCCTGTAGAGGCATCACTTCTCAATAATCAAAAGGGTGCACCGACAACATTTGCGGTCTTATCCGGTTTTGGTGCGAACAAGGTCGTAAACTTCCATATCTACGGCAGCGAAGTTGAGCCCCTGAAAGGCAGCGCTGTCACGGATGATAAGGGCCGCTTGACCTTAACAACCGTAGAAGATCTCTCGGCTGTAAATACGCCGATAAATTATAATATCCAGATTGGCGCTGGCGCAGAAAAACTCGATGTGACATTCCGTTTCGACCCGACGAACGGAAAAATGTCAGTTGAAGGGGAATCCGCCGACAGCTTTAAGGATATCGAGCTGACAACAAGCCGCGATCTGGTTAAGACAAAACCTGACTGGGCAGGTCTCTTTGAAGAAACAGGCATCGATATCAGAGACGGTGTTTCTGAAAAAGACTCTATCGAGTTGGCGTTCTTTAACAATAATGCCGCCAGCGATATTCGTAATTATCAAAGTCTGGCTGTGATCAAGGTTGTAAACGCACCTGGCGGTGGCGGCGTTGGTCCCGGCGGTGTAAATGTCTGGTCGCCGACGAGTTGCGGCCTTTACCCGTTAAGTACCTGTAACGTTGGCGCTGTGAATGCTCAGAACACAAATATCGTGAACAATTATGTTCTGCCGCTTCAATTGATGACAGAGCAGCTCACGGTTAACGCCATGCATCAGATTACAGCCATCGGCATGTTTTTCGATGCAAAGGAGCAAATGGAAGCGCAGCGCGATCATCAAAGATTGAAAGCGCAGGCCGTAAAAGATTATCACCCGAGCGGCGGCCGTCGTTTCGACGGATCAAATAACCCGGGCGGTTACATGTGCCGCGTCGGATCGTTTATGAAAGGCCTCGCACATACTGAATTTCAGGTGAAAAAGAACGAAGTGTCTTTGAACGCGGCAATGATGACATCCTATCAGAATACTCTGGATTACGGGACGGCATATGGCCCTGAGGGTGACTTCGAAAACAAACTCGACCAGTATAAAAGAACATATTGTAACCCGGCTGACCTTTCGCTCGGCTTGGAATTGCTCTGTGACCATGATGCTTCCGGTCCGGGTAACCCCACCGGCGCGACCGATTTAAGGCGCGCTAATAATGATGTCGATTTCGGACGTGTTATAGAATTCACAGAATCTCTGGATATTGATTTCCTCGATAATAACCCGACAAATGATGAGCAAGACGTTGTCGCATTAGGCCGAAATCTGTACTGGCCGATTGCTATGGATGACGTGAATGATGAGCTTTATGATGATAACTCTCAATATTATCAACGTATTCGCCATCTCATGGCGCTGACCAACTTGGCGCACACATCTTACACAAAAATAGTAGCTATGAAGGCGCAGGCGCCTGAGCCGCAGGCAGCGCCGTATGTTCCTGGTTGGGCCCATATGAAAGCCATGATGCGCGAATTCGGACTTACGGATACGCAAATTCAGGAATATTACGGCGAAAGACCCGGTTATCACGCGCAAATGGGCATTTTGACCAAGCGCGTGTACCAAAACCCTGATTTCTATACGAATTTGTATGATAAACCTGCAAACCTTGATCGTATTCACGCAACGTTAGAGGCCATCAAAATGATGCAAATGCGCGATCATTACGAAGCATCTTTGCGCCGTGAAATGCTTGTTTCCGGCATGATTGAGGACGAACTCGTAAAAGACGCCGAGATTCTGCAGGGTGAATTCTTCAGAGCTTTAAAAGACTTTTAGTTCTAATTTCCTTTCCAACACATAAATGGCATTGCCCTTGCATAGCTCTTTCGTGAGCGTGTGCGTACGGAATATTTTGTACGGCGCGCCCGATAGAATGAAAAAGGATAAAACCAATGGGCATAGCCAGCTTGGACGCTGCTCTCGCGGGTTTACGCGTATCGCAGCAACAAATAAATGTTATTTCGAATAACGTGGCAAATGTCAGCACGCCCGGCTACACACGGAAACTTTTGCCGCAAAGTTCCGTGAGTATTGAAGGGACTACGGTCGGTGTACGTGCCGAAACAGTAATTCGCAACGTGGATTTGAACCTTGAGCGCGATTTGTGGACGCAGATCAGCGCTGTTGGTGAGTTAGAGGTTCAGCAAGCCTATCTTAATCGTGTTCAGCAATTTCATGGGCCGCCTGACGCTGAATTGTCGATAGCGGCAGAAATTTCCCGCTTAAGGGACAGCTTTTCCGCGTTATCCGATGTACCGGATGATGCATATTTGCGCTCGATCGTTGTAGATGAAGCGCGTGGCACGGCAAATAAGCTTAATGACTTGGCCGATCTGTTAAATACGCTGCGTAATGATGCGCAACGCGATATCGAGGAAACCGTCAATCAAATTAACGGCTTGCTCGAGCAGATCGCGGAATCGAATGACCAGATACAGGATAATGCAGTTGTAGGCCGCACAACCGCGCAATTCGAAGACCAACGTGATCAGGCAATAAAAGAGCTCTCGGGCTTGATTGACGTATCGTTCTTCCAGCGCGGCGACGGTGTTTTGGTTGTACAAACAAACCAAGGCGTTGAGTTGGCAACGGAAAGAGCGACCCAACTGTTCTTTAGACCGACAGCTGTAAGCGCCACATCGTCTTACCCGGCATCGATTAACGGGCTGTTTGTCGGTGATCCCCAAGACCCTTCCGCCGTAGATATTACGCAAGCGACACCCGGCGGTAAGTTAGGTGGACTTTTGGAAATCCGTGACGTGACGTTGCCGCGTCAAACCGCACAGGTTGATGAACTCGCCTATAATCTGGCGCGCCGTCTCGATCAACAGGGTCTGCGCCTCTTTACCGACAGAACGGGTTCATTGCCCGCCAATACTGCGCCCGACCCGACAACCGATCCGCCAACACCTGTCGACTATGTCGGCTTTGCGGCCGAAATTCAGGTCAACGAGCTGATCATTGATGATAATGAGCTGCTCCGAAACGGGACATATGGCGCAACATTGCAGGCGGGATCAAACGAAGTGATCCGCAGGGTGCTCGAGTTCAGCTTCGGTGCGGTAGAATACCAAATCGCCGAGAATCAGGATTTAGCCACACAAGTCGATCTTTTAAATACCGGGGGCGTGGATCTGCAAACGCTTCTGGGGCTGCCGTCATCCAATCAATTGCTTGGTGGCCGTGATTTATCGGCCTTCGCGAGTGTCGGAGACCTCATTACGTCCGCAAACGGCGCTCTAGACGATCCGAATGATCAGTTCCAGATTACGTTCGAAGAAACCCGAACAGGTCTAGGTCCGGATACGATTACGATCGACTTGAGTGACGCTGATTTGGCCCCCGGTGCCAACGCATTGGACCAATTGGTGACCTACATTAATGGTTTGGCCGGTGCGGTCGATCCGGGGTTAGATGTTGTCGCGAGCGCCGGGCCAAACGGTGAGTTACAGATTGATACGCGCGGATCATATGAAATTGATTCAAATTTCGGCCCCACAGGAATTAGTCAGGACGGCTTGAACTTTTTGGGTCTTAGCGATAATGCCGGCGCGCCGGTGCTTCCCGACGATCCGTTTTTTGATATTCAAGTCGGCAATAACGATGCTGTTCGTATTACGCTGGAGCCCGGTGACACAAGTGTCGAGTTGATCAATAAACTGCAAGCCGTGCCGGGTCTGGCCGTGGATACTGTTAACTTTGCGGTTGATGGCGTTTTGCGCTTGCGCCCCGGTAATGATTTCGACAACCCTGACTTTGGTGGCGACATCAGAATTATTGGCGGCCCCTTCGCGACAGAAGGCGCGGCTTATGGTGCGCCCCCTGCGACAACGGTTAGAACGACAATTGATGATGGCGCCAATATCACATCCGCCCTCTTCGGGACGTATTCCATATCGGGCGGTGTAGTAAACGACGAACCGATCATCCGCGATATACAATATGCATCCGAAACCGATGCATCAGCAGGACCACCGATCCCGACCGCATCATTCCGTCAGGATTTCTTGGGCCCTGAGGCTGACATTTCGACTTTGGTGATTGGTGCGACAACATTGATCGATTTTTCACAAAAGATCGTCAACCAGCAGACACAAGACAGCATTTTGATCGAGGCCCGCCAAGCAGATGAAGAGTCACTCCGTGATGCTTTGGAAACCCAGTTGCTGAATGAATCGGGCGTCAACCTCGATGAGGAATTGGGCAATTTGATTGTGTTCCAAACCGCATTCAGCGCATCGGCCCGTGTTGTTACGGCTGTCGATGAATTATTTCAGGAATTGTTATCGGTCCTTAGATAGGACAGGGAAAGGATTATAGGAGGCTAAGCAATGTCAGGTATATCAACACTCGGTGCAGCATTAGGCCGCATAAATTTGATTAACGTACAGAATGAACGATTGAACGATCTCACGTTTCAATTGGCTTCAGGTAAGAAAACAAACCAGTTCAGCGGTCTGCAAAGTGACGTGCTGACATCCAAACGCGCCCGCGCAGATTTTGTCACTCTGGATACATATACGAACAATATTGATAACGCCGAACGCCGCCTCAGCCTTACTCTACAGGCAATTGAAGAGTTTCAGGCGCAAGCAGAAAATTTTTCCAACGCGTTGATAAATTTCACGCAACAAAGCGCGCATCAGGACGGGGACATTATCTATTTTGATGACCCGCTTACTCCTGAAGTCGAAAATGTACCTGTAGGTTACAACACCGCCGACCCTGATGTGGACCTTGCAGGTATTCAGGACCTTGCACAAAATATTTTCGCTTTTCTCGGCGACCTGCTGAATACGCAAGAGACCGACCGTTTCTTACTTAGTGGCGCGGATACAACGCAGCAACCTTACAATGATACAGGTACACTGCAAACCGCGATCAGTTCTTTGATCGGGCGCTGGAAAGATGAAACCTTACCGCCCGGCACTTTGCTTGATAACAGCGGGCTGATCAGCGCAATCAATTCAAGAAGCTCATCGACAGATCCGAATGCGATCACAGATTCAATTATCGGATACTCACCGGCCCTAAGCTCGAATAATGTTGGTGATGTGTTTGTACGCGTCGACGAGCGTACGGAAATTGAATATACGGCGCTCGCCAACGAGCAGCCTTTCCGTGACCTTTTGGTCGCTACGGCATTTATCAGCAACAGTGACTTTTATCCGATTGCAGATGCTTATGCCGAACCATACACAAATGGCGACCCAACAATCGCGGATGGCGCACCGGGCGCAACGGTCGATGAACAAAAAGAGAATTTTTTCGCCGTCTTTAATGAATTGACGCGTATTACCAATCAGGCACTGGATGATATTGATGAAGTCCGTTTTAGGTTGGAAAGCGTCAGGGCGCGTATTGACCAGACAAAGCAGGACCACATCCGCACACAAGCCGTGCTGCAAAATACAATCGATAATGTTGAAAATGTTGATATTGACGAGGTTGCGGTAAAGATTAACGCCGTACAGCTGCAGCTCGAAGCGTCCTATAGAGTGACTTCGAGTGTGCAGCAGCTAAGTTTAGTGAACTTTATCTAGATCTAGGAAAGCTGTCGCTTAGACGCGCTCTTCAACCGTCAGGGTTTGGCCTTCGAAACTGATGCTCGGGCCTTCTTCGGCGCTGATACCGCTAGTCATAAGGGATTTCAGAGCGGTTTTGACGCCGCCTGCAACCAATATGTCGGACTCAAGCGTGTAGTCGTGCATTGCAGACCACTGCAGTTCGAAACCACCGACTTTACTCCAGCTTTCAAGTGTCGACTTCAGACTCGCACCTTTTTCCGCTTCCCAGACTTTACTGTCTGCACCGGGGTTTTCAGGAGCAACCTTTGCAACCGGCTGTCTTTCGGACAGCACTTTAACGGTCTTGGATGGTTGAGCCTGCTCAGACTGACCGGGGTCGTTAACGCTTACACGTTGAATATTCACTGTTTCTGTCCCAGCAGAAGCCTGAGGCTCTACCGGAGCCGTGATTGTTGTCGGTTCGCCAGCCGCAGGCTCGATCATGTCGATGTCAGCGGGAACGGCGTCTTCGGCTGCCGTATGCTTTTTATGGCTGATTAAAATAACGCGGCCTGAAATGTCAGCTTGAAGACCCAAAGGTTCGATCATGCGGCGCATAACGGTAACCCAGTTATCGCCACCATCCCATGATACTTTCGCACCGGGATTGATGGTTTCACCGAAGGAGAATGCATATCCTGCGGGCGCAACTTGTTGTAAAGCCAAGGCAAGTGGGATATCCGAACCAAATCCGACAACATCCGCATCTTCAACTGTCGCTTCAGAAAATGGCGCCTGAACTTCCGAGTGAGAGCTACGTGGACCGCCTGCTGGGTTAGGATTGATAGAAAGACTGTCTGAGTTGTCAGCGACCGCTTGCTTAACGTTTTCAGGAGTATCTGCAGGCATCACCGCTTTGGTTGGCTGCTCCGGCGCAGGAGTCATCACGTCATCTGCGGGTTCAACCATGGGCATAGCCGCAGTTTTGTCTTCCATCGGCTCTGTTTGACCGACATGCAATGTCTTGATTTGTTGCTGTTCAGGGCGCGCAGTGATCGGCATAGGCGCACTATCTTCAGCCGCAGCGGGGCTAGCCATGTCATCAGCTTGTAGCGGTTGAGCTTCTACTGTCGGTTGAGTTTCAACAACAGGCTCATCGCTTGGGATTGGTAAAAATGCCTCATCTGCAGGTGCAGACATCTCTTCTTGAGGAGCCGTCATAGGCTTCACCTTCAATGGCTCGGGCGCAGGTTGCGCTTGTGGAGCGGGTTTCGGTGGAATCCACTCAAAACCGGCTTGCGAAGCCTGTGTGAAACCAACAAATGCAGCCCCTGCCGCCAAAACAGTCAATGTAAGAGACTGGGGTTTAAAAACGTTCAGATACGATTTCATGACGCATATCCTTCAAAAAGAAACTTAAAACTTAAGCCCAACCTTAAATCGCGCTTATTGAAAATACAAGGCGCAAGTAAAGTGAAACGAAGGATTTATGGGGTTTGATTTACCCGTAATCGATAAAATTACGTTTTTGAACGCCAACCCATCCCGGACGTTCATTGCCGACAATCCATGAACGGAAGTTCCGCATAGCCGCAGGAACGGTCAAACCTTTATTTTCAAGGAAACGGAAAACCAACAATGTGATGATGGTCAGCACAATGGTTGAAAGGCGCAGATAAACCAACAAGATAGGAATAGGGGCCGCCGCTCGTGCATCAAAGGCCATAAAACGCACAACACGCATGGAGTTTCGCCAATGCCAGTTCTGCTTTTCCTGGAGATTCTCTAATTCCTGTGCTGCTGCCATGACGTATGGGCCCTCCTTGGCGGTGAAAAACGCGTTTTATTAACGCTTCCAGTATCTTACTTGAAAAGTATAGCGGGGTAAATATTAAGGCAAAGTTAGCGCCGAAAGATATTAGGCGCCGGTTGCTGAAGACAAGAGCAGATAGTGACGACGGTCGATAACGCCGGCTTCATATTCAATCTCGGCTGAACGCTGCATTGTCTGCCCGTATTGGCTGATCATACGCTGGATTTCATTGGGCCATTCGGTGAAATCCATATCCATCAGCTTCTCACGGACTTCGTCAGGGAATTTCATCCATTCACGAACACCGCAACGACCGCCGCCCACACGCGGAACGAGCGCTTGCGTCACGATTAATCGCAATGTTTCCATCAAGGCGATGGCACGTTCTTCGCGCTCGGACATATCGTAACTGGACAACATACGTTGAATTGTATTGGCCACACCCATTGTGTGTGTTGTGGTATACACCGCGTGACCGGTTTGCGAGGCCTCGATCGAGGCGTTGATTGTTTCCTTATCCCGTGATTCCCCAACCAGAATAATTTCAGGCTTCCGGCGCAAGGCATTTCGGACACCGGCCGCAAAATCGGGCAAGTGACGCGGAATTTCTGTTTGCGAGACCAGAGAACGCGGGCTTGAAATCGTATCGTACGTATATTCGATCGGCGCTTCGTATGTCAGCATCTTCCCGCAACCTTCGGGCCGCTCTAGCAATAAACGGTTTCCGGCTGCGAGCAATGTAGATTTACCTGAACCCGTTGGACCGGTAACAACAACCAAACCCTGACGCGGTGCCCACGCGTTGGCGATTTCTTCCTCAACACCCAGATCCTTGAATGTTGGTGGCTCACTCGGCAGCACACGCATTGTAATCTGTGCGGAGTCACGACCCTTGGACAGGATCGCGGTGATGTTCACACGAAAACGGATACGGGTGTAACGGTCGGGGCGAATTTCGTAGGACACGTCCAAGTCGCGGCCGGAGGCCAGTCGGGCAAGCGCTTCCGGGCCGTAAATCTTTGATAAAAAGATCGCCATATCCGCAGCATCAATATTGCGGAATGTTCCCGGATACAACACGCCGTGAATCTCGTTGTAAACGGGTCTGTCGGTTTGAATGGTGATATCGGAAGAGTTTTGTTTCACGCACCAGAGCAAAAGCGGGTCGACTTGCTCCTCGATAAAACGATCGGGTTCATCGGGCCAGGTTTCCGCAAAATTGTCCTCAGGTTTGAGGAGGCTTATCGGTTTGCGGGCTTCCATTGCTCCGATCCTGTTATCAACTCGGGTACACCCGTGATTTGTACGGCACGGTCGCCAATACGCATTTCTTCTCCGCCGCCGGTGATACCGCGGTCAACCTGCAAGGCGTAAGGCTGTGACACCATACCTTGAGCGAGAAGGGTTCTGTAGCGAATCATGCCTTCGTAATCGGCGACAAGAACGCTTAAATCTTCTTCGAAAATTTCATTTGCCTGACGAACGCCTTCTTCCCAACCTCTGTTCACAAGTTCGATCCAGAGTTTGCGCTCTTCTTCGTCTTCAGGGCGCAAAATATCGGGTGGCTCCTCAACAGTGCCCCATTCACGCTCCAGATAATTGCGCCATGTGCGCGGTGTGGAAACGATGCTGGCATTATTGACGATGTGGAAAATACGGTCGGATACGGCAGCCTGCTGACCGTCGGATTCGATCAACATCGCGTTGATGGATTCGCTGATAATCGGCGGCTCGATCAGTAAACCGGAAGGCGCTGCAACAAGCAGCTGGGAAAAGTCGAATACGCGGTCAAGATAACGTCCGCGTGTTTCCAGTTCCTGACGGATTGCATAAGAGCGCCAAGCCAAGCCCCCACGGGCACCAAGAGAAATTGCAGCTTCTTTGATTGCATCGCGGCGAATATCCAACGGCAGTCCGTCATTCTCCACCAGCGTATTTTCTTTTTCGATAGTTTGCAGTTCAAACAAAGATGGCGGAGCAGGCGGCTCTGATTGCGCGAACGCATCACCTGCCGACAATGCTAAAACAGAGCATGCAGCAAAAGTCAGAAGTGATCGTTTAAAGTTACGCATGGGCTTAAACATCAACAACGCTTACCCGCCTATACCTGAATTGGGTGGATAGTGAATTTCTACAACACGAGCTTGACTGTCGACTTTAACATCGCCGCGAACACCAAGCTGTAGGCCGATGTCACGCAAAACGTCAATGACCGGACGGTTTTCGATATCAAGTGAAACAACAACAGGAACCGGCGGAGGTGTTCCGATAGTCATGAAATCATAGCTTGCGCGTTCCGCGAGTGACTGCGCGATTGGCTCAACAGGTCCGATCCAGTTAACAGTAACAGCGCGTCTGAGTTCAGCGGGAGCATTTCCGACAGGACCAACATTTGTTGCCGGTGTGCGCGCTGACTCGATGGCTGCAAGTGTTTGCAGGGCGTTCGAGGCGCGGTCTGCAGCAGTCGCGAGCATGGCACTCACACTGTCGGGAGTAGCGACGATTTGAGGTTCGTCATTGCTATGTTTTTGAATGTTTGAGCATGCAGCGGCACCAAGCACGAGCACACACAGTGAAATACGTGAAAATTGAGACAGGACTTTGGACATACTTATACCAGTCTAAAGAGTTGAACGTGTTGTATCGCCGTTTCGATGAACACTTAAAGCATTAAAACAACACAACACCGAAATCAAGGGTAGCGGCTTCGTTAATCCTGCGCAATCCTCACAAAGCGGCAGGATGAAAACTGCCCACAGGCTCTTCGTTTTTTTCTATGGTTTATTGCTTGGCTTTGATCAGACCGTTGTCGCGCATAATGTCGATAACCCGTCCTTGATACCGCGAGCCGTGCTTGGGTGTGCGGGAGTGATAATGCGCAATCGCTTTGGACAGGCTGCCCGTCTCATTCAAATGGTTTTTGAAAATCCATGCTGCAACACCGACATTGGTGCACGCATCATCGCGCACCCATTTATGCGCGGTTTCTTCACTGACCCCCCAACGTTGGGACAGCTCGGGAAGCCAGATTGTGTTGATTTGCATCGGCCCGAGGTCGTAAGAACCATTCGTGTTACGAACTTGTTGTCCGACCTGTCCGCCTTCGGCCTTATATATACCGACCAAGACAGCGGGCGGCACGGAATATGTCTGGGAGGCAAGCATCAAGCATGCGGCAAGAACTTTACTGGCGGCCATGGACTTCCTTACAGGTTACGCAATTTCTGTTCTATTATAGAGTGCGTTCTCTGAGATTTTCAAGCATCACTCTTTCTTGAAGAAGCTCATCGGGCTCCCGCCTTGACCCTGATCACCTTG
>CAZLTT010000039.1:12354-18029 GCA_964562515.1 uncultured Micavibrio sp.
GTCTGAGCCGGAGGCGGCTGCACGGGTGGTGCGGCCGGTGGTGTTTCTGCTGTTTGTGGAGGAGGAGCCGCAGGTGGTGGTGCAGCGGGCGGTGGAGATGCTGCGGGCTGTCCCCCCTCGGGCTTCTTGGCAAACATTGACATTGGGTTTCCACCTGCACTTGCTCCACCTTGGTCGGTCGGAGGCGTGGTCGGTGGTTGTGTTGGTGGCGCAGCGGGCGGCGGTGTTTCTGCAGGCGGTGGTGCAACTGGTTGCGCCGGAGGTTGTACAGGGGGTTGAGTCTGAGCCGGAGGTGGCTGCACGGGTGGTGCGGCAGGGGTCGCTTCTGCAGGTGGCGGAGGAGTCGCGGGCGGTGTTACCGGGGCGGCCGTTGCTGTCGCTGCGACAGCAGGCCCGCCTCCTGATGATCCTCCTGCTTGTGCTGTGGCACCGGCAGGGACCATTTTCGCGGCCAAGGCTTCAAGCATGGCCACACGCATATCAAAGGCTTTCCAGACGGGATCAATGCTGATGGCTGTCTGGGCATCCTGATCGGTATTGGTGAATTTCTCAGTCTCGGCCATGTGGCAAGCACTGTAAAGTTGGCCCAAAGCCTTAACGAAACCGAGCTCGACGAGCTTTTGCACACCTTCATCATTTTCATTGGGTAGCAATGCCTCGCGCAATTCGACGGATTTTTTAACGATGCGGTCACTCACATCCATAATCAGCTTGGCTTCCGCTTGTCCGAAGGGGAATTGTGCAATCGCTTCTACAACCGGAATAAAGGCCTGCATATATTGAATTTGAATTTGATATGAGTCTGCCGCCTGTCCGTTGGCTTCGAGGTTTTTCAGGCGTTCTACTGTTTCAGGTGTCGGCGTGAAGTTATCCGAGAAAGTCAGCACGGCTTGCAGCGCAGTCGTAATCTTCTTGATTTCAGGGCTTTCAGGAACGCGCTTGCGGTTTGTGTATTCACCCGCAACCAGAGGTCCGGCTAAACCCGCCAGCGCTACGCGTAATGTATCGTCCTGAGCCTGCGCGGGGTCAATCTGCATGATCTGCCCAAGATCAATACTCGCCTCCACTGTTTTGCCAAGCAGTGTCGCCATAATGGTCGCTTCGTTTTGCGGATTGTCCTGATCAGCGGGCGTGACATCCGTAATCGCGCTCATAAGAGGCGCGCCGATAGTCTGCAATATATGAAGCAGGTAATCAGCTTTGCTGTTTGATGCTGGCTTCGCGGGGTCCATGGATGAACTTTAGGCTCCGGCTTAAAGAGGGCTTACGAATTAATACCGTACAGGGCACACCCCCATACACACAAATTTAAGTATACGGTGGATTGGGGTGCAGGAACAAGAGCCGTAATAAACGGTTCTTGAATCCATGCGCAATTATAAGAGAGCAGGATTATCCGGCAGTCGCCAAATCGGAAATGACGCTTGGCAGATTTTGCGGCTTACCGCGCACGAGCTTAACGCTACCATCTTGCCCGCGATAAATAATCATCGGCGTTACATCAAATTTCCATGACTGCATAATGGCCAGATTACGCTGCACGCCTTGCTGATTGATTTCAGACTTTGCAGGTAATGCGGTTTCGTTACCGGCCATATGTTCAAACCAGGTTTTCTCGGGGTTTGGTGTTGCGATCAAATATGCGGCTTGCGCGCGTGTTTCTTCACGGAAGCCAACAGGGATGATGCGCAGTTGAATCTGGCCGTTTTCAAAAAAACCACCCGCTTGCAAATCTTGAATGAAGCTGTGGCAATGTGGGCATTGCGGGTCAATAAAGCTGTACATTACAGGAGCACCGGGCTTGCCAAGAGCAACCCAGTTCGCATTTTCAATGTCGCTGAACATTTGCTCGGCGGGGGTTTTAAATTCGAAAGGCTTTTCTGCCGGTGTCGCCTCGGGTGTTGGCAGCTCGGTCAATGTATCGAGCAATGTGTCGCCTTGTGAGCGCAGACGCTGAACCTGCTGAACGGTTACAAGCTTGCCGTTCTGGTCAAACATAACACCCATAATGAAGGCACTGCGGTCAGGCAGAACGTAAAAATACTGCTCAACACCGTTTTTGATTGTTAACCAGGCATCAAGCCCATGGTCTTTACCCAGATAGCGGACCTGTGCGCCTTCATTGACCAGATTTTCAATCGGTGCAGGCATTTGCGGCAAAGGATCAGCAGGCTGTGAAGTGGCTTGCGGGATAATAAAAGCCATTCCGGCAGCAAAGAATCCTAGAAACGCAAAATAAGTTAAATGGCGCATGAGACGTCCTTTCGTGAAAAAACAGTGTTGGTGCGGCGCTATCAATGCAGTCTAAACATAAAGTCTTTAATAAAGCTACAGCGCGCACCTACAAAAACAAGGTTAAAATACCCGTATAGCCGTAAAGCCGCGCTTTATTGATTTCCCCGCCGGCATAAAAACCGGTGAGCGGCACATCCCCGATAATTTCATGGATAAGCTGCATTTCGTTTTTCTGGCCATCTTCGAATTCGTTAAACGCACGGGCAGCACATGAAATATATAGCGCGCCTTTCGGCTCGAACGTACCCGTATCTTTTTGCACACGCTCCCTTAAGGACAATAATTGCGTGCTTAAGTCTTCATAAACGCTGTCATGGTCGCGGTAAACGAACATGATGCGATCACCGTTAGAGACATGCTGCGAGATTGTTACGGCATTATTGTCGTTATTGACGCCGATAATGTTTCGCACAAGAAAGTCATTTTGATCGGATTCCGAAACCGGAACCGCCGCATGTACTTCGCCTTTCACAAGACTGTGAAATTCTTCGGGAATTGCGGATGGGTCATCCAGAGCATCTTCATCAATAGGTATGGTATCGGGGTCACGGTCGATTTTCTTGATCACCATCGACCTTAAATCCTCTTCAAAGACCTCGAGGGCGTCACGCTCGTCAAGAGTATGGATTTCGTGGCCGTCACATTTAGTAACTGTATGGGAGGTACCTATCGGAATGCAGCCTTGCGACAAAATACTGGCTACAGGAATAGCGCTCGAAAAGACTGCCCCGCACAACCCGCCGCTGTACAGCTCGCCCGCAAATTGTGCGTGATGCGTGCGTGATGAGGTTAAGCCGCCAATCATAAAGCCGCTACATTGCGCTTCTAATGTGCGCAAGATGTGGGATGGGTCTTCATCCGTCATCGGGTCGCCTGTCGCCAGAACCAACATCGGATCATTATTGTCGAGCCATGCATTAAGCGTATTGGCTGCTTTTTCCGGTTCCTGATTTATCGGTGGGAACAGGCAATAATCTTCGCTGTCGAATTTACCGACCATCGCAGAAATAGCGGGCTTGTCTATAAAGCTCTGTCCGTTGGCGCATATGCCGATACCTATACCGCCAACCCAATGGTCGATATTTAATACTGATTTGAACAGGTTCAAAATGCTTTCGGCGTCATCGGCCAGCATATCGGAGATATATAAAAAGCCGAGATTAAAGCTGTCTTCAGATGTTTTGGCTTCGCTTAAATCTTCAAGAACGGTTTTTGCGACTTCACGCCAATCGTTACCGCTCGCGGCGGCAGAGGCAAATTGGGAAGAACTGAAATATGTCATGTACGCACCTTATGCAATCTAAAGAGGCATGTATGCCGTATCGCATTCAAAGAAAGGGTATATGAGAAATTAGCAAAGTCCAGACTAACCTTATAATTTGCCAATAAAAATCATTTCGCTTTCCGCCGATTTCCTTTGAAATGTGGTATAATTAGACCTATATACATCCTATATGGTTATTTGACTAAAGGAGTTTAAAACCAATGAACACAGATCGTTTCCAAACCACTCAAGTCCGCACCCGCGAGATTGATCAAGGTTTGCGGGATCACATGAACAGTATTTATGCCAAAATGACGGCAGGCGTACTGGTAACCGCTATCGTTGCATGGGTTGTCGGTAATTCACCGCTTTTGCTGAACCTGTTTTTAGGCGGGCCGCAGGCATATGTCGTAATGTTTGCGCCTCTGGCTATCGTATGGTTCGGCTTTCGCCCTGATACGATGAAGCTCAGCACGCTGACGATGGTCTTTTTCCTTCTATCGGCACTGTATGGAATAAGTTTTGCCTCAATCGCCGTTGCCGTATCGGCTAGCCCCGCATATGGCGTGATTGTCGCGAAAGCATTCTTTATTGCGGCCGGTATGTTCGCAGGTGTGAGCATTATCGGTTACACAACGAAAGTTGACCTGACACCGATCCGCACATTTGCGTCTATGGCAATCTGGGGAATTATTATCGCCGGCGTCTTGAACATGTTCATATTCCAGAGCTCGATCATGGACACGGCAATCTCGATGATTGCGATCCCGCTTTTTGCCGGTATTACTGCATGGCAAACACAGGATATGCGCCGCATGTACTCTCCGAGTGTGCCGAAAGACTTCCTGCAGCGCTATTCATGGGCAGCAGCGTTGACACTCTACATCAGTTTCATTGCGATGTTCTCGCACATTTTGAACCTGATGAGCCAACGATAAGAGCGCTTAAAGATTTATCAAGAAACGCCGGACATGTTCCGGCGTTTTTTTGTCGCCACGTATCGCCACGTATTTAGTCACGATGTAGTACGGGTGTATATCAATTACGAATTCTATGTGCACGCCCGTAGTAAAGCCTTAAGGTGTGGCATATGAGCGCCTTAAATGAAGATTTGTACGTTGCTGCCGGTCTTGAAACCGAAGAACAGGTCTTGAGACCGCTCAAAACTCTTGCTGAGTTCGAGCGGGAATATATCGAGATGGTGATTTATTTGTGCGGTGGAAACATCCCGAAATCGGCAAAAGTGCTCGATATATCGCCCTCAACACTCTACCGCAAACACGCGAAATGGAAGCAAACGTAAACACCATTTGGCAAATTCGTGCGCAATAATCTTTCGCCTAGCCTATGATTGGCCGCGCTTGACAGCCTCAATGCTTTCAATTAATGACAAAAATTATTCATTTTCCATTTATTGAGAGAGGATCAAGTATGATTAACGAATTCAAAGAATTCATTGCCCGCGGAAATGTCATGGACATGGCTGTTGGTATCATCATGGGTGCGGCGTTCACTGCGATTGTTACATCTATGGTCGGTGATATGATTATGCCGATTATCGGTGTGGCAACCAGCGGAGTGGACTTTGCTGACCTTTTTGTTTCACTGGACGGTGAAAGCTACGCAACTCTGGCCGCTGCAGAAGAAGCAGGTGCAGCAGTGATTAAATACGGCGTGTTCATCAATGCTTTGATTAACTTCCTGATTGTTTCATTTGTGGTCTTCATGTTGATCAAAGGTGTTAACAACCTGAAGCGTAAGCAGGAAGAAGCCCCGGTTGAAGAAAAACCAGCGGCTCCCCCTGCAGACATTGCTTTGTTGACGGAAATCCGTGACTTGCTTGCCGACGGTAAGAAAAAAGCGGCATAACGCTTTTTATAATGAAATTCGAAAACGGGGCTGTATGCCCCGTTTTTTTATGCTTGAAAACCGAGACAGAAAACATTACACCTACCAATTCCTGATTATAGGCGGTCTTAACCAAGTTTACGCAGGTTAAACCACTAGAATTTGAAAAACTGCTTTTCAAATTCGTTATAAGGGCCCTTAGCTCAGCTGGGAGAGCGCTTCGCTGGCAGCGAAGAGGTCAGCGGTTCGATCCCGCTAGGGTCCACCA
>CAZLTT010000040.1:0-9533 GCA_964562515.1 uncultured Micavibrio sp.
TTAACTCCCACAGCGACCTCAACGCTGCGCGTCTACCGATTCCGCCACGGCCGCACAAGACAATATGTGTAGGTGTCGGTGAACGATCCAATGCTTTATCAAAAGCCCCGAGCCCCTGCAACAAAAACATTGCATATAGTTTCATCTCATCATTTTGCATTGCACCACAACAACCGCTTGCATAGCCCTGTTTTATTGGGTATCGAGATGCAGCAAAACTTTATCTATAAACAATTAGAGACCATTTTTAAGAACGGTAAACCGAGACAATGCCTAAAAAAGCCAAAGACAGTAAAGAAGCCTTGTGGAAAGACGCGCTAGAATACCACGCCAAACCTGAACCCGGGAAAGTTGCACTGAAGCCGACAACAGCGCTAGCAACCCAGCGCGACCTCGCGCTCGCATACTCCCCCGGTGTGGCCGCTCCATGTGAGGAAATCGAAAAAGACCCGCTAAAGGCATATGATTACACATCCAAAGGTAACCTCGTCGCCGTTATCTCCGATGGTACGGCTGTACTCGGCCTAGGAAATATTGGCGCACTGGCATCCAAGCCGGTGATGGAAGGTAAATCCGTTCTGTTCAAAAAGTTCGCCAACATCGACTCCGTTGATGTTGAAGTCGACATGAACACACAAATGGATGAAGACGCCGCACGCGAAGAATATATCGAGCGCTTCGTTGATATTGTTGCATCCCTCGAGCCGACATATGGCGGTATCAACCTTGAAGATATCAAGGCCCCTGAATGTTTCGAGATTGAAAAGCGTTTGAAAGAGCGCATGAACATTCCCGTTTTCCATGACGATCAGCACGGAACGGCGATTATTGTGACTGCTGCATTCAAAAACTGGTTAGAAATCACAGGCCGCGACCCATCCAAGTTGCGGCTTGTTGCTTCTGGTGCGGGCGCTTCGGCGATTTCATGTCTGAACCTGATGATGGGTGCGGGCCTGAAGCGTGAGAACATCATTGTCTGTGACCGTGCCGGCGTTGTTTACAAAGGCCGTAACGAAAGCATGGACCCGCAAAAGGAAAAATTCGCGGTTGAAACAGACCTGCGAACAATCGAAGAAGCCCTTAAAGGCGCGGATATCTTCCTTGGCCTTTCTGCAGCCGGTGCTGTGAAAAAAGAATGGGTCAAAACAATGGCCGATGCGCCATTGCTTCTTACTCTGGCTAACCCAACGCCGGAAATCATGCCGGAAGAAGCCCGCGAAGCCAAGCCTGACGCCATCATCTGTACAGGCCGCTCCGACTACCAGAACCAGGTAAACAACGTACTATGCTTCCCGTTCATCTTCCGCGGTGCGCTTGATGTAGGCGCGACAAAGATTAACGAGGAAATGAAAGAAGCCTGTGTTGAAGCGATCGCTCAGCTTGCACGTAAAGAAGTGGCCGCCGAGGTCGCTAGCGTTTACAGCGATGAAAACCTTGAATTCGGTCCGGATTACCTGATCCCTAAACCATTCGACCCACGCTTGATTGTCGACATTCCGATCGCCGTTGCAAAAGCGGCTATGGAATCCGGCGTTGCAACACGCCCGATTGAGGACTTCAAAGCTTACGAACACAAGCTTATGCAGTTCTTTATCCGCACACAGCTCATCATGCGTCCGATCTACAACCGCGCGATGGAAAACCCGAAACGCGTTGTTTACTGCGAAGGCGAAGAAGAAAACGTTCTACAGGCGATCCAGATCGCGCTCGATGAACGCATTGTGAAGCCTATCGTTATTGGCCGTGAAAAAGTTATCAGCACACGTGCCAAAAAACTCGGCTTGCGCTTGGAAATCGGCGAAAACATTGAAGTCGTCGATCCGGAAAACGACAGCCGTTACCGTGAATACTGGGAACATTATCACCAAATCATGGAACGCCGCGGCGTCACCCCTGCTATGGCTCGTGAAGCCTTGCGCACGAACACGACCGTTATCGGCGCCTTGATGGTTCACCGCGGCGAAGCAGACTCCCTGATTTGTGGAACTGTCGGCCTTTACCGCGATCACCTGAAACACATTACGGACATTATCGGTCTCAAACCGGGTGTTGAAACACCTGCAGCTATGAATGGCCTGCTCAACTCCAAGGGTACGTATTTCTTCTGCGACACGCAGATCAACCCGAACCCGAGCATCGCCGAAATTTCAGAAATGACACTGCTCGCGGCTGAAGAAGCTGCCCGTTTTGGTATCAAACCGAAAGTCGCTTTGCTGTCCCACTCCAACTTCGGTTCTGGTGACAGTGACGTATCATTCAAAATGCGTGCCGCATACCAAGACATCCGCCGCCGTGACCCATCTTTGGAAATCGACGGTGAAATGCAAGCAGACGCGGCCCTATCCGAGCGCATCAGAACAGCCGTTATGCCGAATTCGACCCTAAAAGGCGGCGCTAACCTGTTCATCATGCCAAATGTTGAGTCTGCAAATATCGCATTCAACATGACCAAGATCTTCTCCGAAGGCATCAGCATCGGCCCGATCTTGCTCGGCGCGGCACAACCTGTGCACATTCTTACACCGGCGATCTCATCGCGCGGTATCGTGAATGTGACATCGATTGCGACTGTCGGTGCTCAGGTTTTCGATGAAGAGCAAAAAAACCAAAAGCCCGCTACGCTGAAAAGCGCTGCAAAATAAATTAGCACTTTTTCATTAAAGGCTTGATCTCATACCCTGTTTTCGGGGATGGTATGCGCACGCTGTAGCAAATAGCGTCGCATGCGCCGCCCCATGCCAAAACATCAAAAAAGGGTACTAACGTGCTGGAAGACAAGCAAAAACCAAACGAACAGGACCAGACAGAGGACGTCACATTCACCCTGAGTGATGATGAAATCCGTTCGACCCTCGACGCTTTGCATGTCGAAGACACGGACACGGTCACAGCCGTTCTGGACGAACTCAGCCCCGCTGATACGGCCGACCTGATCGCAAAGATCAATCCGGAAGACCGGACCGAAATCGTGTCCATGTACAGCCAGTGCCTGAGCAAGGAAACATTCAATGAAATGGATCCCGAGCTCAGCCGTTCTATTCTTGAACGCATGGAGCCGGCAGAGATCGCCGCCCTTATCTCCGAACTCGACAGTGATGATGCGCTGGAACTCATCGAACCTCTCGAAGAAACCATCCAGCAGGACATCATTCACAAGCTGTCAGCCAAAACACGTCTGGCACTCGAAGAAGGCTTGAGCTTCCCCGAAGACTCCGCCGGCCGACTGATGCAACGTGAAGTCGTTGCTATCCCCAAATTCTGGACAGTCGGAAAAACCATTGATTACCTGCGCGCAGCCGCAAGCGACCTTCCCGAAGATTTCTTTGACCTGTTCGTGATTGACCCCTCTTATCATGTATGCGGTCAGATCCCGCTCAATCGTCTTATCCGCTGCAAACGTTCGGACAAAATAGAAAGCATCTCCGCCGAAGATGTCATCCCTATCCCCGCAGATATGGATCAGGAAGAAGTTGCGCACCTTTTCCGTCGTGAAAACATGATCTCCGCGCCCGTGGTGGATACAGACAACCGCCTGCTCGGGGTTATTACCATTGATGACGTTGTTGACGTTATCGATGAAGAGGCACAAGAAGACATCCTGAAAATGGCCGGTGTGGATCAAGGTGACTTGTATCGCGCGATCTGGTCAACCACCGGCACACGTTTCCGTTGGCTTTTCGTCAACCTGTTAACCGCCATTATGGCCTCCGTCGTAATTTCATTCTTTGATGCCACAATCGAACAAATCGTTGCACTGGCCGTATTAATGCCAATCGTAGCATCCATGGGCGGAAACGCAGGGACACAGGCGCTAACAGTTGCCGTGCGCGCCCTTGCCACAAAAGAGCTATCCGGCACCAACACCGCCAGAATTATCTGGAAGGAAACGATTGTCGGCTCGTTAAACGGTGCAGCCTTTGCCGTCATTTCGGGAATCATAGCGGCTCTGTGGTTTTCAAACTCTATGCTCGGAGTCGTGATCGCTCTGGCCATGATTATCAATTTGTTTGTCGCGGGCCTTTTTGGCGCTGCCATCCCTGTCATACTGGACAGAAGTGGTGCTGACCCTGCCGTTGCGTCGACCGTCTTCCTTACAACCGTCACCGATGTCGTCGGCTTTTTTGCTTTTTTAGGGCTTGCCGCTATATTGCTCCTTTGACGGATGGAATAAATAAGGGTAATAACCACACGCATGTCTGCATCCAAACTTGTTAAACCCAGTATCGAGTTCAAAGATAGCTACCTCGAAGCACTGGATGAATTTCACGCCGAAGGCCGCTATCAATTTCTGGACCGTGATGAAATTGAAAAGGATTTTCAAAAATTTGTCGACGACCTGAATGAAGGCCGCCGCCACCTGCATAAGCCGTATGCGGATTGGGTCGAACCTGTTCCCGAGACAATTCTCTGGATGGTTAAAGGCGACCACTATATTGGTACATTCAATATCCGTCATCGTCTGAACTGGCACTTGGAAAAATGGGGCGGACACATAAACTTTGTTATACGCCCGTCAATGCGCGGAAAAGGCTTCGGCAAAAAGATCCTGCAAAAAGGCATGCCCTATATCTGCTATCTGGGTATTGAACGCGCGCTTGTCACTGTTTCACCAAAAAACACCAGCGCAGTTAAAATCATTGAATTTTGTGGCGGTGAGTTTGACGACGAAACATCCGAAACCGACAAGTTTCCGGCACGCCGCCGTTATTGGCTAAACTGCAACTAACTAGCCATCAAGAACGGGCAAGCTTTCCCTCAGGGCCGCTTCCGCATCAAGATCAACAGCCGTCGTATACTTACCGACATGCCCGTCAGGGTTTATCGGGTTCATATTGCGCGCCTCTTGCACCACATATTTCGCGACTTGCGAGTGTTGCCAACTTTCAGGCTTCAACCCAAAAGGATGAACCGGGCGCACATCAACAGGCAAATCAATCCCCTGCATACGCATAGTACCGACCGTACGACGCGAATATGGGGAATATGTCACGGCCGACAACGATGTAACATCGGCAAAATCTCCTTGCAGCTGCGCGCTGAGCTGCGCGCAAATCTTGTCTGCGTGCTTTTCACCCGCACCAACAAATACGATATCATCCTCGGGGACATCGTTTGCGATCAACACGCGGCGCATATATTCGGCTTCTGTCGCCAGAGAGAAATAGTCCTTCATCGGAGCCTGAGAACGCTGCTCTCGGTTTAAACCCACAAGCACCAACGGCTGACACACTCTTTTGCCGCCAAAAACCATAATTTTGGGAAATGCCTCGCGTTTGTATAATGCAGCAGCCTCGCGCGCGACTGTGCCACTGGCGCTGCGGCATCCAAAAAGCACGCCCAGATCAGTCTTCCTGACAGGTAAATCTTGAAAAGGTGTGAATAAACGCTTATTAACGTCGGCGATAAGCTCTTGCGTCACAGACATCTTTTTTCCTTTATTTCGGCGCTTTTTAGTGTATGTTCAAAATTATGTCAAAGAAAAAGACAAAAACGAAGAAAAAGCAAACCCGCTCCAAAGCTAAAAAGCGCTCAGTACTGGGCTTTTTAGTGAAGTGGACGTTTGTTGTCGGCCTGTGGGGATTCATCATTCTCGCGGGTGTTTTTGCTTATTATGCGCAAGAATTACCAAGCATCACAGAAGACGCCACTTTCGAGCGCAAACGCGCGATTATCGTCAAAGCCCGTGACGGCAGCGTTGTTGCACGCTATGGGGAAATTGTCGGCAACAAAGTCGAGGTCGAGGACCTTCCTCCATACTTGGTGCAAGCCGTCCTCTCTATCGAAGACCGTCGTTTCTATAATCACTTTGGCCTTGATCCTCTCGGTCTTGCCCGTGCAATGTTTGTAAATGTCCGCGAAGGGCGTGTCGCGCAAGGCGGATCGACCATTACACAACAACTCGCAAAAAACCTGTTCCTGTCGCAGGAACGTACCCTGAAACGTAAAATTCAGGAAGCCATGCTCGCGATATGGTTAGAATACGAACTGACCAAAGACGAAATCTTAAGTGCCTACCTAAACCGCGTGTATTTGGGTGCTGGTGTATATGGCGTTGATGCCGCATCCCGCACTTACTTCAAAACGGGTGTTGAAAACATCACACTGACCGAGGCCGCAACCTTGGCCGGACTGTTGAAAGCGCCGTCCCGCTACTCCCCTCTAAGTAACCCGGGATTGTCCAAGCAACGCGCCCAAGTCGTCTTAAACGCAATGGTAGACGCAGGATACATCACGGAAGCACAAGCAAAAGGCGAGGCTAAAATCCCGCCAAAGCCAATGCAAAAACCAACAGATGAACTCGCTGACCGCTACTACACAGACTGGATTGTCGACAGCCTTGAAGACCTGATAGGCACACCGAATGAAGATTTGGTCATCGAGACAACGCTCGACCCGCGCATTCAAAAATATATGCAGGACGAAATCGCTGCCGCTGTTGAGCAATATGGCGGTGATCGCAACTTCACCCAAGGAGCAATGGTTGTCATGCGGCCAAATGGGGAAGTCTTGGGCATCATTGGTGGCCGCAACTACTCAGCCAGCCAGTTCAACCGCGCCACACAGGCACTACGTCCTCCCGGTTCGGCCTTTAAACCGTTTGTCTATCTAACCGCCCTCGAAAATGGGTGGGACCCGCAACATATGATCGACGACGCCCCTATTGATAGAGGCCGTTACCGCCCGAAAAATTTCGGCAATAAATATTACGGTGAAGTCACATTGGAAGAAGCTCTAACGCTCTCCTTGAACACCGTGTCGTTCAACCTGATGAAAGAAGTCGGCCCCGACGCCGTCATCCACACAGCACGCCGCGCAGGCATTAAAGCCGAGCTTGCACCGGATTTATCCCTATCTCTCGGCAGCAGTGGCGTATCGCTGATGGAAATGGCAACTGCCTACGGTACCCTTGCCAGTGGCGGATACACAGTCGAGCCTTACGGCATCCTCGAAATCCGCTCAAAGGATACAGACGAGCTGTATTACAAACGTCCGCGCCGCCAAACCCGCAAAAAGGTCTTTGCGTCACACGACATCCAAAACCTGACCTCTATGATGAACAGTGTCATCCAGTTCGGTACAGGACAGGGCGCGAATTTCGGCGCACCTGCTGCGGGAAAAACCGGAACATCACAAGACAGCCGCGACGCCCTATTCATGGGCTTCACACGTGAACTGGTCGGCGTTGTATGGTTGGGCAATGATGATAACTCTGAAATGAAAAACGTCACAGGCGGCAGCTTTCCTGCACAAATCTGGCGTGACGTGATGCGAAAATCCGCCGGCAGATACCCACCGGCGAACAATTATGATTTCAGACCCGCCTCCTCTTTCGAGGAATTACTCGGTTCGATTTTCTTTAGAAACGGTGACGACCGTAGAATGGGACAAATCCAACCCGCCTATGGCATTGAAAACGGCGAAAAGGAAAAGCGAAGCATTCAAGAGTCCGTTCGTTATAACGATTAAACGAACGCGCTTTCGCTGACCAACGGGAAATCCCCTTTAAACGCTGCGAAGCGGTCTTCGCCAATCCGATCCCAATAACCTTTGAGATCCAACAGCGCCTTTGATGGCCCGCCAATCGCCCACTCGTTGCGCATCAACGCACGGTCGGCAAATTTCAAATAATCCGCAGGGAAAGACATGCGCGGCCCGCGTAACCCCATCTCGACCAAAACCTTGGCCACATGCGCATCACTGTAATCAAGTAAGTCCGCAGTGAATTGAATAGCCGAAAGAACTTTGATCTCCATACGGGAATTTGGCACATGCCGAAGATGACGCATAAACCGAGCATAGATTTCCATTTCGGCATCCGCATCTTTTTGAGGCGGCAACGGCAACAAGGTTTTGTCGCTCACCCTGTGTAAAGAAGGAGAAGTTTTTGCTGCTGTCTGTGTCATTTTCAAAGCCCTCCCGGCTTGTTCAAGGTCATTTGTATAACCTCTGATACTGTGACCGAAAAAATCTGGTCGTTGAGGCTATACCTACACAATCGATTCAAAAGATTAATGGTTCCTTAAAATTTGAGAGTCACCCCTCAAACCCGCAGAAACCCTTGTGGATAATCAAATTTTTTTGAAAATTATTTTGGAATTCCAGCCACAGCGAGCGAATCGGCACGCTCGTTTTCGGGGTGTCCGGCATGCCCTTTCACCCAGTGAAAAGTAACATTATGTGCGGCAACCAAATCATCAATTTGCTGCCACAGATCGACATTCTTAACCGGCTTCTTTGACGCGGTCTTCCACCCGCGCGCTTTCCACCCTTCGATCCATTCGGTGATTCCCTGCATCACATATTTACTGTCCGTATACAGATCAATTTGCGGCTTACCCTTAATCGCCTCCAGCGCTTTTATAACCGCCATCATCTCCATACGGTTATTTGTCGTATCCGCTTCGCCGCCATTCAATTCCTTCTCGACGTCGCCATAACGCATGAGAACGCCCCAACCTCCCGGCCCGGGGTTTCCGCTACATGCGCCGTCTGTATAAATCTCGACAACTTTACTCATCGATATTGCTTCGTGACTTCGAGGAATTCATCCGCACTCGTCACATCCGCCAAGGCAGATGACGGCACGGTATAACCGAACTTATCAGCGAGTTTCTTATATTTCGGCAAGCGTTGCTCGAACAGCTTCGGAAACACCCAGCGCGAAAACGTATCGGGATCAATGTCCTGGTCATCGCTCAAACCATGTTCGCTCATAAAACCGTCATACCATCCCATAAATTTAGACGGCGGAAAGAATAACGGCTTCGGGTGCTTTTGCGCACGGTCAACGACTTCGGCCTCATGCTCGGGCGAGGCTTCGATGTAACAAACCTCCGACAAGTCACCGACACTTTCTAAAACGACTTCGTCTTCGATCTCACAAAAACTCCCCGTCGAGTCATGCACGAACTGGTCAAATCCTTCATCTTCGGCCTTTGCAATATGCCGATCCAGAAACAACAAAGAGCGACACTCCGCATGGTAATAAGAAGACTGGCGCTTACGGAATTCACGCAAACACAGACCGCCCTTATCCCGACTACCCAGACGTCCAACCAGTTTCGCAAGCGCATCCAGAACTTCCGCTTCGGACAATTCGGGCTTACCGATCAGATCGGCACCAATATTTTCGTCACAGGAATAGCGATACCATCCCCACTCCGCCAATTGCTGAGAGATATAGGATTTGCCGACCCCCGACATCCCGATCAATGTAATCACCTGTTTCATGCTGTTTTTGCTTCGGCTTGCTCTAGGATTTTTGGAATTTTGAAATGCACGTTCTCTTGTGTAATGGCAATTTCCTTGATTGTCACCTCATAGCGTTCCTTCGCGGCTTCAATCACTTCATCGACCAGAACTTCCGGCGCACTCGCCCCTGCGGTAATGCCGAGCGCCTTCACACCATCCATCCAGTTCCAATCAATGTCCGCCGCACGCTGCACCAACATCGACTTCTCGCATCCATGCAACGCCGCCACCTCAACCAATCTGTTGGAATTCGATGAATTCGGCGCACCAATCACAATCAC
>CAZLTT010000040.1:9633-13515 GCA_964562515.1 uncultured Micavibrio sp.
TGACGCTCGGCCTCACGGTGAACCTTACTCACGAGCGGGCATGTCGCATCGACATAAAACATCTCGCGGCTCGCCGCATTTGCAGGCACGGATTTCGGTACACCATGCGCGGAAAATATGACGGGGCGTTTATCATCGCCTTCGTCTTCGGGAATCTCATCCAACTCCTCAACAAACACCGCGCCTTTTGCGCGCAAAGAATCCACGACATATTTGTTATGCACGATCTCATGCCGCACATAGACGGGCGCACCGTATTTCTCCAATGCCATTTCGACAATCTGGATCGCACGGTCCACCCCCGCACAAAATCCGCGCGGCGCCGCAAGTAATATGGTGAGTGGTTGTTTAGTCATTGTCTTTGATTATCCCGCATTCGCCTTCAAAATATTCCTGTAAGTCATATAGTCTCCGGCTTCGTCGGGTCGAACGTTATATGTCGCCACAATCGAAACCAGTTCCCGAATATTATCCGCCACGCGTTCTCTGGTCATCTCCATCGCTTCGGCCGCCTTATCATCGGCATCGGAAGTCATCTCCACAAAAGCCGCGATAATACCGCCCGGGTTGGCCAGAATATCCGGCGCCACCATAACGTCGTTATCAAACAATATCTGGTGCGCCTCATCCGTCGTCGGGTTGTTCGCCCCTTCTGACATAAACCGTGCCTTCACCTTGTGTGCATTGTCTTTCGTCAACGTATCCTCCAACGCGCACGGAAACACAATATCAACCTCCTGAAACAAAGCCTCTTCACAGGAATCCGAAACCTTCTCTGCTTCTTTTTCCAGATTTTTCAAACTCGGGTCATTGATAAATTCTTCGGATGCGCCGTCCTTAAACACCCATGTGCCGCCATATTTCAGATCGGAAACATATTTCAAAACGCCGCCAAGCTCATGGAAATAGCGCACAACCGCACTGCCCATGGCACCGACGCCCTGCACTGAAAAACGCGCGCCCTGTGCATCACCGCCGCTTTCTTCGAACAGCGTTTGCCCGGCAACGGCAACACCAAGCCCCGCGATACCGATACGGTCATAATCCGTGCCACCCATATCCACCGGCTTACCGGTAAACGAACGGCCGGAACCTAACTCCTCGATCGTCCATATCGCATTCAACGGCGGCTTCCCACCAATGTCATATCCGAACCCGCCGAAAATACCGTCGTCTTCTTTTAAAAAACCGCCATCTTTGACCAGACGGACAAAACGTTTCCACTTTTGTTCGTAATCAGAAGCATCGGGGTCTGCCCGCAATCCCGATTTCGCTCCGCCAAGCGGCAATCCCGCTGCCGCATTTTTCTCGGCCATAGCCCGCGCCAGACGTTTTACATCTTCAAGCGTCAGATCTTTTTTAATCCGTGTGCCGCCTTTACCGCACCCTTTACCATCACTGTATAATGGGCCGCCGCGGCTAATCTCCGTATTCCACACAACGACAAATCCTTCAACACCTTGTTCAGTGTCGGTAAAAGTCTCCTGCATATCCGGCTCCATGGCGTCAAACCCTGCTCTCAAACGGTCCAATTCCGCATAGAACTCCTGCTGTGAATTTATTTTAGCGGCATTTGTTGTGCTCATATAACTCTCCCTTAAAACTTCCCCTCTTGCCTTGCGGGGTGTGCTCTCGTAAAGTTTCTATTCCAAAAAGGTTTACCATCGGGACATCAGCAATGAAACCATTAAGATATAGCGTTCTTCTCTTGAGTACACTGGCCATCAGCGCCTGTCAGCAAACATGGGAAGGCATCCAACAGGATATCGGCACAATCAACCTGCCTAAGGCGACAAGCTCGTCTGTATCCGGTAACACCGCCGACCGTTTCGTTGCTTCCGGCTCTTGCCCGCAAGCCGAAGTCGTCGGAGAGCTGAAATCCCTGTCTGAATTCGACAATATCTCTAATCCATCACGCAACAACCTAATCTCCACCATCGAGATTACAAGCGTGCAGAAAAGCTGCTCCGTCTCCCGCGGCGCGGCGACCATCGATTTACAAATGGACTTTGTCGGCACACTCGGCCCGCGCGGCCGCGCTTTGTCGTCCGACCGTCCGTTCTTCTCCTACCCGTTCTTTGTCGCCGTCACATCAAGCAGCGGCACGATTCTGGCCAAGGAAGTCTTCGCGGCATCTTTGACGTATGATCCGGGCGTGGACACAAAAACCTATACCGAAAAACTCCGTCAGATCATCCCGATCGAAGCGGGTGAAAACGGCGGCGATTACCGCGTTCTGGTTGGTTTCCAACTTACGCCCGACCAACTCTCCTATAATCGTCAGGTCATTCGCGAGAACAAGTTGATCGAACAAGCCCGCGCGCAGCAAACGAGCGAGCTTCAGGCCACAACGCAGGAAGCGCAGCAACAAGCGGTGCAACAATCCGTCGACACCAACCGCCCGATCGTGATTACCCCGTAATATGAGCGCTCCGTTCGACTATAAGCATTTCTGGCAACACGAAACGATTGAGCATCTTGAGGTTGCCAAGAAAAGCTTCGAGTCCTTAAGCCCCGTATTCGAAGAAATCCTCGAGATCACTTATGAATCCCTGCATAACGGCGGCAAGCTGATGTTTTTCGGCAATGGTGGTAGCGCCGCCGACGCGCAGCACCTCGCGACCGAATGCGCCGTCCGCTACGTAAAGGACCGCAAACCCATCCGCGCTGTCGCCCTGACCACCGATACATCCGCATTAACCGCCATCGGCAATGATTACGGCTTCGACCACCTCTTTGCCCGCCAAATCGACGCGCTCGGCCAAGGCGGCGACGTCGCGATCGGGATCAGCACCTCGGGCACAAGCCCCAACGTGCTCGAAGGATTAAAAGCCGCCAGAGCCAAAAACATCAAAACCATTGGCTTCACAGGGCGTGACGGCGGCGAAATGGGCCATTACTGCGACGTTACCCTCATCATTCCAAGCGATGTAACGGCCCGTATTCAGGAAATGCACATCACTCTGGGCCAAATGCTCTGTGGAGCATTAGAGAAAAAGCTCGGCCTCGTTGAATAGCACCTTGAGCAGCGCTTCGTTTTCACATACAATCCTGCGTCATGACACAGCCACAGCCTAAACCGATAGACCAGCTCAATTTCGAGGATGCCTTGACCGAGCTAGAAACCATCGTGCGCGACCTCGAACAGGGCGGCACACCTCTGGAACAGTCCATATCGGCCTATGAGCGCGGCATTGCCCTGAAAAAGCACTGCGAAACCAAGCTTCGTGAAGCACAGGCAAAAATCGAAAAAATCACAGTGGATAAGGACGGCAACGTGTCGTCCGAACCGTTAGACCCGCAAGAATAAGTTTTAAGAATATAAGAGAGAACATTAATGCCATCGCCTAGATCAGCATCACCCGAATTACAAAACGCCATGGATGAGGTCTCCGAAGCGGTCAACCGCACCATCGAACGCCTGCTCCCTGAAACGGACCTTGCCGAAGCCGAATTATATGAAGCCATGCGCCATGGCGTACTTGGTGGCGGTAAACGTTTGCGTCCGTTCCTGTGTATGCAATCCGCATTTTTGTTCAATGTACCATCCGCCCGCGCACGCCGCGTGGCTGCCGCAATTGAATTCATGCACTGCTACTCGCTGATCCACGATGACTTGCCCGCCATGGATGATGCATCCCTGCGTCGCGGTCAACCGACCGTGCACAAACAATATGACGACGCTACTGCAATCCTTGCAGGTGACGCGCTCCTGACACTGGCTTTTGAAATTCTGGCCGACCCTGAAACACACCCCGACCCGCACGTTCAAACAGAACTTGTTCGCGAACTGGCGAAAGCTTCTGGTGGTCACGGCATGGTCGGCGGCCAAATGCTCGACTTGATTGCCGAGCGCGATGACGTTGACTTTGATGTTGGTGA
>CAZLTT010000040.1:13615-17935 GCA_964562515.1 uncultured Micavibrio sp.
GGTAAAGACGCCGCGAAGGCGCGTGCCGAAATGATCGTTGCACAAGCCAAACGTCACCTGAAAATCTTCGAAGGCCGTGAAAAAGTATTGGCGGAACTCGCCGATTACGTGATGGAACGCCGCGCTTAAGCGCTTAAAGCCTTAAAATGATGCTCTAAATGATCGTCAATGAAACTGGCGATAAAGTAATAGCTATGGTCGTAACCATCATGACGGCGAAGCGTTAGCGCCTGCCCCGCCTGTTCACAGGCTTTTTCAAAAAATTCCGGCTTCAGCTGCTCTTCCAGAAATTGATCGCCCATCCCCTGATCAATCAAAATCACCTGATCACGGGCAATCTCGGCCTCAACCACTAACGCCGATGCGTCATGCTTCAACCATTCATCACGATCGTCACCGATATACCCGCTAAACGCTTTCTCCCCCCACGGTACATGCGCAGGCGCAACAATCGGAGAAAACGCAGAGACAGACGCAAATTTGTCAGGATATTTCATATACAGCGTTAAAGCGCCATGCCCGCCCATAGAATGACCGGACAACCCTAACGTCTCACCTTTGATCGGCAGCTCGGCCTGTATAAGTGCAAGCAACTCATCAGCGATATAGCTTTCCATCTTGTAGTGCTTAGACCATGGCTCTTGCGTGGCATCGATGTAAAACCCAGCCCCTTTGCCAAAATCATAGCTATCCGCATCATCCGGCACATCATCCCCGCGCGGAGACGTATCGGGCGCGATTACAGCCAAACCAAGCTCGGCGGCTTTTTTATAAGCCCCCGCCTTCGTCGTAAAATTGTCATGCGTGCAGGTCAGACCCGATAGAAACATCATCGCGGGACAGTCCGCGTCTTGCGCCTGCGGCGGTAAAAACACGGAAAATTTCATGTCACAAGACAACACCGCGCTTGCATGTTCAAAAACCTGTAAGCGACCGCCAAAACAGCGATGTTCTTCAACAATCTTCATCAGAACTTCACCACGCTGCGAATACTTTCGCCCTTATGCATCAAATCAAAGGCCGTGTTGATCTCATCCAACGGCATCACATGCGTAATCATATCGTCAATGTTGATTTTGCCATCCATGTACCAATCAACAATCTTTGGCACATCTGTTCGTCCGCGCGCCCCGCCGAAAGCAGATCCGCGCCACACACGACCGGTAACGAGCTGGAACGGACGGGTTGATATCTCTTTTCCTGCACCAGCAACACCGATAATTACGCTTTCGCCCCATCCTTTATGACAGCATTCGAGCGCCTGACGCATTACATCAACATTCCCGATACACTCGAACGAATAATCGACACCGCCATTCGTCAAATCGGCAATCGCCTCAATCACGTTCGGGGTCTCCTTCGGGTTAATGAAATCCGTCATACCGAATTTTTCGGCCATTTCTCGCTTGGACGGATTGATATCAACACCGATAATCTTGTTTGCGCCAACCATACGAGCGCCTTGAATAACATTCAGCCCGATACCGCCAAGACCGAACACAGCGACATTCGAACCGGGCTCCACCTTCGCATCAAAAACAACTGCACCAATACCCGTCGTCACACCGCAACCGATGTAACAAATCTTCTCGAACGGTGCATCCTCACGCACTTTCGCCACCGCAATTTCAGGAAGAACCGTAAAGTTGGAGAATGTCGAAGTACCCATGTAATGCAGAATTTTTTCGCCGTTCAGGGAAAAACGAGACGTGCCATCCGGCATAACACCTTTGCCCTGCGTCTCACGAATGCTCTGACACAAATTCGTTTTCGGATGCAGACAGTAATCACATTCCCGACATTCGGGCGTGTAAAGCGGAATGACATGGTCGCCTGGCTTAAGGCTTTTCACATCCTTACCAACCTCTCTTACAATCCCTGCGCCTTCATGCCCTAAAATAGCAGGAAAAGCGCCCTCAGGGTCATCCCCCGATAGTGTAAAAGCATCAGTATGGCACACGCCTGTTGCCATCACCTCTATCAGAACCTCTGTGTCCTGAGGCCCTTCGAGATCAACCTCCTCGATACTTAATGGGGCTCCGGCTTTCGTTGCGACGGCTGCGCGCGTTTTCATAGATACAGTCCTTTTCATTGAATCAATTCGCTATTCAAACTAATTGCTGCTGACAAAATCACAAGAGCAAGAGGGATAAAAACGTAAAAATTCAACACAACCGCGTTTCCGCTAAAGAAACTATCGGCAAAGATTTGCGAATACATTAGAGAAACCGCATAAAAAAATATGTAAAAAACTGCTTGTTTCGAACATTTTAACGAAGATATATTTGAACAGATGAAAGCGACGCTTGTACTGAATAAAAACGACGAAATGGGTTTCTTCTACGGAGATAGCCTCGAAATTGAACCCGAATGGGCAAGCATCGACGTCGATATGGGCCAAATCCAGGTTTTTGACAATAACGGCGGTCATCAGCACCTCATTCTCGATAATATCAACGAAAAGATATACGAACGCGTGCGCAAGGAAGGAAAAATCCTTCTGGTTCAGGTTGCAGACAATGACATCCGCAAGCCCATCAAAACCGCATGGGTTCACCTGATGGTTTCACAACAACCATAATTGCCTGTAACCCGCTCTCACTTTGACCGTTTCTTAACCATTTTTTGCTAATATAATTGTTGGGTTAGTACGAGAGGAGAGGCACGCCATGGTTGGCGAACTCATACAGGGTGCAGTAAACGAATTCCGTGATGAACATGATGCAAGCGATCCGCTGACAACGGTCGGACGCTTCGTTGGTTCTGCTTTCGATCTGGAAGCCATGTCGGAACTCGTTGAAATTGCTGGCAATATGGACGGCGGGCTTGACGGCGTCCTCCCCGAGGTCGAACCTGCTCCGGATCTTCAACTCGCGCAAAACAACACCAACACCATGAACGGTGTCGATCCGATGATGGCGAGCGGCCCGTCATTCGGTAATCCCTACACCTAAACATCGATAAAACCTTTGCTTTCCAAGGCGGCTTTACGCTAAAAAGGCCGAACCATGGCACAGGCACGCGCACATACAGACAATAAGACGGTCGCAACCACGAACTTGCTCGACCGCGTTAATATCCCCGCCGATATGAAGGATTTCAGCGACGAACAGCTACACCAGCTCGCCGACGAGGTCCGTACAGCCACAATTGAAGCCGTTTCGAAGACAGGCGGCCATTTAGGCGCAGGATTAGGCGTAGTCGAGCTGACCGTTGCCATTCACGCCGTATTTAACACACCCGAAGACAAGCTGATCTGGGATGTAGGGCACCAATGCTACCCGCATAAAATCCTGACGGGGCGCAAAGACCGCATCCACACGCTCAGGCAAGGCGGAGGCCTTTCAGGCTTCACCAAACGCAGTGAGAGCGAATACGACCCATTCGGCGCAGCCCATAGCTCCACAAGCATTTCCGCCGGCCTCGGCATGGCGGTCGCCCGCGACCTCTCAGACAAAGACAACAACGTCATCGCCGTCATCGGCGACGGTTCAATGTCCGCAGGTATGGCGTACGAAGCCATGAACAACGCAGGCGCAAACAAATCCCGCCTGATCGTCATCCTGAATGATAACGAAATGTCCATCGCCCCACCCGTCGGCGCGATGAGCCGTTACTTAACAAACTTGGTTTCCTCAAAGCCCTACATCAACGCGCGCGAAATCGGCAAACGCCTGTTCGACGTGCTGCCCTCCCCGATCCGCCACGCCGCCAAACGCGCCGAAGAAGGTGTCCGCGTAGCCGCAGGCGGCGGCTCGTTCTTTGAGGAAATGGGCTTTTACTATATCGGCCCCGTCGATGGCCATAACCTCGACCAACTTCTGCCGATCTTGCGCAACATCCGCGACGGAGAACATGAAGGCCCGATCCTGATCCACGCCAAAACGCAAAAGGGCAAAGGCTACCTCCCCGCGGAGAACAGCCCGTCCAAAATGCACGGCGTCAAAACATTCGACGTCGTCACAGGCGAACAGAAAAAAGGCAAAGCCGGCGCGCCGAGCTACACCAAAGTCTTCGCCGAACAGCTAATCAAATGCGCACAAACCGATGACAAAATCGTCGGTATCACCGCCGCCATGCCCGACGGAACGGGAATGGATATCTTCGGCTACGAATTCCCCGAACGCACATTCGACGTCGGCATCGCCGAACAACACGCGGTCACATTTGCGGGCGGTTTAGCCACGGAAGGATACAAACCCTTCGTCGCCATCTACTCCACATTCCTGCAACGCGCCTATGACCAAGTCGTGCACGACGTCGCAATCCAGAACCTGCCCGTCCGTTTCATGATGGACCGCGCAGGATTAGTCGGCGCGG
>CAZLTT010000041.1:0-1961 GCA_964562515.1 uncultured Micavibrio sp.
ATCCATTCATCGCCTTCACAATATTGCATACGGTCGTAAGTTGTATTGTAGGCAATGTCTCCTGCTGCGCCGCCGGGGTTGGAGCATCCCGCGCCGCCGTCGCCTGTTGGACCCATAGCGACCCATTGCTCGGCGTTACAGTATTGCATCTGGTTGGTTGAGGTATTGTAAGTGATATCGCCTGCGCGTCCTGTCGGGTTCGTGCATTGGAGGCAGTCAAAACCGTTTAATGCATAAAGTCCCTGATTGGAATCGCCCGCGAAAATATATGTGCCGTCACCGGCCACGGAGCGCATGTCGTTTACTGAAGGGTATGTGTCGACAAGCGTAAATTCAGTGCCGTTGAAATCATAAACGCGTACACCATTTGTGCTTCCGCCTGCGGCATAAATGAATTGTCCGTCTCCCCAAACATCTGTGTTGCTGCCGATGCCCGTTGTTTCCGATGCTATTTCGGTCAGGGTTGTTCCATCGAAGCTATAGGCGAATAACCCCGCCGAACCTATACCGTAAATGAAGTTTTGATCGTCCCATATGCGCCGTGTGTTGTTGGCCGCACTATCCACTGCTGTCCAGCTTGTGCCGTTAAACGTGTATATCCGCAAGCCACCGGCACCATCACCCAGATAAAGGAATTCGCCATCGCTATACACGGACAGAGAAAAGCCGCTTGTAGCAAGAGAACTTCCGGCTTGTGTAAAGGTTGTGCCGTCAAACGTGAAAGCATGAAAGCCACCTGCGCCATCTGCAACATAGATATATTCACCGTCTCCCCAAGGGCCTCTGGCTTCATTCGCAATGGTTGTTTCTGAACCGACCAATGTCAGGTCCGTGCCATCAAAAGTATATGCGTAAAGCCCTGATCCAGGAGCCGCAAGATAGTAGTAAGTGCCGTCACTCCATATGTTTTCGGGAAAGCCGTGCCCCGATGTCACGGAGTCTACCACTGTGAAATTCGTCCCATCGAATGTGTAGACTTCAAATGGCGTGTCTCCTCCCATCCATCCGTTTCCGGCGAAGATATATGGCGGGTCGACCCAGAGTCCCAAGAAATCGCGGTTTGCCGCAGGGAGGGTGCCTGCTAGAGAAAAACTGTGTGCACTGCTTGATGTAGAACAGGCGGGAATGGAGGAGAGGTTTGATACGCCGCCGGTAATTTTTGATGGACCAATGCCTGCGGCCAAGGCTCCGTTTTCGGTAAAGCCGCCGCCTGTTCCTTTGTTGGTATGCCAGTCTTCTATATTGCCGGATAGGAAGACGTCAGGGGCGGCGCCAAGAGGTCCTTCGCCGTTTGTGCCAAGATTAACAGGGTTGCCGGATGCATCGATAAATTTCCGTCTGTTTTGGGTATCTGAAAGATCAAGGTAGGTATCTGTTTCTAACCAAAAATCGGCGATATGGGCATCTAAAAGGTTAGACCCTCCGTTTGCTCCGATTGTGTGCCAACTGGCGGATATGTCGATAAAGTCGTCTGTGAAAGTGAAAAAGTTTGTTACATCTACATCGTCTACATAAACATGGGAGTCTGCTTGGTTTTCCATGTCGATACTGAACATTACATGATGCCAGTCGCTATCGGTTATAGCTGCTGAAGAGTGCGAGAGGATGGATGTATTTGCCGCGTTTCTTCCTGTTATCCGTAAGTTGTCTCCTGTATCGAATGTGATCCTGAAGCGTGATGTTGCAGAATAGATTTCTTTTACGGCACCGCCGGACAGGCTTGTGCGTTTTACCCAGAAGCTTCCTGTTACACGCTTGGTGTCGGCGATACCCGTTAGATTGCCGCCACGCGTTAATGAATCAGAATCTGCAGAAACAAAGCTTGCTGCTTCGGGGACGTATCTTTGTTTTCCCATCGCGACCCAGTTTGATGAATCACAGTACTGCATCACTTGGCCATCGGTGTTGTAAATTATCGAGCCCCGGTTTTGTATTTCACAAGATTTGGACGGTGCCTCATA
>CAZLTT010000041.1:2061-9656 GCA_964562515.1 uncultured Micavibrio sp.
GGTAAGTTGTTTGGCCTTATCCAGAGTGCCAAAGTGAACACGTCCAGATTATCGATGGCATCGTTGTTTGTATTTGTACGCAGGCAGTCTGTCGTGCCGTCGATTGATACAGCCTGTCCGAATACACCTTTTACAAAGTCGTTATCTGCATCTGAAGACGTGAAAAACGCCGTATTCCCGTTACCGGAAAGGTCGGCGGCTTGTGTTGCGCCGCTGGCTTCTTCAAAACCCCAATGCGCTTCCAAGCCCGAAGTTATATCCTGTGCGAACGCGGAAGTGGGCGCCATGAGTATAGCGGCCAGAAGCGCTGCCTGACATTTTTTGCGTATATGTTGGTGTAGCCATTTCATCGTGTGGCCTCGTAAATTAATTTGATTTCACCATTGTTTAAGACGCGGTCATAGATGCGCACATCGTCAATGACACTATCGCAAAGTGTACTTGATGAATTGTCGCGACAAATTTCAATATCGTAAGATGCATCGTCAATTGTGCCTGTGTCCGTGAAGCCCGCGAAGTTGTCTCGTACGGCGTCGATATAAATGTTCACGCCGCCGGATCCGTCATTACCATCCCAAGATGCGCAGACATGCTGGTTTTGCCCGAGCAATACTGTGTTGAAGTCTGTTTGAAAGCCGTCCTGAAGATTGCTCTCAAAAAAGAACCGTTCCCCGCCGGCACGGTTATATCCCAATTGCCAGCCGCCGTTTCCAAAACTTGCGCCGCCGCGCTTGTCGATAATGGGTCCGCCGGCCCCCGGCATGCTTTCAAAGTTGACCCACGCGCAAACTGTCATGGGTCCGAGGTTGTCCAGATCTGTCGTTCCCGCACCTGCGTCGATGTTGATATAAGCCTGATCGTCAATTTCAAAATCCAGGGCGTTACCGTCAATACCGGCAACGCTCTCGGTTGTTATCGTATCGTCAGTGTTGTCGTTCCAAGTACCGTTATTATTGCCCAGGGCATCAACGATGGTTGCGCCGCTGGTTTCTTCGAGCTTCCAATGCGCAACGAGATCGTCGTTCAGATTAAACGGAGATGTTTGTTGGTATATATTGAACACCTGCGCGGGGGTGAGGGCGGAGTTGTATACCCGTAATTCATCGAGTAGTCCTCCCCATTGTCGGGAGCCGATAGCCGACGGGTTGTTACCCAGTGCGACGACGTTGCTGCTGCTGATGACGGCGCCGCCGGCACTGTGGGTGTCTGTGTCGACTTGAACACCGTCAATATAATATGCAATTGCAGCGCTGGCGTTGTCATATGTAACTGTTATCTGGTGCCATTCATTCTGGTAATTGGCGAAATATGCGAGGCCGCTGGTCTGATTGGTTTCAAAACCGTTTTCGGTTCTCAGTCTGAATTCTATTTCGTCATTGGCATCATCGATAAAAATACACCAGTCATGTTGATTGTCTGTGATGCCCGATGTTTTGCATATGATGCGGGGGTCCTGCGTAGGGATGGATTGCATATTTACCCATCCCGATAAAGTTATTCCGGACCCTGTTACGTTCCATGTTCCTGTGTCAATGGCCTCGCTCGAATCCACAAGCAACGCCCCGTTTCTTACGCCGCCCGAAGGTTGCCAGTTCGGCGTAGCATCCGAGCTCGTTCCGTCGTTGTTGCCGATTGAATCTGCTACGGTTTGTCCGCTTGTTTCATCCAGTTTCCAGTGTGCAACGAGGCTTGCCAGTCCGGCAGCGGTTTCATTCGTGTTTAATCCCAAACCGATCCAGTCCCGGCTGTTGCAGTATTGCATGTGGTCGTAATCTTGATTGTAAATCAGGTCGCCGGTGACACCTGTCGGGTTGATACACCCGCCGCCAGTTGTAACCCCGCTTGGCCCCATGGCCACCCAGTCCACACCGTTGCAATATTGCATGACATTAAAGTCAGTGTTGTACAGAACGCTCCCCCCTAGTTCAGCAGGGTTCGAGCATTCTCCTCTCGGGTTTATAATCAAAACTGAATCTATATTTCTGGGCGCAGCATAGATTTTATTATCAAAGCTTAAGGCTGACCCTTCAAATTTGGTGGCGCCGGACAGGCTAAGTCCGAAGTTCGTTTTGCGAGCGACTTGCTTATATGGGTCGATAATCAAAACTTCATTTTCATTAAACGGAATGCCGTAAATGTTTCCGTCATTTGCTGTGGTTGCCCCGGCATATTGTGCGCTCCCGGAAAAACTAACGCCGAAGTTACTCTCAGACGCGATATCAGTTTCAGTGTTGATTGTTACGACGTTTGAAGCGTCCCAGGGAACGCCGTATATGTTTCCGTCTTTGCCTAATGTTCCGGATGCCCATTTTCCTGCGGGGGCAAGAGTGCCTAGTCCGAGTGTGGTTTGTGTTGCTGTGCCGTTGTTTGTGTTGATCACGAGAAAGTTAGTTTCATCATAGGGCAGGGCATAAATTTTGCCGTTATTCCCTGCAACTGCATCAAGGTATTTCGCGGCTGTTGCGGGAATGGTTAAACCAAAATCGTTTAAACTTGCTGTGTCGTTCGTCGGGTCGATAATCAGGACTTCCGTGGCGTCTCTGGGGATGCCGTAAATATTTCCGTCAGCGCCCAAAACACCTGCTTCCCATTTGCTTCCACCTGCTGTCAGGGTTAATCCCATTGTTTCTCTGGTTGCGGTGCCTGTAGTTGTGTCGATGACGAGTATATCTGTTGCATCTCTCGGGATGCCGTAGATTTTTCCGTTTGGTGCTAATACGCCATCCATCCATTTTGTGCTTCCACTCAGGTCTGCGCCCATTGCTGTGCGCGTAGCGGTTCCTGCTTCTGTGTCTATAACCAGAATGTCCGTCGCATTTCTCGGGATGCCGTATAGTTTCCCGTTGCCGCCGTTGACGATATCTCCGTATTTTCCGGTGTCCGAAAGCGTTAAGCCGAAATTGTTCAGCTCTGCTTCTTCGGGATATACGATTTCAGTGACGGCGTCGGTTAATGTCCCGTTTTCGGTAAAGCCGCCGCCTGCACCTTTATTGGTATGCCAGTCGTCGGTTGCGCCTGATAAGAAAATGTCAGGTCTTTTTCCGAGCGGTCGTGAACCGTCGGGGCCAAGGTACATTGGCACACCGTTTGCGCTTAAAAACTTCTGTCTGTTTGCGGCATCACTCAGGTCGATATAGCTATTGAAGTCTATCCAGAGATCCGCAACTTCACCGTTAAAAAAGGCCGCTGTGGCGCCGATATTCGCGCCTATTCTGTAGTCGGTAAGATCGAAGTCCAGAACATTATTTGTTCCGTTTCCTGCGTTTACATCGCCAAAAATTGTGTTGTTTGTGACATCAACACCATCTACGTACATGCGCGCACTCCCCGGGACGTTCATATCCGCGCTCCACATTACATGGTGCCAGTCGCTATCAGTGTATGTTGCAGATGAGCGAATAGCCAGAACGTCATCGCCTTCTGCATTTTTGTACTTTGTAAAAAACCTGTCTCCTGCTTCCCATTGAAGGAGCACATTTGAGTTCGTGCCTTGCAGAAGCACGTGCAGGTTACCGCTTTGCGCACTATCTCTTTTGATCCACGCGCTGCCTGTAACTTTACTGCCATCGGATACACCGTTTAGTGCGCTGGCTAGATATAAGTTGGTGGTTGCTCCATCGAATGTCACGCCGTTCGGCTTATAGCTGCCCAGACCAGCATGCACCCATTCCGTACTGTTGAAATATTCTAACCCTTCGGTCGTTTCTTTGTACCGAAGTGCTCCCGGTATGCTCTGGTAAAGCTCTTTGACATCAGTCACCGTCAGCGCGCGGTCATAAATCCTTACATCGTCAATGCTGCCGTTGAAGAAGTTATTATTGGTGTTAGCCCATTCCAATGCACTGCCGATATGTATAGGCACAGTGCTATTGAACACCGCGTTCGTCCCCGGATCGCTTAACGTGTTAGACGCCCAAAGCATGCCGTTGACATATATTTTAATGTCGCGGGTCGCACCGTCATATGTACCGATTACATGTGACCAGGTGTTTAGAGGAAGTCTGTCGGTCGATATTACCCCGTTTGTTGCGTCATTATTCCAGACACCGTCATCAGTGATTGTAAACATAACATTACAGTCATCGGCATTGCGGCTCATGCCTAGTGCCCAACTTCTTTGGTCCGTTGAATTTTGCCATTTTGAGGCAATCATTCTTACTGTTCCTGCGGCTCCCGGCCGAGAACAGGTTTCTGGGTTCACCCATGCCGATACAGTGACGGCGGTTGCTGCGTCTAAAGAATTATCATCCGGAATGGATATAAAATCGTCGGTTCCATCAAAGTCTATGGAGGTTTTGAACTGCCCATCCACGCTTTCTTCTGTGACGTTGTCTCCGGCGCTGTCAGACCATGTGCCTGTGTTGGTGTTTAAAGAAGAATCATTGATTGAAGAACCGCTTTCTTCATCAAGCGCCCACCTGCCGATTAATCCTGTTGTGATATCTTGCGCATAAACAGGTGCAGCAAAAGCTACTGTCAGCATCCAAATGCTGCATAGTATTCTTATGTTTGCTGCGGTTTTGTTCTTCATATTTGTCCTAAGGAGTTTTTCCGATTGTTTGCCAGTTTACGCCGTCACAATACAGTAGTGCATTGTCTGTGATGGTTGGATCAGGATCGATGTCGTTCATAATGACATCACCTTCTTTGCCTTCGGGGTTCGTGCAATTTCCCGTTCCCAATTTATATAGCGCATCGATTTCATTGTCTGAAAGAGCGCGATCATAAATACGCATATCGTCTATAAGGCCATTGAAATGTTGAGTGTCATTTGTTCGTGCGCCGATCGTCGAGTTTCCGGAACCTCCGTCAATAGGGTCGCTGAGGGCAGGGTTCGAGCCATCATTTGTACCGTTTAAATAAAAACTGACAACCGAGTTTGTTGCATCTACTACGAGTGCGACATGCACCCAAGTATCTTCTACAATCTGGCTAGCGCTACATCTTTGTCTGAACGCTCCGCCATCATAGTAAGTCAAACGTAAATAGTCGTCTGTACAATTTTGTGCGTCACTGTCGATTTCAAAGCGAACTTGATTCACGCCATTCCATCCGCCAAAAATTGTGTTTTGGTCGGTGGTGCTTAGTTCGTTGACATAGATCCAACCTGCGATGGTGAAGTCGTTGGCCGCGTAATCAAACAATGTGCCTACGTCAATTTTGTCGTCTATACCATCAAAAGATAAAGCGCCGCCAACTTGGCCGCTTGATGACCATGATGGAGTGCTGTCAAAGTTCGTGAGTGTTCCGTCGTTTGTGTTGCCTGAGCTGTCGCTTGCGGTGGTGCCGCTGAGTTCATCGAGCTTCCAATGTCCATAAAGTGATGAGCCGTTATCGTTTCCGAGCTCATAGATTGCCATGACCTCCGAATGGGATAGTGTTCTGTTATAGACACGAACATCATCGATAAGCCCGCCAAAGTTTGTGGCTCCTGCGCCGTTGCGTGTCCCAATGCGCGCTACACCTGTGCCTGAACTTTCGACAACGGACGGTGTGTTGGTGGTGTTTTCGTTAATCAACAGACCGTTTTTGTACAGGCGTAAAAATTGCTCGCCTTTAAATGTTCCGCAAAGATGTATCCATTCATTTGCCGTTGCACTTTCTGCGGGGCCTTCTACGCGTCCGTTCGCGCCGATCCCCGGGTTGATTGTAAACGCCAATGTGTTTTGGATTCCGCTGAGCGCACCTTCATCATCGACCCATAAAAGCATGCCGTTGGACGAGTTTTCGTCAGTAAAGATGTCGTGGTCTTTGCTTATGCTTGCGGCCTGCACAAAAGCCCAAGCACAAACGGAAGCTTCACTCTCCCCTGCGACGATGTTGATGTCCCCCAAACTTATGCCGTCATCTGAGCCGTCAAAGGATAAAGCCGTGCCGACTTTGCCATCTGCGGTGGATGTAGATGCGTCTAGGCCGTTTTGCATGGTCCCATTATATCCGTTTTCGGAGGCGTCGCCGGCAACTAAGCCACTTGTTTCATCGAGCTGCCAGTGACCAACAAGGCCGCTATCTATGCCGTCACGGACCGGTCCCATGGCCACCCAATTATCGTTACCTGCGCAATATTGCGGAACGTGGTGTTCGGCGTTGTAAATCATCGAACCTTCCTGACAGGCCGCATAGAGGGATTGGACTTCGTTGGCTGAAAGCATCCGTCTGTAAACGCGGATATCATCGAGCTGACCTTCGAAATTGTCATTCCCTATGGTGGCGACACCCACTAGAAAGTTTTCTGCGGCATCGCTGTCGGCGGAGCCTGTGCCGGTTTCTTGTAGCGTCAAGCTTTGTTCGATACCGTTGAGATAGATTGTCGGCGCATCGGTCGGGTTTTCCTGATCGTACACGACGGCTACATGGTTCCAGACTTGCATGTTCAACGATCCTGCGGGGGTGCTCCAACGCGAAACGCTCGATCCGCCGAAACCTTGAGCAAACCAGACAGATTGCGGGGCGGTAGCTTCAATGCTTGTGTAAATGCTGTAACCGCCATTGTTAGGGCGGTCGGTCATTTTGCTGACAATACGTCCATAATCATAGAACGGAGTTTGTGTTGGACGTATCCATGCCGCGATTGTTCCACCGTTGAGGAAAACGTCATCAATTGAAGCATCAGATCCGGCGTTGATGACCCAATCATTGTCATAGAAATCGACTGCGCCATTGATGCGTCCTGTGCCGCCTACGATGCCCGGACTTCCTGCCCATGTCCCATCATTGCCGTAAATAGAGCTGTCCGCGGCAGTAGAGCCGCCGGTTTCATCAAGTTTGAAATGGAGGGAAAGGCTTGTGTCGTTACCGCCGGTGTTCTGGTAGAGATTCGTGATTTCCGTGGCGTTTAAGGCGCGGTTATATACGCGGATGTCATCAAGGTCACCTTCCCATTCCTGCAGTGTCGGTCCGGTGTTGGTCCCGATCGTGACATTGTTCGCGCAATTTGCCAGAGATGCTGCTATGCCCACGGTATCTTCCGAGGCTAGAACTCCGTCTACATATAAACGCACTGCGGTTGATGGTTCATATACACCGACGATGTGGTGCCATTCGTTTGTTGTAACTGTAACTTCTCCCGATCTATTCGAGCTGGTGGAGCCGCATGTGCCGGAGTAAACCCGAAATTCGTAATCAATACTGGAGCCGCCGACGGTATCTGTTTGCAGTCGGTATGATGCATTGTCTTCGTTCGGCCAGTCCCATTTCGCGAGGATGTGACCGTCATGCGAGGATGTCGGGCGTGCCCAAGCTGCGATTGTTAAGCCTCCCGTAATCTGAAGTTCTGCGGGGTTGCCGACCGTGATGCTATCAACGTTATTATCGAAAGAGAGTGCGTTATCGACTTGCCCGATTATTGTTTCTTCCGCGACGTCGTTGTTGACGGCGTCTGTCCATGTACCGTTGTTGGCACTCGGGGAGTAATCTCTGATTGTCGAGCCGCTGGTCTCGTCTAGTGTCCAGTGTCCGACCAGTCCTGACGTTGGCACCGGGCCGCGAGCTCCCGAACCTCTAACAGAAATCCAGTTGTTGGCGTCGCAGTAGAGCAGGAGGTTGCGGTCATCATCGTAGATAATATCGCCTGCGTTTCCGGTCGGATTGGTGCA
>CAZLTT010000041.1:9756-10841 GCA_964562515.1 uncultured Micavibrio sp.
GTGCTGTCGGAAATCTCTCGAGATGTCCAGTACTGCCAACCTGTGTTCACATTCGCTATTTGGTTTCCGCCATTATAAAGGTTGAGTAATTCATTATCGGCAGGAAGATACCAATCGTTTGCGCCTGCGACAGAAAGATCGTGACAATATTGAGGCGATTCATGCTGCTGAAAGCCAGCGATGTTTCCATCTGCATCTACTTTTATTATTTCGTCCGTATTCGCCGCGCCCGCGTTCGTGTCTGATGCGGACGTGACCGTTCCGTTGGCTTGATCATTGTTCCACGCAAAATCGCTTGGCGCATCTTCCGGGGCGGCGTACATCTCCACATTGCCATCGGGAGAGAGGCCCACATAATACGTGCCGTCGTCACAGACATCGCCGATATTCGGGCATCCTTGCGGTAAGGCGGTTGAAGATCCGACTGCGGTGCCTGCATTAAAAAGTTGCTGGATTTCTGTGGTTTCCAATGCGCGGTTATAAAGGCGGACATCAGCCACAGCTGCGTGAGAATGGCCGTCAAAAGTTACACCATCATCATTACTACCCGCGCCGATTACCAATAGGTTGTCTTCAGCTTGGAACGTTCCTGTGTGCGCTGCGATCCCTATTTGTGTGCCGTTTCTATAGAAGCGAATGTTCGTACCGTCATAGGTCATTGCCATGTGAACCCATTGGTTTAAGTCGGTTGCACTTGATACGCCTGTGTTCAGAATGATGCGTCCGGAACTGGTATGTACAATGCCCGTGTAATTATCTGTCGACTGGTTGCCGTAACCAATCCAGAAAACGTCTTCGGTTGCAGTACCTCTTTCTCGAGTGAAGATTGCATTGTAACCGCCATCTGAACCGCTGCTGCCTTGAACTGAATTTTTGTACACCCATGCAGCTGCGGTCACTTGATTGGTGATTGTATCGAAAACGGGATCGTCGGGCACGGTTATATACTCGTTGATGCTATTGAAGTCCAAGCTGGTGTGCGAGGGCCCGGTTGTTGAGTTTTCAGAGGCGTCCATGTTGTTTAGTGAACCATTATTTCCGTTTCCGGAACTGTCATATGCTACTGTCCCCGTTGTTTCGTCGAG
>CAZLTT010000041.1:10941-17854 GCA_964562515.1 uncultured Micavibrio sp.
AGCCATTCAGGCGTCATAGAGATAAATTGGTGACCGTCGAAGTACTCCATTGTGTGATGGTTTTTGTTGTAGGAAATGCCATCACGTGCTCTGGCGAGTTGTTGGATTTCATCATCGGTTAAAACGCGATTGTATATTCGGAGGTCGTCAATTGGTCCGTCAAACTGTTCGAAGCCGCCGGCATGTCCGATACGGTAATTACTCGGATTGCCGACAGAGTCGCAGTTGTTAAAGAAGGCATGAACCGCGCTGGAACGGACTTCAATACCATCAACATAAACTTTGTGTCCGTTTGAGGAATCAGAATGATAAAGAATATGGTGCCATTTGCCCGGTTTGATCGGTTGTGTGTTGCTTGTGAAGTTTGTGCTGCAACCGTAGAGTTTCATCTCTCCGTTCTGAACTTGAAGAGGTTGAAAGTAAGAATCGGCGCCTGTGTTATAGAGCGTAAAAACTGATGTTTCGCTTGTGACCGAGCCGTTCCATTTAATCCACGCAGAGATGGTACCTTCCGTCAAAGAGTCAAAAACATCGTCCGTATCGAGCGTGATTTCGTCTGCATCAATCGCGGTGTTGATCGCCCCGGTTTGGGCGGATATTGCGCCATTAGCCGAGGCGTCATATCCGTTAACGGTGAAATCTTCGACAGCGGTTCCCGATGTTTCATCCATGCGGTAATACGCAACTAAACCGGACGGTGAAATTTGCGTGCTTGGTGTGAATGGCAGTGTCGCAGAATCTGTTAGTTCGCCGATTTCTGTAAAGCCGCCGCCTGCGCCTTTATTGGTGTGCCAATTTGCGGTGTTGCCGGATAAGAAGATGTCAGCAGCGCTGCCGGTGGGCGCCGATCCGTTTGCGCCCAGATATACAGGGTTTCCGGAAGGATCAATGAATTTACGGCGGTTTGCTTCTAATGAAAAATCTATATATGTGCCGAACTCGACCCAGACTTCTGACAATTGTCCGTGGAATGGATTATTTCCTGTTTGAAATTCCGAACCAATATTGATGCGATCAATGTTATCTCCGAATTCCGTGTCGGTGTTTCCGGTGCTGTTCAAAACATCGACGTCATCAACGTAGAGGTTTTGCAGTGTGTTGTTTGTAACATCAATACTGAACAACACATGATGCCAGCCATCATCCGTGATGGTGTTTGAAGAGTTCATGAATGTGTCGAAGCTTGTTGTCGCGGTATCACGACCATCAATGGTTACTTCGTTTGCGTTGTTAAATCGTATGCGAAAATATCCGTCTTGCGCTAAATTTTGGCTCACAATAACAGGTTGGTTTGTTCCCAAACCTGTGCTGGATCTGAATACCCAAAAAGAGCCCGAGACGGTTGTTAGGGGGGCAGCGTCCCCATAACCAGTGGTTTCCAGATAATCGTTTGTGCCATCGAAATCTACAGCGTTAGGGCTATAGTTTGTCGACGATGTTTTTGGGTTTCCGCCGATCATGGCTATCCAGTCAGTTCCATCGCAATATGCGGGAACATTGTCGTCGTCACCGTGAATTACTTGTCCCGCGACTCCAACGGGAGAGGCGCATTGTGCGTATGCGGGGGCGCTGTTAAAAATTAGAAGTAGTGCGAGTAAACCGCACAGTGATTTTAGCGGGCCTCTGAGTCTTGTAATAAGATGGGAGGAGGGCGAGCTCTTCATATGTTCACCCCCTTAACCGGCTTGGTTGTTTTTACGTGTGACCACCAATACCATACACAGTCCGCTTAAGAAGCCGATGATCAGGAACATCCATCCGTTCGTAACCGGAATAATTGATGCTTTTTCAACTTTCTGGCCTGCGGCTTTATTCAGTAATTCGACTTGTCTCGTAAGGCTTGCTACCGCGTCTTTGACGTCTTCACGATCTTTGCGTATTGCGTCCAGTTCGGTTTTTAGAGCTGTGTTTTCATTCTTCAGCTCTTTTGTTGCCTCAATCATTGGTGCGATCAAACCGACATAGTTCACCGATTTCGTACCCATTTCATCCTCGGCAGTGTGCACGAGTTCAGGGAAGACGGTTTCAAGTTGTTGTGCGATTACACCGAATTCAGTGCGTTGGTTGTCGTCGTCTTTCATTACGAAGCTGACGGTTTCTATTTTTTCTATACGATCTATCAGCGCGCCGTGCTTGTTTAGCGGTTGGATATTTTCTTTCAAGCGAGCATCGGAAACGTCTGTGAGTGTGCCGGAATATTCGATATCCCCTGTCACGTCGAGTTCGACGTCCGGTGCCAAGTTACCAATACCCAGAAAGCCTGTTTCTGTAAGGCGCATTTGTTCGGTGTAGGTTGTTCCGTCCGAGTCTGAAATAAAGCCGAAGGACAAATGTCCGTTCGTACCGTTTGCTTGTCCGAAAAAGTTGGCTTCCCAAGTGTTGCCGGTCATGTCTACGCCCATACCAGCTTTGACGTTGCCGTTGCTGTGGAACAAGAATTTCGGTGAGCCGATTGTATTGTTTCCGAGGTCAAGCAAAGCTTGCGGGTTCGTATGCTTGATTGCGATATCCCCGCTATCGGCTATGAACAGGCCGCCGTCCGTAATGCCGCCGTCGGGGGTGATCCGGATGTCTTGACTGTTCATTGAGGCCAACGTCAGGTCGCTATCGTCGGTGCTTAACTTACCAACCATTGTGCCGTTACGTTGGAGGAAAAGTTTTCTTGGAATGTCTGCTGTGTCACCGATTGCGATGTCTCCGTCTTCTACATGCAACATGTAGGTTGGGGCCGTAGTACCGATCCCGACTTCAGGAGTTGTACCGTCGTAATAAATATCCTCGCCTGTGCCCGCAGTCCATTGACCTCCGGCCATGGATGACGCTTCCCAATTGCCCGAAGATGTGTTGTATGCAAGAACGTTGCCGTCGGCAAAGCCCGTCAGGTCTACGTTTGAAATTTCATCAAGAGCAATGGAAGGCGTAACATATGTTGGTGCGTTTCCGGCAACACCGTTGAGTATAAGACTGTCGGCCTCGATGTCTCCGTTTACATCCAATTCACTCGATGGTGTTTGTGTGAAGATACCTACGCCTGCAGCATTCACATAGAGCTGCGTGGCGCTGTCCGTATTTAGGGATATGTAGTCGGAACTGGCGTCGGCAAGAATTGTTGTCGTTCCGTCGCCCCATGTAATCGGGTTACCATCAGCCGGATTAAAGGCCGTTGCTTTAACAAGTCCTTCGACTTCCAAGTCTGCTTGTCCGTTGTTGTCCATGAAGGCGGTAATAGAGTCCACGCCGATGACAACATCGTCATCATCACCCGCAGGGTTATAGCGGATGTCACTACCGTTTCCTGATGCTGCGGCAGACCATAAACCGCTACCTCCGGATGCTGTGCCTGGTTCCCATTCACCTGTCGTCGCGTTGTAAATAAGTGCCTGCCCGTCGGTCACTCCCGATACACCGACATCTCCCAGGTCACTGAGGTTCAGGCTCACTGTTCCGGTCGTACCGGTTGGTGCGGCTGCGCCTGTTGTAGAGCCGATATTGACTGTAGAGCCGATATTCACGGCGTTACCAATGTTTAGTGTGTCACTAGCGGCAAGGTATGTCAGACCCGCGTCGCCGTCTTCGACGCCGCTATTGTTGAAGTGAACTTGTGTGTCTGCTCCGCCGACAGTGCTCGAACCGAGTTCTGTGTAGGATGAACAATCATGAGAAAATTCCAATCGGCCGGAGGCACCATTATATTGAATACAACCCTGAGAACCGCTTGTGCCGTCATCATCTATCATGAAATCACCGCCGATTAGGGCCATACGGTTATTTGCGGAGAGATCGTAGCCCGCGTGAGGGCCCATAAATATACCTAGAGATTGAATACCTGTAACTTGCGGGTCGGTTATGTTGCCTACGGCATCGTCCAAAAGACCGATCGCCATAGAGCCGTCACCTGCGCCACTGCTGAATGTGCCGTCACCTGCAACAACTTGTTGACCCAGAGCGATTGAACCGTAACCGCTGGCCTCACTTGTGCGACCGATGACGACTGCGCTATCTCCGTCAGCAGTTACCGAATTACCAAGGGCGATGCTTGTTCCTCTTTGGGCTGTTGCGCCTTGTCCGATTGCCACAGAGCTGCTGCCGCTTGCTACGGTGTTTGCGCCAAGTGCGATTGCGTTTGCGGCGCTTGCGCGTGGGTTTTGACCCATGGCAATGCTATAAGACGATACATTACTGTCATCCCATTGGTTTGCATTTACGGAACCTGCGCGGAAAGCCGCTGTTTCAACATCGAAGAACATGCGCACGCCTGCGCCCGATACCGGAACGCTGGAAGTGCCTGTGTATGTTCCGTCGACCAAGACGTCGCCCGTGCGGCTGATGTATGTCGTGTTGTCTGTCCACAACCCGCCGCTGCCCGCTGCGGCCGCTTCCCAGTCTCCGGTTGCGTTATTGTAGGCGAGGATTTGTCCGTCTGTAACGCCGCTTGTGTTTACATCGTCCAGATCGTTAATGGCCAAACCGTTTGGTGTGCCAACGGATGTTTTTGGTGTTAAAGAAATGCGATCTGTCGCGGAGACGCTCGCGATTGTCATGGTGTCGTTAGACTGGTCGTAAGTGAATGCAGCTTCACCCGTTAATGTACCGCTGTCGTTGTAAATAACCTGTGTGTCTGCACCCGCACTGCCGCTGCCACCAACGGCCGCGCCTGCGCTTACGATTGCAACCCAGTCACTTGCTGTAGAAGAATAGACTTCGTAGCTATCCGTTGTGTTGTTGAAACGGATCATACCGTCAATGCCTGTCGGACGTTGGGCTGTTGTACCTGCGGGCATGAGAATTGAACCTGTACCCAAGGCATAAATACTTCCCGCTTCTCTGGCGACATCGTTACAGTTCGTGCCACCGTCATCCGCACAAAGTGCGCCGTCTTCGATCGTTAGTGTTCCGTCAGGAATATTGGGGTCATCTGTGTCGAGTGTGTCCGTTGTACCGCCAATTGCTACGGATGCGCGCTCGCGGCCCAAGGACATTGTTGTTCCGCTTTGGGCTCCCACAAATGACAAGTTATTGTCGACGCCGCTGTAACGGATGATGAAGTTGTTACCCTGATCGTTTTCTTCAAAAATAATTTCATTGATTGAATCACCCGGCCCTGAGAGACGGAGTTGCGGGTTGTTCGCGGCATCATGCAAATGCAGCAATGTGTCAGGCGTTACTGTACCAATACCGACATTACCGGCAGAGCTGATACGCATGCGTTCCGAAGCCGCACTCATTGCGCCGCTGCTTTCTGTTCTGAATGTTATTGCGGTCGGGACTGTTCCTCCGGCGACTGCGCCGTCAACATGTCCTGTGATTTGAGCTCTGGTGGTGAAAGCGTTTCCGTCATAACCCGAGAAGCGAATACCGCCGAGTTCATCGCCGTTTTGTATGGCTGTTTCGCTGCCGATTGAACCGCGGGCACGGAAAAGATCAATGTCGACTTTTCTTGTTACGCTATCGGCCGCAGCCCCAAAGGCGACGTCCCCTCTGTTGCTTGCGCCTGCGTCAAAGTAAGCTTGGATGTTTTGTGCGCTTCCACTGAGAGTTTGGTAATTTCTGGTGTCGCCGATTATTAGACGTTTTTCAGAAAGATCCCCGTAAACCAGATCGCCAATGTTTAGTTCGTTTGTTGCCGTTGCTGCGCTGACATCAACCGCGTTACCGATGAGGATATTGTTACTTCCGGTCGATAGGGTTGAACCTGTGTTGGAGCCAATAAATACATTGCTGTCATTAGGGCCCGAAGTAAGGTTCGTTGCAGCGTTCTGGCCAAGGAAGACGTTGTTTGACCCGTTCCATGCTTGCGCTCCTCCGGCAATTCCATCACCGGCGCTTCTTCCTAAGAAAACATTGTCAGTTCCGTGGCTCATCCAACCACCTGCAAAATCTCCTACACCCGTGTTAGATGTTGCGGCGTTAGATGCACCTGATGAGAATAATGCGGCGGTACCGATCGCGGTTGAGCTGGTTACGTTATTGCCGGTAGCGCTGAACAATGTATTGGTACCGAGTGTTGTCACGCCTGAAAGATGCGTTATGTTTTGTGCCGAGTTCTCACCGATTACAGCACCTGAAACGCCTACAAGCGTTGTTGCTGATGAAGCTGCATTATGGCCGATCACGACGAGCCCGTTTAAATCAGTGGCAGAGCTGAATGCGTCCTTACCAATGACTACATTGCCTACCCCTGTCGTAAGTGCTCCTGCGGCGTTGTACCCCGCAACAGTGTTATCCGTACCTGATGTGATTGCATCACCAGCGGTAGAACCGATCAGTGTATTGTTTACAGCGTCTGTATCCAAGAAACGACCTGCGTTCTGACCGATTGCAACGTTGTCGAGAACTCCCGTTGAGTTCGGTGTACCAAAACCGGCACGGCTACCGATATATGTATTGCGGCTGTTTGTCGTGCCGATCGGGTTCGCGCCAGCGTTGTAGCCGATCGTCGTGTTATCATCGCCGCCATCCTGATATCTTGATGCAAGGAAACCTACCGCAGTATTGCCTGTGCCTGATAGATACCCGCCAAGAGCTCCGGCACCTAAGGCTGTGTTCTGTGCGCCGTCTTCGAGGGATGTTAATGCTTCAAAACCGAAAGCGGTGTTGCTATCGCCTGCGTTTACCGGTGTAGCGGCATCGGTAAGGGCGTTGAGTGCGCTGATACCGAAGCTGGTGTTGCCGGATGCTTGCGCAAGAGGCGCTCCGTAAACTTCGGCTGCGAATAGGTTGTTTGCGTCTTTTTCTACGTCAGTAAGATCGTTAAGCGCAATGGCGCCAACGGCATTTGATCCGATATCGGCCCATGCCGCGCCATTGTAGAATTGGTATAGCCCGTCTGTTGTGTTGTAGATGGTCAACCCTGTCGCAGGGGTGGAAATGTTGTCACGATCTGTGGTCGTCATACGCGGAGGCAAGAAGCCTT
>CAZLTT010000042.1:0-3249 GCA_964562515.1 uncultured Micavibrio sp.
TGTTTGCTGATACTGTTACCGGTGCGAACTCGCCTGCGATGGTTTCTCAGGGGCGTATTACGCAGATCATTAACTCCAAGCCTTTGGAACGCCGATTGGTTTTGGAAGAATCCGCAGGTATTTCCGGACTGTTTGTCCGCCGTCACGAGGCCGAACTTCGTTTAAGAGCTGCGGATACCAACCTCGCACGTATCGAAGATTTATTAGGCAGCATGGAAGGCCGCTTGAACGCTTTGAAACGCCAAGCCAAACAAGCGACGCGTTACCGCAACGTCAGCACGCAAATCCGCCAAATGGAAATTCTGATCGCCTATGTTGAGTGGCAGAGCCTTAACGAGCGTATGGCCGGCACAAAGTCGAAATTTGAAGAGTTTGAGTCACAGGTTGCAGAGCGTTTAAGCGTAGTAACCGCACTGACAAAGACCCAGACAACGCAAGCACAAGACCTCCCCGCTTTGCGTCAAAAAGAGGCGGAGCTTGCTGCGGCTTTGCAAAAGCAAAAGATAGAACTGCAAAGACTTGAGGATGAAAGTGCCCGTCTCGGTCAGGTGTTAAGCGAGACGACCGAGCAACTTGGCCAAGCCAAGCATGACTTCCAACATGAGCAGAATACGCTGACTGAAAGCTCCGAATTGCTCGAAAAGCTCGAAGAAGAGCACAGAATCATCGCCGAAGAGCAAAAGGCCGAGGACGGCAAGCTTGAGGCAAAAGATGAAGCGCGTGAGACTTTAGAAGAGCAAGTCGAAACACTTGAGGCGCAGTATAATGCTCTTATGCAAGGTGCGGCGGAAGCCAAAGCACAGCGTGAAGCGTTGGAGCGCCGTATATCCACGAATACAGAGCGTTTGGAAACGCTGTTGAACCGTCAGAATATAGCGCAAACCGATCTGGATGCGATTAAGGCGAAGGAAAATCCTGAAAACGCATCTCTATCCCAAAAAATCACTGATTTGGAAGCGCAAATCAGCAAAACAGTCGAGCGTATTGAAAAAACGCGCGAGGAGCTTAAGGCCCAGAGCGATGTTATCGAATCTGCCCGTAGCGAAAAACAGGAAGCGGAAAGAAAAGAAGCTGAGTTTGACACTGAAATCAGTATCTTGGAAGACATTCTTAAAGCAGATGATGAGGATAATTCCACACCTGTATTGCACGATGTTAAGGCGGATGAAGGGTTTGAGAAAGCTTTATCCCGTGCTTTGGGCGATTCCTTAATGGCGTCTTTGGAGGAAACAGCGCAAACAACATGGCTTTCAGGTAAGGCTAAAGACAATTTACCGCCTCTGCCATCATCTGTAGAAGCTATCGCACCGCATATCAACGCGCCAAAAGCCCTACAGGCCGCCATTAGTCAGATTGGCTATGTAGAGCAGGATGAGGAAGGTTTCAAGATTTGGGAAGATCTCGGCCCGGGCCAATCGATCGTTTCCAAGAACGGTACATACTGGCGTTGGGACGGATATTGCGTAAAAGCCGACGCCCCCGACCGTCACGCACAACAGCTTGAGCAGCAGAATAAGTTAGCCGCTTTGAAAGCCGAGCAGCCAAAGATCGCCAAAGCTGCCGAAAAAGCACGCACTGCACTTGATAAGCAGATCGAGAAACGCGAGACGCTCGAGGAAACACTCGAAACACTGAATGCCGAACGCAAAGAGTTTGAGAATGAACTGCGCGATTCCCGTCAACAATGGTCGGATATCCGTGATGAACAAGCCCGTATCGAGAGCGAAACCAACCGCCTTGAAAACCTGATCAGCATTACGACGCAAGACCGTGAAGATGTCGAAAAGTCCCTGAAGCAGGACAAAATCGACCTCAAAGCCTACGAAGATGTAGCGGATCAGGATAAGGAAGAGCAGCTTGAAGAGGTGCGTGAAACACTGCTTGAGGCGCGCAAAGCCCATACCGAGGCGGTTCGTGCATACGACCTGTATGTGCAACAGCAAAACACCCGTAAAGCCCGCATGCAAGCGATTGGAGATGAACGGATCAACTTGCAAAACCGTTGCATTCGCGCGAAAGAGCGGATCAAGGAGCTAGAAGAACGGATCGAGGTCCTTGAGGAAAAACATACGACGCTAAAAGCCCGTCCGGATGACTTTGAAGATGATAAGGCGCAGCTGTTGAACGCTATTTCCGAGCTTGAGACACAGCGTTCTGCGGCGGCGGAAAAACTGGCTGATGTGGAAAACGAAGTTACAGAAACCGGACGCGCCCTAAAAGATGCCGAGCGTGCTCTTGGCGAAGCTCGCGAACAACGCGCAGGCTCACAAGCTCTGCTCTCCTCATTGATTGAGCAACAAGAAGGTGTTCAAGCCTCTATCGAAGAGCAATTCCAGATGAAGCCGGAGGAGCTGCCCGAACATTCAGCCATCGATATGGATAAAGACTTCGGTGATCTCGAATCGCTGAAAGGTAAGAAAGAAAAGCTGATCCGTGAGCGTGACAATATCGGCGCAGTGAACTTACGCGCCGAAGAAGAAGCGCTTGAGCTTGAAAAAGAAGTCGGCGGTATGCTGCATGAGCGTAACGATCTCGTTCAAGCGATCGAGGAGCTGCGCTCGGGTATCAAAACGATCAATGATGAGGCGCGCGAACGCCTTCTGGTTGCTTTTGAGCATGTCAACGCGCACTTCCAGAACCTATTCACACGCTTGTTCGGCGGCGGAAAGGCTCATTTGGCGCTTATCGAATCCGATGATCCTTTGAATTCCGGTCTTGAGATTTTTGCACAGCCACCGGGTAAGGCACTACAATCTCTCTCGCTCCTCTCTGGTGGTGAGCAGACCATGGCGTCGATAGCCCTTATCTTTGCAATGTTCCTGACCAACCCTTCTCCAATCTGTGTGTTGGACGAGATCGACGCTCCGCTTGATGATGCAAACGTTGACCGCGTATGCGATCTGCTGGAAGAAATTGCAGAACGTGGTGAAACGCGTTTCCTTGTTATCACCCACCACCGCCTGACCATGGCCCGCATGGACCGCCTGTATGGCGTAACCATGGCCGAAAAAGGCGTATCCCAGCTTGTAAGCGTCGACTTACAACAAAGCTTCGATTTCATTGAAGAGGCTGCATAGCCATGAATAGCGGCTATGAATTCCTCGGCTCGGTAATAGCCGCAGGGATTCTCGGTTTTGCCATTGATCAATATTTTGAAACCGCACCATGGGCCATGATGGGCCTATTGGTTTTTGGCTTTGTCGGAGCAACAGTCAGGGCGCAAAGAGCCATGAATTCCGACACAAAAAC
>CAZLTT010000042.1:3349-12653 GCA_964562515.1 uncultured Micavibrio sp.
GGCCGCCTGCAAATGTTTGCCGAGCTTATCTATGAATTCAACGCCAAGATGGTGCGTGAAAATATCGGCCCCAAGGGACGCATATATTTCCCATTCATCTTTACCGTATTCATGTTTGTCCTGATGGGTAACTTGCTCGGCCTATTGCCATACTCATTTACATACACAAGCCATCTTGCCGTGACCGGCGCCCTTGCGCTTGTCGTTTTCTTTGCGGTTATCGTGTTTGGTCTTATCAATCACGGCTTGAAGTTTTTCAGCCTGTTTGTACCTGATGCGCCTTGGTGGATATTGCCTTTGATTATTCCCATCGAGCTTGTCTCGTTCTTCGTACGCCCGATTACGCTCTCTGTTCGTTTGTTTGCGAACATGATGGCCGGTCACATCATGCTCAAGATTATTGCCGGTTTTGCCGTAGCAGCATCAGGCATGGCGACATGGGGCTTTCTTGTGGGCTTTGCACCCGCATTCATCGGAACTCTTATGATGCTGTTTGAGCTGCTCGTAGCGCTTATTCAGGCTTATGTATTTGCAATTTTGTCATGTGTTTACCTGAAAGACACAGTTGAACTTCACCACTAACTGTGCCATCAAGTTCGCACCTGATGAAAAAGCAATAATTGTTGTTAACTGAACGGAAAACTAAAAGAAGGAAAATAAAATGGAATTAGAAGCTGCAAAATTGATTGCCGGTGCTTTGGCTATGTTGCCTGCGTTCGGTGCTGCTATCGGTCTTGGTCTTTACTTTAAAGCCTATGCCGAAGGTGTTGCACGTAACCCGCAAGCAAAAGAGCTTATGGACAAGAACTTCTTCCTGATCCTCGCCTTTATCGAAGCCTTGGGTATTATTCCTATCGGTCTTGGCGCTGCGATGCTCTTCGGCTAAGAGAGCCGGAAGATACGTCCATGAAGTCGAGTTTTTATACTATAACACTGGTTTTGGGAGCGTGTGCATTTTTCGCATATGCTCTCATCGCTGCAGAACCTGCTTTTGCTGCGGATACGCATCATGATGAAACCATGCTGGAGCATCTTGTTGAAGATGCCGAAGCATATGATCATGCTGTAACCCATGATGATGGCCACCATGGCGATCATGAGAAAGTTAAGGGTCTGCCCCAGCTCGACTTCTCAACGTACCCTAGCCAGATTTTCTGGCTCTTCATTGCCTTTATTATTCTGTACTTCATCTATTCCAAGAAAACTCTGCCTGAGATTTCATCGACGATTGAAAATCGTCATAATCAGGTTGATGGTGATCTGGAAACAGCGACCAAGCTAAAAGAGGAAGCGGATGGTGTTCAGGCTGCTTATGAAGAAATTCTAGCGAATGCCCGCAACGAAGCTGCAGAAGCATTCAAGAAGTCTGAAGAGAAGATCAAAGCCAAAAACGAGAAGAAGCTTGCGGCTTTCCGTGACAAGTCTCAGGCAATGACACAAGAAACCGAAGCCGAGGTTATGAAAGCCAAGGACGAGGCAATGAATGACATGCAGAGCGTTGCCGCTGAAGTTGCGAGTATTGCCGCAGAAAAGATCGTCGGCATTACGCCTGACATCGACCAAGCCAAAACGCTTGTGAAGAATATGAATAAGAAAGCTGCTTAATCATGGATATCTTTCTAGACTCAAATATTTGGTACGCTGTTTCTTTTCTAGGCTTTGCTTTTATTGTCTATAAATTCGGGTTTCCCCTGCTTATCGGAATGTTGGATAAGCGCATTGAAGAAATCCGCGAAGAACTTAAAAACGCAGAAAACCTGCGCGTGGAAGCTCAGGAAATGTTGGCCCAGTATCAGCGTAAACATAAAGATGCTGTCAAAGACGCCAACGCCATTATCGAGAATGCCAAGCAGCAAGCAAAAGACATGCAAAAAGCTGCGGAAAAGGAACTCGATGAGGTTATCGCCCGCCGCGAAAAGCAATTGGAAGAACGCATTGAGCGCATGAAGCAAAATGCACGCGACGAAATTGTTGAATATGCATCCTCTCTTGCTATTGCTGCGACTACAGAAATCATCGCAGATCAGCTCGACAAAAAATCTAACGATAAACTTGTCGATGCCGCGATTAAGGATATTTCCAAAAATATCCATTAAGTGATAAAGTGCGGCGCATGACCGACGCTCTAACTGACATAAACCCTCAAGATATTGTGCATTCGCTTGGCCATGACGCCAAGGATGCTAGCCGCATTCTCTCGCAAGTCAGCGAAGAGAAAATCAACGCTGTCCTTAACGGTATCGCGGCTGCTTTGCGTGACAACAGTGCTGCTATCCTTGAGGGCAATAAGAAGGACCTTGCCGCCGGTGAACAAAAAGGATTGAGCCCGGCCCTGCTCGACCGTCTCGCGCTAAACGACGAACGCATACAAGGCATCGCTTCAGGGACGGAAACAGTTGCAAACCTGCCTGACCCTGTTGGTCGGGTGTTGTGGGACACAACACGTCCCAACGGTTTGAAAATTCAACGTGTGTCGGTCCCGATCGGTGTATTGGGTATGATTTATGAATCCCGACCAAACGTAACGGTTGATGCTGCCGCTTTGTGTTTGAAATCTCGTAATGCAGTAATCTTGCGCGGTGGTTCAGAGAGCCTGCACAGCTCTCTCGCGTTGCATAAAATAATCCAGCAAGTTCTGAAGGAGCACGACCTGCCTGAGGCTTGTGTGTCCATGATCCCGATCAGCGACCGTGAAGCCGTTGGCGCAATGCTCGCCGCACATCAGTACATCGACGTGATGATCCCGCGCGGCGGTAAAGGTCTTGTCGAGCGTGTCCAGAACGAGGCACGAATGCCTGTCTTTAGTCACTTAGACGGTTTGTGCCATATCTATATCCACCCGAGCGTTCAAAAGGACGTCGCCATTGAGGTTGCACACAATGCGAAATTGCGTCGTACGGGTATTTGCGGAGCAATGGAAACGCTTCTTCTCGATCAGGGGCTTGCTCCCGAGATTGGAAAAGCCGTGGTTGCTAAACTTATCGATGAAGGATGTGAACTGGTCGGCGATAAAATGGCCCAAGGTCTTGATAGCCGCATTGGGCAAGCTTCATCGGAAGACTGGAGCACAGAATATCTAGCGCCCAAACTTTCCGTTGCGGTCGTTAATGGTGTCGAAGAAGCCGTTAAGCATATTAACACTTACGGCTCACATCACACCGACTCCATTCTGGCAGAGGACAATACTGCAGTTGAATATTTCCTGAATAACGTCGATAGCGGCATCACGATGCATAATGCATCAACACAATTTGCTGATGGTGGTGAGTTCGGGATGGGTGCAGAGATCGGTATTGCCACCGGTAAAATGCATGCTCGGGGCCCGGTCGGTCTGGAGCAACTTTGTACATATAAATACAAAGTACATGGCTCTGGGCAAACACGTCCTTAACTCCTAAAATCAAAATCTATGTCGATGTTTACCCAGCCACATCTCCTGAACGGTCCACGGTGGAAGAACGCGCGTGTCGGTTTACTCGGCGGTTCTTTTAACCCACCCCACAAAGGGCATTTACACATCAGTCTTGCTGCTCTGAAAGGGCTGCATCTCGATGCTGTATGGTGGTTAGTGAGCCCGAAAAACCCGATTAAAGAGATTGACCCGCTGCCATTGGATGAGCGCGTAAAGCTTTGCCGTGACCTTGTAGACCATCCGAAAATTCTGGTTTCCGATATTGAAAAGGAATTGGACACAACAATCACTTATTACTCGATCAAAAAGCTTAAAACCCATTATCCCGACACTCAATTTGTATGGATCAGCGGTATGGATAACGCTTTGGGCTTACATAGATGGCATCACTGGAAAGAGCTGCTTTCGGAAATATGTATGGTCCATCTGACCAGAAACCCGGCACGCTCTCTGGTATCGGCATGCCCCTTAAGAATGTACGGAAAACAGCGGCATGTCGTCATTGATAAAGGGGGCAAATACCCCCTCGATTCGGGCACTACGTACTGGATGATGCAGAAAAAAATGCTAAATATCTCAAGCACGGAAATACGCAACAAGCAATTGAAAAACAACAAAAAAGCGCAAAATTAGGGTTTTCTGAAATGCGCAGCAGCACAGACTCCTGTTGTCCGAAACCCTTAAAAATCCTATAATGGATATATGAGCTTAAAAGACTCTATGGACATAAGATTTAATGATTGGAGGGCGCATGACGCGTAACCGCATCGTTTATTCGGATGCCCATCTCTTAAGCCAGAACCTTCTGCGCATTGATTGCTGAACACGTGTGTTCGGCTTTTTTTATGGGCGGAATAAAAATGAAACGCTAGGAAAGGAGGCTTCGGCCATTTTAACATACACAACACAAGGGGACTTGACCCCACAGGAACTAAAAAGCCTTATCGAGCAGTCATTAGACGCAGATAAAGCCGAAGACATAGTGAGTATTGAACTAGACGATCAGACAGGCCTTGCCGATTTCATGGTTGTCGCATCGGGAACATCATCCCGTCATGTCAGCGCTCTTACTGACAAATTGGTTCAAAGGCTAAACCTCAACGGAATTAAAAGTGTAAGTGTAGAAGGACAGCAACGTTCTGACTGGGTTGCGATTGACGCAGGCGATGTAATCATTCACCTGTTCAGGCCGGAAGTTCGCGCGTTTTATAATATTGAAAAAATGTGGGGCACATTCCACCCATACGAAGTTGTTGGTGACGCCGTCAGCGATCAACTCCAAGCCTAAGTAGTAAGTAAACTTTCATAATGAATATAGATATCATCGCCATCGGGCGCATGAAGAACACCGCGCATATTGATTTATTTCAAGATTATTTGCGGCGTATGGATTGGTCCGTGAATGTTAAAGAAATAGAATCCAAACATACCGATCAGAAGAAAATGCATGAGGACGAATGTGCTCATCTTTTGAAAAACCTCGCTAATGACGCTGTCATCATCGCAATGGATGAGCGCGGCAAGACGCTACCTTCCCGTGAATTCGCACAGAAATTTCAGAATTGGCAAAATGAAGGGCAAAGCCATGTGCAGTTTTTCATCGGCGGTGCAGACGGCTTGAATGATGAAATTCGAAAGCGTGCTCAGCTTCTCCTCAGTTTTGGTAAGCAAACATGGCCGCATATGCTTGCACGCATCATGCTTTTGGAGCAAATTTATAGGGCACAGCAAATTTTAAAGAACCACCCCTATCATCGGGATTAATATGCGCCTTACCGCCCTGCTCGTTTTATTTTGCTTTTCGGCATTGCCCGTCATGGCGCAAGGCGTACCTACGCCCGAAAAAAAAGTCACTGCAGATCAGCTCGACAAACAAGCAAAGTCGGTAAAGGCCGATAAAGCGGCGTTGGAAAAAGACCTCAAGGCAATCGACAAAGACCTTAAGAGTACAAAATCCAAACTTGTTGAGACCGCCAAAGACGTTCAGCAGAATGAAAAAGAGCTGCAAAGTCTCGACAAACAGATCGATGCATTGGAAGAACAGCAAGAGGAGCTTTCACAAAAGCTTCAAAAAGATCGCGGTTCCATCGCCAACCTTATCCTCGCGTTGGAACGTATTCGTCGCCTTCCGCCCGAAGCTTTAATAGCCAAGCCCGACGCCCCCCTTAAAACAGCACAAAGTGCGATGCTGTTACGGGAGATCTTGCCGACAATCCATAAGCAAGCAGAAGAGTTAAAGGTTACACTGCAAGAGTTGGAAGAAACCACAAGCACACTTCAAGCAAAGCGCAATGATGCCGCCTCTCGCGGGAAATCATTAGAGAAACAGCAAAAAGAGCTAAACACCCTCGTCAGCAAGCGTTCTGAGCTCTATGCCAGTACGCAGAAAGATCTGAAAGCGCAGAAACAAAAGATTGCGCAAATCTCATCACAGGCCAAGAATTTACGGGATCTGGTTAAAAAGCTTGAGGATGAACGCACGCGAAACGCTTCAAAAGCTCAAGCACCCAAGCAACCTCGTATTGTGGCCAATACGTCCCCGGGCGATGGTAAGCCACGCCTCCCCCTACCCGGAATTCTGAAGACGGCCTATAACGAGCCGGATAATTTTGGCGCGCCCAGTAAGGGCATTGATATCGAAGGCCGTGCCGGCGCGCTTGTTGTTGCACCGATGGGTGGAATAATCCGTTTTGCGGGCTATTTCAAAAATTACGGCAACATGGTGATCATCGAACATGAAAATGAATGGCATAGCCTTGTTGCAGGATTAGAAAATATTGATACAGTAGTCGGGCAGGCCGTGAATGCAGGTGAGCCCCTAGGGGTTTTGCACAAAAGCTCTTCCGGGCAAAAACCGGTGCTGTATTATGAACTTCGTCAAAACGGCAAGCCCGTTAATCCGACGAAAAAATTTGGAGATTTAAGCTGATGAAGCCCTTTCTGACATTACTTACTGCATCTTTGCTGCTCGCAACCCCTGCTATGGCGCAGGAAACCAATACCGATGGTGATGATGAGCGCACTGCAGATTACAGCGAAACATATCGTCAGCTCGATTTGTTTGGCGACGTTTTCGAACGTGTGCGTGCACAGTATGTTGAAGAAAAGAGCGACCCCGAGCTGATGGAAAATGCCATTAACGGCATGTTGACCTCACTCGACCCCCACTCGGCCTATCTGAATAATGAAAAATTTGAAGATATGCAGGTGAACACTCGCGGTGAGTTTGGCGGTCTGGGTATCGAAGTCACAATGGAAAATGGTGTTGTGAAGGTCGTATCCCCGATTGATGATACGCCTGCCGCGGCCGCTGGTGTTGAGGCCGGTGACTATATCGTAGAAATCGACGGTGAGCCTGTCATGGGCCTTACACTATCCGAAGCGGTCGATAAGATGCGCGGTAAGGTCGGCACTGAAATTGATCTCGTCATCACACGTGAGGGCGAAGAAGGTCCTCTTGACCTAACACTCGTGCGGGACATCATCAAAATTCGTTCGGTCCGCCACCGCGTAGAGGGCAATTCCGGCTATATCCGCATTACAACATTCAACCAGAATGCCGAAGCCGGTGTTAAAAAGGCGATACAGGAAATTAAGGCCGAGCTTGGTGATAAGCTGAATGGCTATGTTCTGGACCTTCGTAATAACCCCGGTGGTTTGCTCAACCAGGCGATTGCCGTATCCGATCTATTCTTAAACAAAGGTGAGATTGTTTCCACCCGCGGTCGTCACGAGGAAGACACTAAACGTGACAACGCAACAGAAGGCGATTTAACAGACAGTCTGCCTATTGTGGTTTTGATTAATGGCGGTTCTGCCTCTGCCTCTGAAATTGTCGCAGGAGCCTTACAAGATCATCGTCGCGCCATCATTCTGGGTACGAAATCATTTGGTAAAGGTTCGGTTCAAACTGTTATCCCTCTTCCCGGTCATGGTGCAATGCGCTTAACAACGGCCCGTTATTACACACCATCCGGTCGATCAATTCAGGCTAAAGGCATCGACCCGGATATCATTGTCGAACCTGCTAAAATTGAGACTTTGCAATATCGTCGTCTGCGTGAAGAAAACCTTAAAGGCGCGTTAGACAAAAGTGTCGCAAACGATAATGAGGCAGAAGAAAGCGTAGAAGGCGAAGAAGCTGTGGAAGAAGAAAAGCCACAGGATTACCAGTTGCTTCGTGCTCTAGACTTGCTCAACGGTCTTACACTCTATAAAGGCGGCCTCGGCTCATCTCCTGCTGATGAAACAGCTGAGCCTTTGGAAAATAAAGGATAATCATAAATGACGGCATCAACACAGAGCCAGACACAGAGCTTTTCTTTAAAAAGCTTTGGGATTGGCTTGGGTATTGCTGCCCTTATCTATGTTGCGCTTTTTACGATTGCTTACAGCAAAAAAGAAGCTACGCGCGAGGAGATGCAAAACCGTCTTGCGTCCATGACTGTTTTAATTGACCGCAAAAACCAGCTCACTTTTAAGATCCGCCCTCAGAATGATCAGCCTCAGACGGAAACTACGCCTGAAAGCGGAAACGTTGAAGAAACATCATCACCGGAATCACAAAACGAGCAAACTGAAGATCCGGAGAACCTTAATCTCGAAGATATTGTGAGCCAACAATCCAGAGCTTTGCGCGAGGCACCCGTTGAAGGTTTTTATGAAGAAAGTGCCTCAGGGTTGCTTCCTATCTCAAAAAGCCCAACACAGACACCTTTTGAAATCTACCGTAAGCCGTATGTTTTAAACAAAACAAAGCCGTATTTAGCGATTGCCATTAATGATTTCGGTTTAGACGAGAATATGTCGCAGGAAATGATCGACAGCTTGCCTTCGACTGTAACGCTTATCATGTCTCCATATAGCAGCAACCCTGATAAATGGATGAAAGCCGCTCGCGCTGACGGGCATGAAGTCTGGCTTAACCTGCCACTAGAGAATAAAGACTTCCCACTTACCGACCCAGGGGCAAAAGGATTATTAACGCGGGTGAGCCTGCAATATAATCAAGACCGCGTTGAATGGATACTCGGGCGCACTACAGGCTATGTCGGTATTGCTGCCTTTTCAGACCGCGCGCTCGAAAATGCGAAGAACGTGTTTGAAAAAATGGGCCGCGAGATGCTCGGCCGTGGTTTGGGGTATTTCGAAATGAATACGGGCGGCGACAGTTTCTTTCTTCCTGTGGCAAAAGGCGCGAAAGCACCCTATCTACAAAACGACGTAAGCATTGATATCCTTAATGTTCAAAGTCCGGTTTTTCAGTCGTTACAGCAGCAAATAGAAGCGGATGGAAACGCGGCAGTTGTTATCACACCTACTCCGCTGAACCTTTCAGAGATACTAGGATGGATGCAGACACTCGAAGATAGCGGTATTGCCACTGTTCCTCTATCAGCCGCGGCTGCACCGAACACCGAACGTAATTAGTATCATGACCGAGTTTCACAAGCGCCCCTATAGACCCTGCGTCGGTATCGCTCTCTTTAATGATGCAGGGCATATCTTTGTTGGTGAGCGCATAGACACGCCGGGTGCGTGGCAAATGCCACAGGGCGGGATTGATCCGGGTGAAGATATCGAACAAGCCGCCTATCGTGAATTGGCTGAGGAGACAGGTATTGCCGTCAATAATCTGGAGCTAATCCGCATTGCTGACGGTACGACGCGGTATGACCTACCACCCCGTTTGCGTAACAAGCTCTGGAACGGGCAGTTTCGTGGACAGGAGCAACATTGGGTTGCTGTGCGTTTTAACGGCCGTGACGAAGACATCAACCTTCGCGCCTTTGACCCGCCGGAATTTCAGGCGTGGCAATGGGTAGCAATGAAGGACACGCTTGATCTGATCGTGCCTTTCAAACGCGATACCTACAAACAGGTCATCGCGTT
>CAZLTT010000042.1:12753-17461 GCA_964562515.1 uncultured Micavibrio sp.
CGCTCGCCGGAGCCATCGGGTCTGATAACGCCGATATAGAATTTCCCGCTTAGCATACGTGTAAATGCGATCAAATCTCCGCGCGGCGACCAGACAGGGTTCGCGTAGCGACCTTTGCCGAAGGTGATACGCTGAACATTTGAGCCGTCTACCCCCATTGTGTAGAGCTGCTGGCTTCCGCCCCTATCCGATTCAAAGACGATCTGACGCCCGTCGGGAGAATAAGACGGCGCCGTATCAATCGCAGAATTGGTTGTAATACGCTTCAGGCGGCGTGAGCTAAGTGGCATCTCATAGATATCGGTATTCCCGTTAGAGGCCATAGACATGATGACTTTGCGGCCATCCGCAGAGAAACGCGGCGCGAATGTCATGTTAGGGAAATTGCCGAGTGCCTCATGGCGCCCCGTATTGATGTCATACAGATAAACCTGCGGACCGCGGTTATTATAGGACATATAGGTAATTTGCTGCTGCGTCGGTGAGAAGCGCGGCGTCAGAACCAACTCACGGCCATCCGTCAGATATTTATGGTTATGACCGTCCTGATCCATGATCGCGAGGCGCTTTACGCGTTTTTCAGGTACGCCGCTTTCCGCAACGTATACGATGCGTGTATCAAAATACCCCTCTTCTCCCGTCAGACGCTTATAAATCTCATCAGAGATAATATGCGAGATACGGCGCCAGTTTTCCTGCGTTGTCATGTAGGCAAAACCGATGAGCTGCTTTTCGGCGAAAACATCCCAAAGGCGGAACTCAACACGTGTGCGCCCATCGTTGCTTTGTGTCACGGTACCGGTCACAAGAGCCTGTGTGCCGATAGCGCGCCATTCACCAAAGCGCGGACCGTCCGTTTCTATGGAATTGGTGGATTGAACAAACGCGCGAGGATTAACAGGTTTAAATAGGCCCGAGCTTTCCAGATTCGAAGATATAACCCCGGGGATTTGGGTGGCGTAATTCTGATTACCGGGAGCGCTCGCATAAAAGGTCGTGATTGCGATCGGCATTGGCTCGCGCACACCGCGTGTCAGATCAATTTCAATCTCTGCCTTGGCCGTTAACGGCGCAGTCAGAGGAAGCATCACCATACATAAAAATAGGACTAAACGTTTCATAGAATCACCACTCCTTCGTTGCCATCGTTATAGCATATTGCTGGGGTCAAAATTAATGACAATTGTCTCCCACTGCTGATATTTCTCAGCCGGAAGTCTAAACGGTGAACAGCGCGGGTTACGCACAGCTCGCATTGCAGAGTCGGCGGCGGCTCGAAAGGCACTATCACTGTAATAACGGCCGCCATCACGAATAACATCAATATCTCTGGCCGTCGCATCACGGTTCATTTTCAGGCGCAAAGTAACAACCAGATTTTCAGCGTATTTAACGCCAGACGGCACGTTCCAACATGGCTCAATTTGTGAGCGTAGCGCATCCAATTCACTCATACTGATTTGGTTTCTGAAATCGGCCAGTTGCCCATCATCAGGATCGGCGGTTTGCTCTCTCTGATTGGTTGGCTTCTGCTCCTCGTCGCGTGGTGTAAGATCCTTGAGCAGGCTGTTTATATCCCGCTCCGGCTCTTTCGGCTTTTCCTCAGGCTTTTCTTTTGGCTTCGGCTTCGGAGGTTTTGGCTTTGGCTTTTCTACCACCTTTTCCGGCTCCTTGGGCTTTGGCGGCGGAACGGGATCGGGTTCCTTCACCTGCTCCGGTTCGGGTTCAGGCTCGGGCGGAGGCTTTGGCGGTTCCGGCTCTTTCGGTTTTTCAATCGGCTTTGGCTTATCCTCAACCTTTGGCGGTGGTTTTTTATTGGTCTGTGTCAGATCATCAATATCAACCAACTCTACTGCGATGGGTGTAATGACAATTGGTGGCTTGGTTACAAACGGCACCGTCACGATCGTAAGCCCAAATAAAACGACATGAAAAAGCACAGAGACCGTAAACGGCCCCTTCATGGAGTATTCCGCGCTATCCAAAGCAGCAGTTTGATTATGGAGGGCTGTTGCGATCATATGCTGATCCTATCCGCCTTCGTTCTCCGAGATGAGTGCGACCTTTGAAAAACCGGCCGCGTTGATAATTCCTATAAGCTTCATGACACGGCCATATTCCAGACCTTGATCGGCACGGATATATATGCGGCGCTCGTCATCCGCATTACCGGCTGTAATCATTGCTTCTAATTGCGGACGCAAGCGGTCCTCCTTGATTTCTGAATCACCGATATAAATTTTGTCGTCTTTCGCCAGACTGATTTCGATCGGTTTATTGTCAGGATCGGGGATGGCGTTAGCCTCCGAGGACGGCAAATCCACAGCTACACCGGATGTCAGCAAGGGCGCGGCTACCATAAATACGATCAACAGCACCAACATCACATCAACAAACGGGGTGACGTTGATTTCCGCCATCGGGCGGTAAGTACCGCCAGTACGACGGCCGCGTGATCGGGTTTTGTTGGCTAAGGTCGCGCCCATGGCTTACGCAGCCTCCTTTGTCGCGTCCTCTTGAGCATCCAGATGGCGGGACAGGATCGCCATGAACTCATCGCTGAATGCTTCCAGACGGTCGGCATAACGGTTAATACCGTTGGAAAAGACGTTATAGGCCACAACAGCGGGAATAGCGGCGACCAATCCGAGAGCTGTTGCGAACAAAGCCTCCGCGATACCGGGCGCAACGACTGCTAATGATGTGTTGTTAGTGGCGGCAATGGAGGAGAAGGAATTCATAATCCCCCAGACCGTACCGAACAGGCCGATAAAAGGCGCAGTAGAACCAACACTGGCCAGGAAAGTCATGCCCCGCTCTAGCGCGTTAATTTCACGCCCGATAGCGACATTCATCGCGCGTTCAACACGCTGTCGCAAAGATGCCTGCATGCTTTCTTTTACGGGCATACCGCCCGCGACACCTGCTTGCCATTCTTCCATCCCTGCGGAGAATGTCGACAAGATAGGATCTGGTTTGGAATTTTTTACGCGCTGATAAATTTTATCAAGCGGCTCGCCTGACCAGAATGTATCTTCGAATATGTTGGCCTTTTTATTGACGCGCTTGAGCTGTGAGCGTTTACCGAAGATAAGTGCCCAACTCCATAAAGATGCGAGCACAAGGATAATCATCACCCCTTTTACGATCGGGTCCGCCATCATGAACAGGCCAAGCATACTTAAATCATGCTCATAGCTGCCAAGGTTCTGAACGGTGTCTACTGCTGCTGCTGGTACTGCTTCAGCCATACTCAGGCCTCCGATTTGGTATAAGGTTCGAGTTTTTCACGCAAATTGTCAGGCAAACGCTTTGGTTTAACTGTGTTCGGGTCAACACACACAAGTGTTACGATCATACGGCAGATATCCTTCCCGTCTTTTCGAACATTCTGATGCATCTGGAAACTTGTGTTTTTCATATAGGCGATCGTTGTCGCAACCTGAAGCGGGTCGTCGAGGAAGCTCGGCGCGATGTAATCAAGTTCGGCATGCTTCACAACAAACATCATGTCTTCTTCTTCCTGAAGCGTAGAACATTGATGGCCGAGATCGCGCATCATTTCGCATCGCGCGCGTTCCGCAAAATTCAGATAATTGGAGTGATAGACGATGCCGCCTGCGTCGGTGTCTTCGTAATACACCCGAATATCGATTACGTGTTCGCTCATTATTCTTCAAAAAGCCCCGATTGCGGTTGAATCTTTGCTTCAAGGCCCAGATATTTATAGCCCTTCGCAGACAAAGTTCTACCACGCGGTGTACGTTGCACCAAGCCCTGTTGCAGCAAATAAGGTTCAATAACATCCTCGATCATATCGCGCTGTTCGGACAGGGCCGCCGCAAGTGTTTCAACCCCGACAGGGCCGCCGCCATAATTCTCGGCGATACATTTCAAATAACGTCGGTCCATTGTGTCCAATCCGCTGCCGTCAACATCGAGCCTTTGCAGTGCGCCATCAACCATAGCTTTATCAATTGTTTTCGCTTTTTCCGCCTGCGCGAAATCACGCACGCGACGGGTCAAACGTCCGGCAATTCGCGGAGTTCCACGAGATCGTTTAGCAATTTCGAGTGCGCCATCATCGGCAAGCGGCATATTCAGCAAACGCGCCGTCCGCGCGACGATATCGGCAAGCTCTTCGCCTGTGTAAAACTCAAGCCGCAGCGGAATGCCGAAACGGTCACGCAACGGATTGGTTAGCAAGCCCGAACGCGTTGTTGCGCCGACGAGCGTAAAGGGAACAAGGTCAATCTGGACCGAACGCGCGGCAGGACCTTCACCGATAATCAGATCCAGTTTGCCGTCTTCCATTGCGGGGTAGAGAATTTCCTCAACGGCCGGATTGAGGCGGTGGATTTCATCAATAAACAGAACGTCATTGGGCTCGAGATTAGTAAGGATAGCGGCAAGGTCACCCGATTTGGCAATCACAGGGCCAGATGTTGCACGAAAACCTACGCCGAGTTCTTTAGAAACAATCTGCGCGAGTGTCGTTTTACCCAAACCCGGCGGGCCGAACAACAGCACGTGGTCCATGGCATCACCGCGGGCTTTAGAGGCTTCGACGAAGACACGCAAATTCTCCCGTAAAGATTGTTGGCCGATAAATTCATCGAGACTTAGCGGGCGTAATGCGCCCTCCTCGCCTTTTTCAAAATCCTGCGGCGCTGCTTCAAGGTCTATGTTTTTCGCTAACTCAGTCATT
>CAZLTT010000043.1:0-15596 GCA_964562515.1 uncultured Micavibrio sp.
CCCTTAAAGGCTTTTCCCGGCTCATTAGCAAAGTTTTTTTGCAGGTCATTCAGCACTTCGCGCACTTTCGGATAAGAGGCAATGATTGAGGCCTGTTTGCCGATTTTGTCTTCTCGTAAGGTCGTGTTCCCCAATACATCTTCGGGCTTTACGGCATTCTTGATTTTTTTGACCAAAATGTGGGCGGAATCGACGGCGTCTTTTTTGTCTTTGGCACTGAAACCGGAGTTTAACAGTTCGAAAGCGGTGGCGCGGTACAATGCGCCCGTATCCATATGCGCGTAACCGAGTTTTTTAGCGATGGAACGCGCCAGAGTGCCTTTACCGCTCGCGGCGGGGCCATCAATGGCAATGACGGGCTTATACATCTGCGTTCCCTATATAGCAGCCGATTTCATTCATCAGTGCGACGAAGTTTGGAAAGCTGGTCATGATCGGCGCACCATCATCAACGGTGATGAATTCAGGTGTTACTGTACCGAGGACGAGGAAGCTCATCGCGATGCGGTGATCAAGAGCGGTTTCGATCAGGGCGCCGCCTTTTGGCGGTTTGCCGTTGCCGTGGATGGTCAGGCTGTCTTCGCCCATTTCCAGATCAACACCGCAGGCTTTCAGGCCATTCGCGACCATCAGCAGGCGGTCACTTTCTTTCACGCGCAGTTCTGCGAGGCCGGTCATTTTGGTTGTGCCTTTTGCACAGGCGGCGGCCATAGCCAAAACGGGGAATTCGTCGATCATTGCCGGAACGCGCGCGGGGTCGACATTGACGCCTTTCAACGGCCCTGTGCCCCGAACAAGCAGGTCGCCAACATTTTCACCCGCCTGAACACGGGGATTTTGCACCTCTATATGTGCGCCCATTTCTTCGAGGGTGAGATACAGGCCGTTTCTACGATCGCTGAGGGCTATATTCGGCAGAAAAATTTCCGATCCTTCCTGAAGCAGCGCAGCGACGACGGGGAATGCTGCGGATGACGGGTCGCTCGGTACATCGACGGCACCGGGCTGCAGAGTTTGGTGACCTTGCACACTGATTGCGCTTTTACCGTTGCCTAAGTCTTCGATCTCTACATCTATGCCGAAATGTTGAAGCATTTTTTCTGTATGGTCGCGGGTTGGTTTACTTTCGATAACCGTAGTTGTCCCGCGTGCATTCAATCCCGCCAGCAGGACGGCGGATTTAACCTGTGCGGATGCAACGGGCAGATCATATTCGATGGCGAGTAAGTCTTCCGGACCTTTTACCGTCAGTGGCAATTTATCGCCGTCTGTGGCTTCGAAGGTTGCGCCCATCATTTCGAGCGGTGTGATCACGCGTTTCATCGGGCGTTTGGATAGGGATGCGTCGCCCGTAAATGTTGCCGATATGTTATGGCCACCGACCAGACCGATTAAAAGCCTGGTGGATGTACCGCTATTGCCCATTTCAAGAGGGCTGTCCGGTTGATGCAGGCCACCGATGCCAACACCATATGTTCGCCATAAGCCGTCAGGGCTTTTCTCTACCTTCGCGCCCAATTTACGCATGGCTTCGGCCGTGTGCAGAACGTCTTCGCCTTCCAATAATCCGCTGATCATGGTTTCGCCGACGGTTAACGCGCCGAACATCAATGCGCGGTGAGAGATTGATTTATCGCCGGGGATACGAACATGCCCCTCGAGGCGGCCACAATTTTTGGAAACAAGCTTTGTCATGTCTGCAATGGATACAGTTTCACGCGGGATAGGGCAATGGGGAAAATGTGTCTAATCGTCGCCGAATGAGTTCAGGTCGCCGTTATAGTTTTTCACGAAGTCGAGGAAGTCCTCGGCAGGAACAGGGCGTGAGTAACGGAAGCCTTGCACCTCATCGCAGCCTTCGGTCACGAGGAATTTTTCATGTTCGATTGTTTCCACGCCTTCCGCAATAACGCTCAGGTTCAATGCGCGGCCAAGCGCGATAATCGTGCGGGCGATGGATGCATCATCCGGATCGTTCAAAGCGTTACGGATAAAGCTCTGGTCAATTTTCAAGCGATCGATCGGGAATTGACGCAGGTATGATAGGGAGGAGTACCCTGTACCGAAATCGTCAATCGCCAGTTCAACGCCGATAGCGTGCAAATTCTGTAAGGTTTGAATGGTGTGGCCGATATCATCCATGAAGATGCTTTCGGTCACTTCCAATTCGACCTTGTGTGCGTCGATACCGACTTCGTTGATCACGCGTTGGGTATAACCGCAGATATCTGCCTGTGTGAATTGTGCGCCGGAAACGTTGATTGCGATGCGGATATCTTTCAAGCCGTGCTCGTCATGCCAACTCTTCGCATTTGTGCAGGCGGTGCGCATGACCCATTCGCCGATCGGTACAATCAGACCGGATTGTTCGGCAACGGGAATAAATTCGGCAGGCGAGATAAACGTACCGCCGTTTTTGCTGTTGTCGGGTTTCCACCACCGCAGCAATGCTTCCGCGCCGATAACCTTGCCCGTTTTCAGGTCCAGTTGCGGTTGGTAGTAAAGCTGTAGCTGTTCATGCTCCATCGCATCACGCAAATCACGCAGCATCTGGAATCTTTGCTGCACGGCTTTGTCGAAATCCTCGGAATATTCTTTGATCGCATCACGGCCTTCTTCCTTGGCACGGTTCAATGCGATATCCGCATTTTTCAGCACCTGATCCGGATCGACCGCATCATCGGGGAATGTTGAAACACCGATGGAGGCGCGGATCTGGAAGGCTTCGTTGAAGACTTTGAACGGTTCGGAACGGATAACATGGATTACTTTTTCCGCAACATCACGTGATGTATTCAGGTCCGTCGAGAGCGGCATCATGATCGCGTATTCATCCTCGCCCGAGCGTGAAACAACTGCGGATTCAGGCATTGCTGCGCGAAGACGTTTGGCGACGCTGCGCAAAATCGCATCGCCGACATTGTGGCCCATGGAGTCGTTGACGTCCTTGAAGTGATCCAGATCGATTGTGATAACGGCAAAACGTTCAGCCGTGCCGTCGCTTTTCTGACGGGCGCGTTCGCTCAGTGTCTGGACAAACAGAGTTCTGTTCGGCAGGCCGGTCAGCGTGTCGTAATAAGCGAGTTTGTGGATTTTGTCTTCAGCCGCGCTCTTGATGCGTGTCAGGTTATCGGCGTTTTGATTGATAAGTTTATTGGCCAGTTCGATCGCACCGCCAATTTCGTCGCGTTTATCAAACGGCGAGTCCGGGATATTCGGCGCTTCCGGATTTTGGAAGGCGGATAGCAAGTTTTGGCGCATAAACAGAACAGGTTCGAGCAGCCAACGACCGAGCGCGATCATCAGAACCGTCGTCACAAACAGGGACATGGTGAGCATGATCCAGATTGTATCTTCGACATAGATCGCAACGTCATCGAGAACGTTACTGCCATTCATCGATGTTACAATGTAGTAGGGACGTTTGAGGTCGCCCGGGTTAAAGACCGTAGTATAGGTTTCGCTTATCTCGTTGAATTCTGTGAATGTTGTGTTCTCAAGACGCCCCATGCTTGTTATGGGGGCCAGACCGAATGACTGCAGAAAATCGCCTTCGTAGGAGTAAATTGTCAGGCCTGTCACATCGGTTGTGTACATCATACGTTTAACTTGTTCCTGACTGAATGGAACTTCGTTGATGCTGATTTTTGTATTGATGATTGAAGCAACTGCGCCGCGGCCGGATTCTCGGAGATCGCTGAGCAGTTGGGCTTTGTATGCCGGCATAGTGCCAAAGCCGAGGATCAATGTTTGTACGAGCAAAATCGTCATGAACACTGCCGCAGCAATGCGCCAGCTTACACGGCTCTTCCAAATTTGTCCGGGAGAGGACAAAAGGAGGCTTTTAAAATTCTCGGCTTTGCTTTGTTCTTTTAGCACTGAAAAATCGTCAACTGATTGAGATGCATTCTGTTGAATTGTTTGGCTACGCAGAGATGTTTTAGCACCTGTTATCATATAAAACCCTGTACGCCTTGAATACACTTAATTTATGCATATCCGCGTATTCTATCGATATTTTTTAGAGCTTTCAAAGGAAAGCCCGTTGTTACCCCGAATATATATTCAAAAATATTAATATTCTTTTAGTTTAAAAGATTTAAAACAAAAAAATCTTAAATTTCATATGTATTTGTCTAAAATTTTATCTTTTCTTGCATCGTAAAAGTACCTTTTGTTCATCTTCGAGCGTACAGGCGAAATAATATATGTTTCCGCCGTCGGAAATTTTCAGCTTTTTGCGTAGTTCATCGACGGTTGCCGGGAAATTTCTGACCGATAGATGCGCTTTTTTGTCAGGAATATCATTTGCTTGGACTTTATGCGTGCTTAGATGCTCGAAAATCCGGCCCGGAAAGTCAGGGTTTAGCTGCTCAGAAGTGTATAAATGCGTGTGCGGGTGCAGTTTTTGTACGTCAAATTTTTTGCAGAGTGTTTTGAAGCCGCCGCTTTTGATAAAGGCCGGGCCGGGTTCGTAAATAAACGCTGACGGCTGAGAGTGGGTTGCTTCTACTTCTTTTTCTTCATTCTCATTAAAGGTTACCGCATGCTGCGCTGTACCATCCTCGTTCAGTGCGACGGCTGTGATAGGGATATCTGCAACGATTTCGGACGGGGAGATGATAAGCAGTACTTCCTTGCAATTGCCGTCCTTTTCAATGATATGAACCGCCGAAACATCCCCTAGCTGGTCTGTAGCTTGTGAGATGTCCATCATTGGCGATGCTTTGATGATGATGTGTTTTGCCTTGTCTTTTAGAACGTGCAGCAGTTCCAAGACATTCGGGCTGCAATCTTCGAATCTGAATTTGCCTTTACGTGCATTGTCGCGTCTTTGCGGATCGATGATTGCGACATCGACAGTATTCATCTGTTCGACATATTCATGCGCGTCGGCGCATATTACATCGACAGGCGTGTCTGATAACAGCGGCATATTATGTTTGAGCAAGGCTGCGCTATGCTCATTTTGCTCGATAGATGTGCCGTTTTCAAAATGCTGGGCCATGGCATATGTATCGACGCCTGCGCCGCCGGTGAGATCGACAAATGTTTTGCCCTTCACGAGTTCCGCTTTGTATTGCGCGGTGGCAGGTGATGAGGCTTGTTCGATCAGCTCGGGTTGAGGAAAAATAATGTCTTTGCCGGTATCTAACCAGAGCGGCATTTTAATGGCGGCTTTTTGGCGTGCTTTGATCTGGTTCAATATCGATGTGCGGTCCCAGTTTTTGTTAGGCATGGATTTCAGCGCAAGCTTAGAGACATCTTCTTTCTCATTCTCGCGGATAAATTTTTGAATATCGGGATCTAACAGGCTTTGAAAATCCATGAGATTAAGCTAAAGCATAGTGTATGAAATTGACACTCCCTAAATGGTATGACCTTCACACCCATTTGCGCCAAGACGGGCTGATGGGCCCAATTATTCAATCCCAGATCGATATGGGCTGTTGCGGTTTGCTCGCGATGCCGAATACGAAACCGCCTGTGGCAAAGGTGTTTAAGGACGATCCGTTGGAATATTGGTGCATCGAAGGGTATATCGATCTGATCAAGCGTGAGGGCGGCGAGTCATTGGACGATATCATCGTTCCGTTGTACCTGACCAAGGATACTACGCCTGCTATGATCGAAGAGGGTGCAAAGAGCGGTTTGCTGCGCGCGTGTAAATATTATCCGCCGCACGGCACAACAGGCGCGGATTTCGGATATCCGTTTACGAATTATTTTGAAAATGGCGTGTTCGAAGCCTTGCAGGATAATAATGTCGTTTTGTGCATTCACGGTGAGCAACATGCGATGAAGGGCGAAGAGTATTTCGCGCAGGATAGCAACGCAGAAGATGTATTTTACCGTGAGCAGATGCCGAAACTGGTCGAAGCCTTCCCGAATTTGAAAGTTGCATGCGAGCATGTCACAACACGAACCGCCGTAGAGTTTGTGAAAGCACAAGGTGAGAATGTAGCGGCCTCTATCACGCCGCAACACCTACTCTATACCGTTGGGGATTTGTTGCAGGGTTTGAAATATCATTTGTTCTGTCTGCCGTTACTGAAGTTTGCGGAGGACAGAGAGGCTTTGCGCTTGGCGGCTACTGCATCAGATAATACGAAATTTTATGCAGGTACTGACAGTGCGGCGCATACGACCAAGGCAACAGACTGTGGTTGTGCCGCCGGGTGTTTTACCGGTGGCATTGCGCCTCAACTGTATATTCAGGGCTTTGAAGAGGCCGGCCTTGATATGAGCACAGAGGATGCCCAAGACGCATTCCGCCGTTTCTTGTGTGAGAACGGGCCCCGTTTTTACGGGATACCTGTATCAGAGGAGACATTCACGCTCGAAAAGCTGCCGCAGAGCGTTGAAAAGCTTGAAACTACCGAGGGTGAGATTACGCCATTGCCGCTTGGCCTTGGTCAGTCAGAGATTCCGTGGACTCTTCGTCTTAATCCATAATTCCATAATAAAAATTTAACGCTTTCGGGCTATAATTTTCCCAGAGCAGTGTGAAACTGCCTTTTTGGGGAAATGAAGGCATTAATAGGGGTACCAGAAGATGAAACTCGTTCGAGAGAGCGCAGAACATTACTTCCTGACGCAATTAGATACATTACGAGGAAAGCCGGAAGAGCATTTTGGCTTGTTTTTTTCGTTGTCAAAGAATTTGAAGCATGACGACCTGGTTTCGGATTTATCGATGATTCAAGATAAAATTTTGAAAGCGCGCGCGAAAAGCGACGTTTTTGCTGAAGAGTTGCAAAGCGCTTTGGATGGTCAGTTTAGCGGATCGGTTTGCAAATTTGATGATATGGATGTTTTTGCGATCGTAAAAGCGGAGAGCGAAGGTGATCGTAAAGCATTGCGTTCAATTTTCAGGACTATGGAAGCAAAGTTACCGAGCGGAATGGCCGATATGGATTCATTCGCCAATCAAATGCGTACATATCAAAAGCTCGCTGATCAAAAGTTACTGAGCGTGAAATGTATAGGATCTTATATGGCAATGGCCGATACGCATAAGGTTGAGAGTATTCATGCACGACGTAAACGCCGCGATGAGCCATTGGTCATGCTGGTTGAAGATGACCGTTTTACCGCTCATTACGCCTCTAATATTTTGAGTACAAAATTTGAGATGATCCTGTGTAAGGACGGTGAATCCGCGATCGAAGCCTATATCGAAAATGCGCCGGATATTGTCTTCATGGACATTAATTTGCCGGGAATGACCGGACATCAGGCTTTGCAATGTATTCATGCCGTTGATGAAGGTGCGTTCGTTGTGATGCTGAGTGTGGATTCATTCAAAGAAAGTATTCAAATGGCATCTGATCTGGGTGCGAGTAAGTTCATCAAAAAACCGTTCACAAAGGAACGGTTAATCGATGCAGTGAATACTTCGCCGTATGTTCGGGCCCAGATGAAAAGTGACCGGGCCGGAACGGAAACATTGTTCCACTAGTTATTTTTTCTGATCGCCAATCATCGTAAAGAAGCGCATTTGCGCGGCTTGATCATCTGCAAGCTTACCTCTGAATGTTGACGTCACTGTAGAGGATGCGCGTTTTTTTACGCCGCGGATCGACATGCATTGGTGGTCTGCGTCGATGTATACGGCAACACCTTTCGGGTTGAGTGTTTCATCGATACAATTGGCAATGCCGTTGGTCATGTTTTCTTGCGACACCAGACGTTTGCTGAATATATCGACAATACGCGCCAGTTTAGAAATTCCGACAACGGCTTCATCCGGCCAGTATGCAACATGGGCGACCCCGTTGATCGGGACCATGTGGTGCTCGCAGTGAGATGTGAATTCGATATCTTTGACCAGAACGATATCGTCAAATCCTTCGATATCTTCGAATGTTTTGCCGAGTTCAGCCGTTGGGTCCTGACAATATCCTTGAAAAAATTCGTCGTAGGCACGAATAACGCGGGCCGGCGTATCTACCAAACCTTCACGTTTTGGGTCCTCTCCTATGTATCGCAGCAGAGTGCGCACGGCATCCTCTGCTTCGTCACGGGATGGTTTTGCGCTATTTTTTTCGTCACTGCACATATCGACGACCTTAGAGGTATCTTTGGATGAAACCATGTGAAAAATCCTTGTGTTTCGGGTCTTCTAGCTTTTAAATGCGGGCTTGACCAGAAGAAATTACATATTTTTTATTTAGATATGCCGCAGTTAACACTTTTCAATACGCTCAAACGCGAGAAACAGATCTTTGAACCGCTCGATTCTAGCCATGTTCGGCTCTATGCGTGCGGGCCGACGGTTTATAATTATGCGCATATCGGTAATGCCCGTATGGCCGTTGTTTTTGACCTGCTTACGCGGGTTTTGAAAACGCTGTATCCTAAGGTGACATACGTTTCCAACATTACTGATGTTGATGACAAGATTATGGCGGCGTCCAAGGAAACGGGCGAGCCGATTAACGCGATTACCGAAAAATATACGCGGATTTATAACGAGGATATGGCGGCGCTGGGTTGTGCTGCGCCGGATATTCAGCCGCGCGCGACCGAGACGATTGCGGAAATGATCGCGCTGATCGAGCAATTGATTGAGCGCGGGCATGCTTATGATGCCGATGGCCATGTGTTGTTTAATGTGCCGTCTTTCGAGAATTACGGCGGGCTTTCTGGTCGTAGCCGTGATGAGCAGATTGCAGGCGCGCGTGTTGAGGTTGCATCATACAAAAAAGATGCTGCGGATTTTGTGCTGTGGAAACCATCAGCGGATGACGAGCCGGGATGGGATAGCCCTTGGGGAAGAGGCCGTCCGGGTTGGCACATTGAATGTTCGGCAATGGCGGAAAAGCATCTGGGCTTGCCGTTTGATATTCACGGCGGCGGCGCGGATTTGAAAGTCCCGCATCATGAGAACGAGATTGCGCAAAGGTGCTGCGCGCATGGGCATGATCATTTGGATGCCTTTGCCAATGTCTGGGTGCATAACGGTTTTGTTACGGTCGAAGGCGAGAAGATGTCAAAGTCACTTGGCAATGTGACGTTGGTGCATGATCTGGTTGAGAAGTATCCGGGCGAGGAGTTACTCATGACGTTGCTCTCCGCACAATATCGTCAGCCCTTGGATTGGTCGGCGGATAAGATCGAGCAGAATAAAAAGCAGCTTGATCGTTTTTATGCGCGTCTTGATGAAATGAAGGACATGGATGCTGCTGATGTTGATGTGCCGACTGCTGTTCTTGAGGCACTTTGTGATGATCTGAATACGCCACAGGCAATTGCGGAAATGAACGCGCTTTTGAAGCAGGACAATTCACCAGAGTTGAAAGGTCAGTTAATTGCTGCGGGGGAGTTGTTAAACATACTGCAGGAAGATGCCGCAGCATGGCTTGGTTTTGGTGACGAAGAACAAGGCGATGATATTCAGGCTTTGCTTGAAGAAAGAACCGCAGCCAAGGCGGCGAAAAACTTTGCGCGGGCGGATGAAATTCGTGATGAGTTGGCGGCGCAAGGTATCGAGATTGTCGATACGCCCGAAGGACCGAAATGGCGTAAAGCCAATTAGCGCGCCAGCAATACTTTGTAGTAGTAATGCCTTCCTGATGGGCCGTGCTCGAAACAGGCGGCCAATTCCCGGCCGTATGAATTTATGTTCGAGACTTGTGAATATGACCCTGTAAATTTAAAGGAGGTATGTAAGCTCATTCCAGCCTCCACGTTTGGCGGGTCGGCCGGTGAAACACCTAGTTGATCATTCATCGTCGTGCAAACCAATTGGTTCACTTCAGCCAAGAATATCAGCTCTCCGCTAAAGCTTCTGAGATCTGGGATGTTATTTGTCGCATTGATTTGGTAGTCGGTGAAATTCTCGTTTGTTGCGTCCCTTGATGCGGGATCTTGTTCTTGCCAGGAAAGGCCACCGCCATTTGTTCCGAAGATATCGCAACTTCCGTCTGTAGGTGCAGCGGCGTTGGTGTATCCGGACACTACCGGGTTATCAAAATTCAGCTCGCTTTCATCGCATCCGCGCAAAGTAAGTTGCGTTAGAGCATTTGAGATAAGGTTGGAATATTCCAATATTTCCGTACCTAAAAGCCTTGCCCTTTCTTCGCTTAATTGTTGCACATTGCCGCGGCCACTTTGTGCAACAGCAAAGGACAGCGCGCCCAACAGGGCGACGGCGATTAAAATATAGAACAGCACGTTGCCGCGCTCTGTCTGTCTTTTGTGATTGTTCGACGTCATGTTTCTATTATACGCCAGATCAGGCATCGACGCGATATGCTTTGAAGTCATCCTCGCAGGATTTCAAAATATGTACGGGCAGGGTTTTTGCGCCAAAGGATGTAAGCGTTAAAAAGACGGCCTTACCCGAACCGATTTCTACGTTGTCCTGAATACCGATACCGAGCACTGGCTGCTCCAACGGCTGACCGTTCTCGATTGCGGCGGTGATCGCGTTTTGTTTTTCCTGGTCGCTGTCTTTCAAATCTTCGACAGATTTGATCTTCCCTTCGCTTAGCCATTCAAAGCTGTAGAGGGATAGTGCCCAACTTTCGATCACTTTGGCCGTGTCTACCCTGATCTCGATATATTTGTCGGGGTTGGCTTGTACAGGTTTGCTTTTGGAAAAGTGCAGATCATCCGCATTAAAGTCTTCGCGTTGCTCTGTCTTCATGATTACGCCCGAAATGCCTTTATTTAAGGGATTGATGTTGGTTTGTCTTTAACGATATAAATACAGCTCGTACTTTAACAAAGCATGAAGAGAATGCAATCATGGCTGAACAGGTGAACCCTGCACAAAATCCCGAAATCATTATCGTTGATGACCATGCCGATGGCGTTAAATGCGATGGCGGCGGTGGTGCTTTGGGCCATCCGCTCGTGTGGTACAGCTTTGACGGGCAAGATCACGTGGAATGCGGGTATTGTGACCGTGTATTCGTTAAGGAAAGCGCTCGCTCCCGCTTTGAATAGGCCATCTTGCCTCTCCCTGTAAAATCTCTATATTACTTTTAACGGTGCCGAATGCGGGCCGTTCTACCAACTCGCTCAAGATGAGGAGATATAGATGAGTACAGGACGACTGACATTGTTCGACAGCCCTTTATTTCTGGGTTTTGATGAAATTGAAAAGACTTTCGATCGCCTACGCAAATCAGGCGCGGAAGGATACCCCCCTTACAATATAGAACAGACAGGCGAAGCGGGTTTACGCATCACCTTGGCCGTTGCCGGATTTACGATGGATGATCTGGATGTCGAGATTGATAGTAACCAGCTGACGATCCGCGGCAAGCAGACTGATGATGCTGAACGTGTGTATCTTCACCGCGGTATAGCGTCGCGCCAATTCCAACGCAGCTTTGTTCTGGCCGATGGTATTGAAGTGAAAGGCGCGTCTTTGAATAACGGACTATTGCATATCGATCTTGAGCGCGTGGTGCCGGAAAGCAAAGCACGTAAAATTGAAATTACCGACACAGAAAAAGACAGCAAAACTCCACAGGCGATTGATGTCGAAGCCTCTGATTCTTAACGGCAATTTTATAAGCATACGCGAATATACTTTTCGTTTGAGGATTTTAGTGATTTAGAAACGCTTTTTTTGGTATACTGAAATTGCGAGGGTAATACGATGAACTATACAGATAATGATTCAACGGCGAAGGGCCTCAAGGGTCTGTCTAGCCAAGATTTTTTGACATTCGGAATTCACGATGTGGCATATGTCCGTAAAATCTCCATGGAAGGAGAAACAGGATATGCTATTCACGCGGCTGACGGAACGCCGCTGTCGGTAATGGAATCGCTCGACGAAGCGATACAGGTTATCGAGCATAATGATCTTGCTTCGACGCGGGTTCACTAAACAGATTTCTCACAATTGAGCATAAAAAAAGGCCGCTTACAGAAGCGGCCCTAGGTGTGTTTTAGCAGAAACTTTTAAGCGGCCATCAGCCAGCCTTCCGGATCGATCAGTAGAGAGCGGATGGTTGCGACATCATCGGCCTCGACCAGTTTTTTGTGTAGGTCATCACATCTCAGCAAACGTGATATGCGCGCCAGACGACGAAGGTGGATAGGGCCGTCGCGCTCCGGTGAAATAACCAGACCGATAAGGTCTGCGGCTTCACCGTCTGCTGCGTTGAAATCTATAGGGGTATTGAGGGTTGCAAGGATCGTCAGGCTTTTCTTGGGGCCTGAAGCTTGCACGTGGGGTATAGCGACGCCGCCGCCAATGCCCGAGCTGGCTTCTTCTTCCTTTTTAATCATCAGATCAAAGAGGGCAGAAGCTGATACGCCTAAATGCGCAGCTGCCTGCTCTGATAACGATTTAAAAATCTGAATGGATGTTGTCCCTTTGAGCTTCGGGATAATAATTTCAAAATCCAAATCCTGACCGTAATCGTTCATATTTTTCCTCATACAAAGCTGTCAATTCAGGAACCTTCGCCGAAGGTTCGGCGTTGGTGTACTCCCTTCGTATAGATGCGTCCAGAAAAAAATTTACCGCATTGCAGTATTAGCAATATCTTATATTAGAAGCGAAATCAGTGATTTATCAGCGTTTGTTATAGCTGATATATTTTTATGACCAAAAAATAACATTTGTGGAATTTTGCAGCGCAAAATGCGCTGATCGGACCTTCTGTGGACAATCAAAAAAAATTTTTTACGAGGTAAAAAAGGGCAGAATTTGGCGCTGCGCAGGCGACATTTAACTAAATGTTAAAGCTTTATGACCATAATTTGGGCATAAATAAGAAAAAGATAATAAATTTGAGGGTTGTGTAATGGCTTTGAATGAAGCCGAAATTCAGGAAATTGTCAGTGATCCCGCGCGGATCAGGGACTTTGTCACGCAATATCAGGCGACCGCTGATAAATCTTCAGAACTGATTACCGATTTACAAAACATCCTCACAGCTTTGGGGCTGTATGCGGCACATCCACATAAATACTATGCCGATGGAATTGATGGGCCTTTTACACAGCATGGCTTGCGCATGGCCCTGGAGCTTTATGGTGCTGATGAGCCGCAAAATTCCGATTACACAGGGAATATTATAAGCGAGACGCAGCGCTTGATTAACGATGGTAATCTTACGCCGAATGAAGTTCTTCGTTTGCAAACCAATTTACATTATCTCGAACGTATTGATGCCTTGGATGGGGATTTTGGCGGACGTGATGATTATCAACTCAACCCAGGAAAGCAAGACGGTTATTTAGGACCTAATACAGCGAGAGCTGCGGCAGAATTTGCGAGAAAATACGGCATTGAAATGCATCCGCATTCGGCGATAGGGCGCGAGGCCCGGCGTCAAAGCGTTGATCTCGAAGGAGTAACTTTGGCGGATGCTAATACGCCTGCGCCAGGCTTGGGGGATACGTTTCGCGCTGTTTCCGGAACGGTGCGCCCATTAGAAGAGATTTTGTCCGCGAGTGTGATGACGAGTAGTAAAATCGCTGATTTGCAGGAAACACTTGCAGCTGAGGGGTTAAGTCCGGGCGGCGTAGATGGAACGGCCGGGCGCATGACTGTGAATGGCACTGATGGCAATGGCGGTGTTATGGCCGCGCTTAAATCTAACCCTGAATTACTGACCTCTATGAGTGAAGATGCTTTGGCCATGGTCTGGAGGCATGCGTCCTCTTCTAATAGAACGTGGTTGCGTAATACGTGGGACGAGACGTTCCCGGACGGAAACCCGCGTTCTGAGTGGATCGATGAATTAACTGCTCCGGGTAATACTTTATCAACTGGCGCGATGACTATGTTGCGCCCAGATTTGTTCGCACATTTGGATTCACAAAGGACCTTGCCGGATGGACGAACGGTGCCCGTGCGCTATTTCGTTGAAAAAATTTACGACGAGGTGGCTGAGTACAACAATAACCTTGGCCCCGGCGAGATTCCGTTAGACGCTAACTTGGTTGTGAACCAACTTTTCCAGGAATCTACAGATCTTGTAAATGGCCGTTGGACGCCGTTTTATCCTCAAGCCGAAAGTGATGCCGGTGCTCAAGGTATTGCTCAATTCTTGCCCGAAACCGGTCGTCGTTGGGGGTTAGCAACCGAAGCTGATCGTATGAACCCAGATAAAGCTATTCCCGCGGCGATTGCTATGATTGGCGACAGGACACAAAGATATGGTGATCAGAGATTGGCTATGGTTGCCTATAATGGCGGTGACGGGGCTGTTGATTGGGTTCAAGGCCATCGCGGTCCGAACATAGGTATAGATGACTGGATGGATTTTGCAGCAGCAGAACGTGCTGCGAAAGGGGTAGGGGCTAGAAACCTTTGGCGTAACCAAACATACGAATACATTGAAAAGTCACATTCCGATTATTGGTCGCCTGCTCAGATCGCTGAGTCTAACAGATTGCAGCAATTTGCTGGGCTTCCTTCGCCGCCAGGTGCCGCAGACACAATGGTAGCAAGCACAGGAGGGGATCCTGCGCTTACAACTTCACCAAGTTAAAATGTCAATTATTTACCGTGGCCTTCAGGGTCGACCCAGCCGACGTTTCCGTCTTCACGGCGGTAGACCATGTTGATGCCGTCGTGGCTGGCGTTGCGGAACATCAGGGCCGGCTGACCGGATAGATCAAGGCGCATAACGGCGTCCGAAACGCTCATAGTGAGAATTTCCTGAGTCATTTCCGCAACGATCAACGGTTCGTCAGGCGCTTCGGCTTCAGGAGCATCGTCTTGTTCCGGCGCGGCCGCGAGAACATAGTCACGCGCTTTCAGAATTTCTTCTTCCGGTGTTTGTTCGACACGCTCATGGTGGTCACGAAGCTTCTTTTTGTAACGACGCATTTGTTTGCTGACTTTTGTCGCGGCTGCTTCAAAAGACGCATATGGGTCGTGATCCGTTGCATCGGCAACGACCATTACGTTTTTACCAAGTTGAATTAAAATATGTGCGCGCGTTTCGGGTTTGCCGTGTCCTTCCTTAGAGAAAGTTACAGTCGCGAAAGCTGCGTGGTTGAAATATTTTTCATTAAGATCTGAGAGTTTGTCTTCGACATGGGTGCGCAAAGCATCACCGACGTCTATTTGTTTTCCATGAACATTCAGTTCCATCGAGTCGTCCTTCCAAGATTTTTCCGATTTTAAGGCTTATAGCTATAATTATAACATGCTTTGCCTATGCCAAAAAATGAATTTTATGGAACAAAAATGTGAAATTTTATTTGTATTTGGTGTAAGCGCGGCGACGAGCAGTCTTTAGCGATTTTTACGTACGCAGGTGCTTTTTTTCTTTGCGGCGCTGAACGGAGGAGCCGATATGCATGGCCTCTCTGTACTTTGCGACCGTACGTCTGGCGATGTCTATGCCTTCGCTTTTGAGTATTTCGACAATTTTGTCATCACTTAAAATTTTTGACGGTGCTTCTTCGTCGGTCAGGCTTTTAATCCGTGCTTTGATGCTCTCTGCGCTATGCGCGGTGCCGTCCTCGCTGACGAGGGCGGTGGAGAAGAAATATTTCAACTCGAAAATACCGCGCGGTGTGCCGATATATTTATTTGTGGTGACGCGGGATACCGTACTTTCATGCATTTCGATTTCTTCGGCGATGTCAGCAAGTTTTAAGGGCTT